>JAIFLR010000048.1 GCA_020048985.1 Halobacteriovorax sp. | reverse complement strand
TTGACATCAATCTTGTTTTTGTGAGCAGCTTTATCAAGCTCTCCCGCCATGATTCTATTCTTTTCTTCCAAAATCAATTTCTTTTCTTCGAATAATTTAAGTCTGTCTTTGAGTTCTGAATTCTCATCATTAAGTTTTTTTCTTATGATAGAGAGTTCAATTTTTTTCTCGTCCAACTCCGCTCTCATCGTTAGTAACTGTCGACTCTGCAAGAACTTATCTTCTTCGAATTTTTGAATTTTACTCAGTAACTCTTCACGGTCAATTCGCAAGTTTGAAATGGTGGCCTGCATGCGCTCCATTTCACCCGAATAGGCCCCCGAAATTTCCTTGAGTTCCCTACCTATTCCGCCGTCGTAGGCTTCTTTATTCTCTTTGGGCTCTTTGGTTTTTTTCTTGGTTTTATCTTCTGCTACCGGTGCCGCAACAACCTCTTCCTCTTCTTCATTTGAGAAATCGAGACTTCCTAGATCCAGATCTTCTGAGACAAGTGACGTTTCGATATCACTGTCGACCCCATCACCAACCAGGTCCAGACCTTCCTCATCATCAAGCGAAAAGGCTTCATCTTCTTTCTCACTTTGAGAAGAATGATCCATTTTAATGCCTATCTGAGAGGCATCAAAATCCATGATGGCATCAATTTCCTTTAATTTTTCAAGCGCATCGTCTGACAAATCTACATCTGCACCGAGATCGGTTGAATCTTCTTCGTCTAAGCTTAGTTCATCATCTAAACTGAGGTCATCCGTCAGGCTAAGTCCGTTATCCTCATCATTACCTAAATCCAATGAGTCGTCGCTACCTAGGTCTAAGCCTACATCTTCCTCACCAAGACTGAGTTCGTCACTCAAATCCGGTGGTGATGAATTATCGTCATCCAATGAAAAGTTCAAGTCCTCGCTCTCATCACTATCGTCACTATCAGCTGATAGGGTATCAGCCGCATCATCATCTTCTTCAGTAGTATCATCCAGAGAAAAACCTTCATCCAGGTCTAGGTCCATGCCTAAGTCATCAGACTGGGGAGTTTCTGGCAATTCGTCAGGTGCAGATAAATCCAGCCCAATGTCATCGTCTAAATCGAGATCAAGGCCCGCCTCCTGCTGAAGTGCCACTTCATTTTCACCTTCAGCACTAAGCTCCAGATCTCCAAGATCATCAAGAGATAGTTCCTGGTCTTTATCACTCATATCTACTCCTACTTCTAGCTCTTCATTTTCTGAACCTGAAGACAAGTTGGCAGCACTTTGCCAGCTTGGTTTTTTTGGTTTTAATTTTGTTTCAAATATTTCATTAAAAATTTTTTCTATTTCTTTGCTTTTGGGGTGGCTGCAGAATCCTTCCAAACCCTGTTGTGCAGAAATTCGAACGTTGCCCATGTTGCCATTATCTAGCCGGTTGCCTCGTTGATTGATCTCCGGCGGCATCAGCCCTTCCAGTATCAAGTAAAGTTTTGAAGGCTCAATCTGTAATGGCACGTAGGCATCACCACCTACTGGAGTCATTTGATGGGATTTTAAATCCGGGGCTTTCCCTTCTTCCACCACGTAAACAATCTTGGCCGAAACCAAACCGTCACGAATTGTCAGTATTAGATCATCAATCGCTTCACGTTTATCTGTAAGATGGA
The DNA here is from genome assembly GCA_020048985.1 of Halobacteriovorax sp. GTDB lineage: Bacteria > Bdellovibrionota > Bacteriovoracia > Bacteriovoracales > Bacteriovoracaceae > Peredibacter. The sequence continues at coordinate 67,648 of JAIFLR010000048.1, read as the reverse complement.
CAAAAAATATGGATTCTGCAGGCGGTGAGGCGATAACCTCTGCCAGCTGATTTTTATCATTTAGCCATACGGCATCTTCCAAAAAAGAAAATCTTTTTTGGAAATGTTTCATCCGCTCAGGATCAAAGCTAATAATGTAGTAAGCCATTAGGGTTTCCTCATTGATAATGATAACTTAGGATTAATCGAGGGGGCACATGCGGCAAAGATTGCTTTTAGAGATTCCTCACACCATCCTTGCATCCTTCCATGCGGCATAATACAATCTAGGGGCTTATGAGAGGGAGGCTTCTTGAAAAAAGTAATTATTTTTGCTTTATTGACCTTAATAGTCGGGAATGTTTTTGCGGAAGAATTTTATCCATCCAACATATTAATGATGGATGAAAAGTTCGCTCACCACGTAATCCTGGTTGAAAAGGCTACCCACAAACTTCACCTGTACGAAAACGGTGGAACAAATCCCAAATTAATAAAGACCTATAATACAGCTACCGGAAAATTTAAAGGCGACAAGTCCATCAATGGGGATCACAAAACACCTGAAGGAATTTATTCCATCAATGATTTTCTCTCTAAAGAAGAGTTGCTCAGACGTCACGGGAAGTATGCAGAGATCTATGGTGCTGGTGCTTTTCCAATGGATTACCCAAATTTCATAGATGAGCGTGCTGGAAAAACTGGCGGAGGCATTTGGCTTCACTCTACTCATGATGATAATCGTATTTCAAAAGGTCTTGATTCTCGCGGATGTGTCGTATTGCAAAATGCTGACCTCAGAGATATTTCTCAGTATATCGAAATCGATCACACTCCTATTATTGTCGTTCAAGATGTTATGTACCTCGCTAAAGCGACGTGGGATAGAAATCGCAGCGATATTAGTGGAGCCGTTACAAAATGGGCCAATGCCTGGAAGTCAAAAAACTTTGATTCTTATATTTCAAGCTATGATTCAGAGAGATTCCACGACCGCAGCAAGGGCAATTACAATTCATTCAAGGCCTATAAAAAAGCAGTTTTCTCACGAGCCGACTCTCCTGACATAAAACTCGATTTCATCTCGATCATGTCAAACTCTGAATATGCTGTAGTTCACTTAAAACAGAACTACCAATCCTCAATCATCAATGACATTGGTAAAAAGACACTCTATCTTAAAAAAGATGCTAATTATGACTGGAAAATTGTGGGCGAATTATGGTCAAAGACTGAGTCTGCCAACATTGCTTTCACCCCCTCGAAGCGTTTTTTCAAAGAATAAATTATGAAAGAACCGATACAACAGAGTGGCTCAGAGGTTTCCATAGTCATTTATGACTCCCCTCTTCCACCTAGGTATTTAAGGTTTTCAAAAAAGTTTTTACGTACTCTTTTTACAGTTGTTCCTATTTCCATCGGACTCATCTTCCTCAGCCTTCTTTTCGTTGGACTTGGCTCCAGAATTAAATCGACACCCGCACCAACTCTGCCGAGTGTATTGACCGGAAACGATACAAAGATTTTAACTTTAGAATCAGAAATTGAATCCCTTCAACTAAGTAACCAACAACTTCAGGATAAACTTTCAGGCCAAGGTACCGTCGAAGCCACCCAGGATGAGCCTTACCTTATGGGGATCAAAAAGCCCTATGGTATGCAGAATCTAATGAAAGAAAACAAACTCAATCTTGATGAGTTTGAACTTGTGAAAGAGCAAAACAAGACAACGCTCAAGTTTCAAATTATCAGAACGAATCCCGAAACAAAAGTCTCAGGCCATATTTTAGTTTTTATGATTTCAGATAATGGAATGATGGCCTACCCGGCATCAGCTAACCCTTCCATTGGTGGAGGAATCAAATTCTCGATGGGTGAGCCATTTTCTGTTTCGAGACTTCGTCCAACGAACGCCGAATTCCTCCACCGGGTCGTTGGTGAATCTGTTAAATTTGTTATTTATATTTTCACAAGAGAAGGAGACCTTCTCCTGATAAAAGAAACAGAATCCTATAAATTGGGAGACAAGTCTTGATCAACGACAATGATTTCAGGCAATTTCATTACAATGTTCTGGGTCACAAGTCCCAGGTGATTGGAGACCTTATCTTAAGTGGTGACTCTATCATCACGGCTTCAGTTGAGGGCAGCATCGAAGTTAAAGTTTCTGGAAAGCTTATTTTGGAGCGAGGATCTTTTGTAAGAGGAAAAATTAAGGCGATTGATCTTGAAATATTCGGTCAAGTTGAAGGCGACATTGAATGCAGTGGTTTAGTTTCCATTAGATCAAGTGCGCACGTTACAGGATCAATTAAATCTGCTCGCCTGGTTATTTACCCGGGAGCAGTCGTCGAAATGACGGCCAACTCCCAGGAAACATAATTACAAATAGTCTTGATAGTTTAAAATCCGTACCGGTCTGATTCTCGAGAGACTTTTTTCAAGACTCTTATCACCTACAACAACAATAGTTAAACGCTCCCATGGGAAAGCCTCAAGGTTGGCCTGTGAAAGCGCCTCTGGAGTAAGTGAAGCTATCAACTCTGGATAATTAACAAGCTCTTTTAAATCTCTTTGCTGGTGGTCATACAACATGATCTGAGAAAGAAAGGCGTGAGTTTCTTCAAAGGTAAAAGAGAACCCTCCAATTTGATGCCCCTGCTGATGTTTAAATTCCTCAGGCGTAAATTTTTTGGCAGTCACGTCTTGAAATATGTCCCTGATGATTGAGATCGCTTCAGCTGCAGATTCATTTTTGGAAAAGGTCATAATACCGGCGCGGCCATAATCTCTCTGCATTGAGACGTAGGCCCCTGCTGAATATGTAAGCCCGCGTTTCACTCGTAGCTCTTGCACAAGCTTAGAAGTAAATCCGCCCCCTAAAAAACCGGCCAGAAAACTGAAGTGATCATATTTGCCTTTTATCTCATCAGGTATTACATAGCGTCCAATTCGAATTTGCGCCTGATTGGCCCCTGGAACTGGGATCAGATAGATCGCTGATTGAGAGGATGGCTTTTTCAGAACTAAATTTTTATATGAAGACTTAGCAGTCCAATTACATTTTTTGGTAATCACTTCCTCTAATTTTTTTATGTCCGACGGGCCTGTGAGGTAGAGAACCTTTTTGGCATTATTCAATTCCGATAAACGCTCTTTAAGACCAACAGGATTAAGTTTGTCAAAAGTCGCAAGTGTTCCCTCGACTGGAACAGCGTAAGGAGTCTCAGTCAGGGAGATCTGTCTAAAAATGCGGTCGGCCAAAGCCGAGTGAGATGTCACAAGGTTTTTCAAGCGACTCTTGGATCGGCTCACATAAGAGACGAGTTCTTTTTGTGGGTATTGAGCATCACTAAAAAGCTCGCAGACTTTACCCATAACCGGCCCAATGTCCTTGGTCAGGCCCTGCACGCTATAAACTGAATACTCGTGAGTAACCGTGTGTTTTAAGTCTGCGCCGTAAAAATCGAAAAATTCAGAGATCTCTCTTTCTGATTCTTTGGAAGTTCCAGAAGAAATCTGATCAAAAGTTCCTTGAGTCAGACCAGAAAATGGATCACTCAGAGAACCGTCCTGAAAGTAAATGGCAGCATTAAAACGAGGAAATTTATTGTCCTCGATCCAAACGACGTCAAGATCTCCCCATTTCGTTCTGTTAACAGAATCAAGAAATGAAGCGCCCATAGCAGCTGTTGATAATAAAGATAGAAGCGAAATAGTAATTATTTTTTTCATGGTTATTCTCACTTATGCATATTCCAAACAGAGACAAAAACACTGGGCTTCGAGAAAGCTTCTTTGCAAACGGCTTTGACGTCATTCACAGTGACCCCCTCATACATATCAAGTTCCTTTTTATAAAAGCGCCAGTCATTAAAAATGAGCTGTCTTTCCCCTAAAAATGAGCCAAGACCCGCATTCGTATCTAGTCCACCATAAAGGCCTGTCAGGTAATTATTTTTAACTTTCTGAATATTTCTTTCCGTAATTTCTGAATCACAAAAGCCGCCCAAGCGTTTAATTAAGTCCTCTCGAAACTCCGGTAACTTCACCCCTCTGACAAGTTCTCCTCCGACAAAAAAGAACCCTGATTTTTCCAGAGACTGGTGGGCCGAATACATGGAAGTCGCAATCGGTTTTTCAATTAAAATATACTGATTAATAAGTGAAGCGCTTTTCCCTGAACCAATAATCGAAGAGAGGACATCTAACGAATATCCTTTAGGATGTCCTGCCTTGTAAGTCGGGAAGGCCAACATGAAAAGAGGGTTCGGAGACTCCCCTTTTTTGGCCAGAGTCTGATGAATTGTCCACTTAGGAGCAAAGTCTTCTTCTTTTAATTCTTTGTGGGCTTCCTCAACTGATGGGGACGAAGAAATTTTTCCAAACTTCTCTTTGATAATTGATTTAGCCTCGGAAATATCAACATCTCCTACCAGAATCAGAGTAGCGTTATTAGGAGCGTAGAAACGTTTAAAGTATTTAAAAATCTGTTCACGACTAACTGACTTAAGATCAGGGATGTCTCCAATGACTGAACGCCCGTATGGAGTTCCTTTATAAAGAGTTTGCATCATTTCAAGGTAAAGCTGACCGCGCGGAGAATTCTCGTAACGCATTTTTCTTTCTTCTAGAACGACTTCTCTCTCTTTATTAAAGTCATCTTCATCGAGCAAAAGGTTCTCCATTCTGTCCGATTCAATGTCTAGGATTTTTTCCAGTTGAGTGGACGGAAGATTCTCATAATAAACCGTCTGATCGTTGGTCGTATAAGCGTTGGTTGATCCTCCACTTCCTTCAATAATGAAGTCCATAGTACTCTTGCCATACTTTTTGGCACCTTTGAACATCATGTGCTCTAAAAAGTGACTTGCTCCCGTAATCCCTGGGACTTCATTCTTTCCGCCAACTTTATAAAAAAGCTGGAGCGAAAAGATGGGAAGCTTGGGATTTCTCACGATTAAGGCAGTCAGGCCATTATCGAGTTTTAATTCCTCAACATCGATGTGGATATTTTCGGATAAAGTCTTCTTTTCTGTCACAGAAGAGCAGCCCATGAGCAGGGCGAATAGCACTAACCAGAATTTCATAGTAACATCCTCATTGATGAACAAAATAACGATTTTGGGTTCAGGTACCAGTACGGGTGTTCCTATTTTAGGGTGTAACTGTAGTGTTTGCAAATCAAACGATCCAAGGAATAAACGCCTGAGAACGGCTGCACTCCTTGAAACGGATCAGCACAAAACGATTTTGATTGATGCATCACCCGATCTAAGGGCTCAGTTACTTCGAACGCAAACAACAAAACTTGATGCTGTGATTATTACGCACGACCATGCAGATCACACCCATGGCGTAGATGATTTACGCCCTTTTAGTTTCCAAACTTCCGAGGCGCTGCCGGTGTTTGCAGATGTCCACGCTCTTGACTCGCTGACAACCAAGTTTCCTTACATTTTTCAGAGGGAAAAGGTGTTTGCAGAAAGGCCCGTCATTGGTGGTGGTATCCCACTTTTGGATTTGCACCCCATTCTTCCCGGCCCCAATCTCGTGGCGGCCGAAAATTTTAATTTTCAGGCCCTGCCTCATGGGCACGGAGAATCCCTGTGTTTTATTCACCAAAAACTAGGCTACATCATCGACTGCAGGGAAATACCCGAAACCGTTTTAGAACGCTTCCGTGACGCTAAGCTTGAAATCCTTGTGATAGATTGCCTCAGGTATAAGCCTCACCAGACTCACCTGCATCTTGAATTAGCACTTAAATACATTGAACAAATTGCGCCTAAGATAGCTCTTTTGACCCATCTAGGTCATGAAATGGATTATCTTGAACTGACTAATCTGCTGCGGAAGCAGGGCAATAGGAATGTCTTTCCTGCTATAGATGGCCAGAGCTTCCTGTATTCTTAATATTAGAAAACAGGTAAAATACCTAAAATTATTACACTCTAAAAAATTGCTCATGCAGGGAGTTTCTATGAAGATTGCTGTTCCTAAAGAAATTAAAAACAACGAAAACCGTGTTGGACTTGTTCCAAGTGGCGCGCGACAACTGGTTCTAGATGGTCATGAAGTTTTCGTTCAACATAATGCTGGTATGGGCATTGGTATCACTGATGAAGAATACATTAAAGCAGGTGCTAAAATAGTTGCAACACTTGAAGATGCTTTTGCAGCTGGTGAAATGATCATCAAAGTTAAAGAGCCCCAGGCCAATGAGATCGCTTTGCTTAAACCTCACCATATTCTTTATACGTATTTGCATTTAGCTGCCGATAAACCTCAGACTGAAGGTTTGATGAAGTCAGGCGCCACTTGTATCGCTTACGAAACTATTCAGCTTGAAGATAACTCTCTTCCACTTCTCGTTCCTATGTCAGAAGTGGCAGGACGTATGTCAGTTCAGGTTGGTGCTACTTACCTGCAACTCGATAAGGGCGGGAAAGGAATTCTTCTTGGAGGCGTGCCGGGTGTTCGTCGTGCCAAGGTGACCATTATTGGTTGTGGTATCGCTGGAACTAACGCCGCTCAAATGGCAGTAGGAATGGGAGCCGATGTGACTCTGATTGATCTTTCGACTAAACGTTTAGCTGAACTTGATCAACTTTTCGAAAACAAAGTGAACACTGTTTTCTCAAACTCACATAATATCGAAGAATGTGTCCTTCAGTCAGATCTAGTGATTGGTGCAGTACTAGTTCCTGGTGCTAAGGCGCCTAAGCTTGTAACTCGTGACATGATTTCTAGAATGCAAAAGGGATCAGTGGTTGTAGATATCGCTGTTGACCAAGGCGGATGTATTGAAACGTGTAAGGCAACGACTCACGAAAATCCGACTTTTGTTATCGATGGCGTTGTTCACTACTGCGTGGCCAACATGCCAGGTGCTGTTGCAAGAACATCAACATTTGCACTAACGAACGTCACACTTAAATATGCCCGCATGATTGCTGCAAACGGTGTAGACCGTGCCATCATCAAGGACAAGCCCCTACGTGTTGGTGTGAACATCTACAAAGGCAAACTCGTCTATGAGCAAGTGGCCAAGGATCTTGATCTGCCATTTACTCCACTACAACTTGATAAATACCTTTAAGAATTTATAGGGGCCTTCGGGCCCCTTTTCGTTTCAAGCGATTGCGTTATTCCAGCTCCATGCTATGATTAATTATGGGTTCAGTTCAAAAGATACTTCTTATCATCAATCTTGTAGTGGTCGTGGCCGGCGCTGGTCTGGTTTATTACTCTCACAACATTCTAAAACCCAAGCCTACTGATCAAGTCGCAGAAGCCGAAAGCCTCAAAAATAGTGCGGTTGAGCAGTCTCAAGTGAAGAGTGTTCCGATGAAGAAATTTGTGGTTAATTTGCATTCAAGGGGAACTAGACTTCGCTACCTTGATGTAGAGATGAATATTCTTCCCTTTCACGATGATCAAGCGGCCCTAATCAAGGCCAGCGAATACATTTTTAAGGATGTTCTGATTGAGATCGCTTCGCATCTTTCACCGGATGATCTAGATACGTTGTCGGGGAAAATCTTGTTGGAAAATAAAATAAAAAAACAGGTTAACGCCAAACTGGGTGAACCTGTTGTGAAACAAATCTATTTTTCTGGATTTATCGTACAGTAAGACTACTGAAGATTTTTTACTTCTTCATGATCTAGAGGAACTGCATTCTTAGTTTCATCAGCAAGAGAATCCAGATATTTTTTTACTTCTTCCTTAGAGATCTTTCCTTCAGCTAGAAGGCGGTCACGAAGGCGAGCATCCATAAGTTTTTCTTCAAGAGCTAATCTTAATTTCATAAGTCCTCACTTTTAAACGAAACTTTTTGTACCACCGCGCAGAGACTTAAGCAAGAACTCCTCAGAATTCCTTACAATAACGCTTACTGCCAAAACTTGGGCGGCTTCTGATCCTCGTCTTTAACGACATAGAGATGGCTTTTGCTACGCTTCTTTTTCTCGAAACTGGCATTCAGGGCCTTTCTAATCAGGGGCTGGGTCTGAAATCGGATAATCAAGTAACTGATCCCCATCGCCAGTAAATGCGCCCAGGCCGACGACAGGCCAGAGAAGACCGCCATATAGGCTTCAATCCCGGCCAGAATCCAACAAAAGGTTCGGGCACGCATAGGAAAAATCATCATGAGTGACATTTGTCGATCAGGGTACAAAAGAGAATAGGCAATCAGCATCGCAAAGTTAATTCCGGTCATTCCATGGATAGGTGCCGAGTAGACAGGAGTTCCATAGAAAAAAAGCAAATTAACCAAAGCATATATAATTCCGACGCCAATAATATTGATCAGGAGGAATCTCAAATAAACTTTGCTTCCCCACTGCTTTTCCAATTCCGATCCAATAAACCAGACCACCAGTGAATTAAAAATAAAACCCATCAGATTAACTTCTATCAGTGGATACGAAATAAGCTGAAAAACAAAACCGCTCATGAGACCAGAAGCCGAAAGGCCTAGCAGTGAAACGAGATTAAAGGCTCCGACCGCTTTCAATAGAGAAAAGAGGATAAAACAAGTTCCAGAAGCAATGAGAAGGATTTTATTCGTTTTGGTTAATTCTGGTGCGCTGAACTGATGTTGATTCATGTCACGGGCCTTTGTGAAATCTCAATTAAAACGCCACCTGTGGATTTAGGATGCATGAAATTCACTAAGCACCCACCAGCGCCAATTTTGGGTTCAGGATAAATAAATTTATACCCTTTTTGGGTAAGCTCATCGGTTTTCTTTTTAACATCCAAAACTTTAAAACACAGATGATGAATGCCCTCACCCTTTGCTTCAATAAATTTATGAATGGTGGATTCTGATGAGGTCGGTTCAAGTAATTCAATATGAGCATTCTCATCGATCTGAGCAAATGCTGTTAAAACTTTCTGCTCTTTTACTTCTTCAATAACGCCCGAGAAGATCATCCCCATGTCCTCATAGATCTTCTGAGTGGATGAGATGCTTTTTACAGCAATCGCAATATGGTCAAGAATACAATCTTGTGACGTTGGTAAAGACATAAAGGCACTCTCCTGGAGCTCCTATTATGCCCTAGCTTGAAGGCGTGGATCAATGATTAAAAGTTAGGCGCAGGAACGGCTGCATCACAGGCGCCGTCGGCATTTGGATCAAAAGTTGGAATACTTTCCTGAAATGGAGCGATGCAAACTCCAGACTTACATTCTCCGTACTCACTAGTGGTGTAGCACTGTTGCCGGCAAGTCACCTCTCCCAGGGCATTGGTACCGGTATTGACGATCAAGCATCTTACTACCGGAGTTTTCTGGCACCACTCTTTAGCGATACAAAAATCCCCGATCGGTTTACTACAAAGAACAGCGGGATTAAGGATGGTGTTATGGGGTGAACATAAACCTGAACTGCGGTTACAACACATACTGCTGCACTCCAGATCAGTCAAACAACTCTCACCAACCTGTCTGTTACCTTGTGTACTGGATGAATCATAACATTGAGAAACCAGCGTCTGATCCCAACAACGGTTGTTGAAACAACATTCGTTCCCACCGCATGAGGCGTTGGAAGCACAAGTTTTAAAGTTAGAGTAAAGAACATCATTTCCTGTATCAGTGTAATGCTGAATTGGGCGAACCAACTGCAGCTTAACATCCTCAGAAAGGGCGATCACGTATTCGTTAGCGTTGTCGTCTTTTGCAATGATTTCGATGGAAGCTGAAACGTTACAAGAGCCGATGTGCTCAAGGTCAGAATTTTTACTCTGGGCGCGGGCATTTGAGCCATCCATCCAAAGCGTTTTCCCTGGAACAGCAAGTGTTGTTTCAGATCGCGGATCAGTCCAAACACTTGAACTCAAGTGTGCCACATTGGCCGCTAAGTCTAATTGAGTCGCTAATGGGAAAAGGTAAGACCCGTAATAAACGGTATTGTTATCCGGAACAGCAACCGCCGGCCCAGTGTAGGGACGACTACTGGAGAACAGCCGTTTGACACCAACAGGATCAGAAAATTTAAAATGCCACTCGGCTTTATTTATTAAACGGTAAGGGCCACGGTAGTGATAAGTAGCAAGATTAATAACCTTAGCTGCCCAATCGATGGTGTAAGGAGTAGGAGTCAAAAGGAAACTTAGATCGATGGCATCAGTGGCATTAAGAGGAACTGCTGCTTCACTGAATTTCAAAGGACCGTTGGTATTATCTGCCAGCGTTTTTTTCAAATGCTGGGCCATGGAATCTTGATAATAAGCGTTTCCAGATACACTTTTAACCTGCGGTAAAGTAGGAATGGAAGGAACGAGCACGGTCGACGATCCGCTCACAACCGATTTGACCAACCCTTGGTCCATGACTTTGGCATAAGAATAAAGGCATTCCTCATCCGGCTGAAGACCATCACACTGCCCCACACCTGTGAAAGTCGGATCATCTTCAACTCTTAAACCACGGCAATAGAGTCCCGAATCCCGGTTATCCTGCACTGGAGTTTGAGTTGAATCATATTCGTTATAATCAAAAAGATCGTAAGTCAGACGTATGTTGCGGAAAGGCTCCGAGCGCATATCCATCACTAGAACATGAATATTAGTTTGTGGAGTGATACCAGGAGCAGAAGAAACAACACCAGGAATGGTTATCGCATCTCTGCCAACTCCAAATTTAAACCGCACTTTAACGTGCCTGTCGGCCAAACTTCCAATATTAATCCCGGCCAGATACAAACGACCTTGGAAATTTTTAGGAAGTGTGAGTTTTCTAACGTAACTTCCCCCACCCGCATACCCAGTTCCTGAGGTGTAGGTAGGATCCGTCGAAAGATTTGGTTCAATTAAATGTCTGATTTCTACTTTGGGTGGAAGAGATGTTTCTCCGCTTCCAGTGCCAGTGGTTGTAGCACCTGCGCCAGCACCAGTTGTGCTTTCCCCGATAGGAGTGGCATTAAAGCCTTGGCGGGTTGAAGGAACATCTGACGGCATACAACCAGAGATGGCAAACGCCATCGCTAATATACTGCTGATAGATTTCTTCCCTAAACTCGAATAGACCATAATCCTTGATCCTCTAAAGGTTATATCGGACATTTCCCTTAAAATTCTTAAAGCTATTATCACTCAGAAATGACGATATTAAGCAGTTATATGCTGCTTGAAATGTCATTTCTGGGGCTTAGAAAAGCCGATAAATTTACTTCGGTGTTCAAAAGTGGCCACAATTCGGGGCTCAAGACCCAAGATTTGAAATCTCCCTAGGCTAAAGGGGCAAAAGCGTGTGATTATTTTTGGATGGAAAGTTTCACCGGACGAAATAAAATGATCACCCGTCTGGCGGTATTTTTTATCGTGGCCCTCGGTCTCTACGTTGCGGCCTATGAACTAGGAAAAGATTCTTACCATAATGACGAACTAGCTTTGCTGTATCAACAGGCCATGCCCCTCCCGAAGCTTCTGGAATTTTGTCGAAATTGGGCTTTTCATCCTCCTCTCTTTTTTTTCGTGCTTAAAGGCTGGGTTAATCTGGTCGGAGAAGAAGAGTCCGCTACACGCTTTTTGTCTGTACTATTTTTTTCCATTATGGCGATTTTACCATTCTGGTATAGAAGAATTCTTAATTTCCCATGGTGGCTATTCTCCCTCCTCTTGATTTTCAGCTCACCTCTCCTGGAAATAACCAGAATGGTGGAGCCCTATAGCCTGGCTTCCCTCTTTTGTTTAGCGACCTGGCTGCAAATCTTGAATTGGCGGGAGACCCCCTCAAAGAAAAATGGTGCCCTCATCATCACACTCCTGACCTTGTGTTTTTATACTCACTATCTGGCTTGGGTTTTCTGTATCATTTTTTCCGCAGTCATCTTCTTTCAACTTTTAATGAAGAAAGACACAAAAGCATGGCAAGCTTTTCTGTGGTTAGGATTGGCGCACTTGCTATTAATCATACCTTGGGTTGGCTACAATCTTTCTTTCAAATCCCTCGTCTTATCGCAAAATGTATTCTGGAATGTAAAAACCTCTATTTCGGAGTCTTTGAGAGAGGTTATTTTCATAATATTTTCCAAACGTATGAATTTGATCCGTCTCTGGGTTGTAGTTCTGGCCGCGAAGATTTTTTCCTCAAAGGAAAGACTGAAGTTAAATTCTCTATTTGTTATGTCCATGACCTTATTTTTCTTGGCCATCCTCTATCGGTCCATGGGTCCATACTCCTACATACTTCCTCGTTACTTTTTGTGGTTTGTTCCTGTCATTTATTTTCTTTTTCTAAATAATCTGCCTCGCAGAGGCCAGTTGGTAATTTTTGGAGTTTTCTTTACCATACAGGTGAGCTCATTGCCTCTTATGTATAGTGATACTTGGTCTGAGGTCCGGGAGCCATTTATTTACACAGCGATGCAAGGACAAGGCGAGCGTTGTGAAAATAAAGTCAGTTCTTACTGGTACAACAATCAATGGTTCAAGCCTTATATAAAAAGATATGGCCGCTGCGGTGTAGAGTTAAAAAACGAAGAGGCTTGTTTAAAGAGCTTTGATTCTCTGCTTAAAGAGATGACACCACCAAACTTGGTCATTTATCAGGAAAACTTCTGCCCAGAAGTTTTCGGTGGCCTATCACTATTAAATCCAGAATATGGCGGAATCATCTATTTCAAGAACTACCGTTTATTGGTCTTAGGCCAGTCAGCTGAGAGCTACTTGAAAGAGATCAATACGATTCCACAAATAGGCTGGTCATTCTGATGAGCCTTAACCCCATTGTCCGAATAAAACATTTTGTGAGAGTTCTGCTTCAGATTTCTCACGTAAGATTCTTGATACGATCACTGATTAGTATTTATGTAAAATATTTTGCTTCACGCTTCTTTGATGGGAAATACATCATTGAGGGCTCATTTCACACGAAGGCATGGATACCATTTGTAAGTGATATCGATCTAAAAGTGATTGGAAAAACTCTTACCGAAAATCAAAAGAAGATAAAGAAACAATTCTTCTATCTGAATAAATTTACTCGAATTGATATAACGGCTAAATTTACTAGCCCTGAGCTCGATCAACTTTGTTATCAGGCCGGTATTTATTATCACCATGACTCTCCTTGGATGAATAATAAACTCATCTCCAAACGACGAAACTTATGGCTGTGTTTGCGGGAAATCATCAATCGCTATCCAGAACATGCCAGAAGCACAAAAAACTTCATCTATCTTCCCAGCGCAAAACAAAAAGACCGGTGGATGGAATTGGCCAAAGACCTAGGTCTCGAGCAATTGGCAAAAAACATCACCACAGAAGAAAGCCTAAGTGTATGGACCAGGTTATCTGCCAAATCTTGTGAGAGAATATTTTGGGAGAATTACTTTCTTAAATTCCAAATCATCCAGAATATGCCAAAAGTTAACCAATATTTGGATCAGGCCGAAGAATTTCACACGGTGAGTGAAGAACATCTCAAATTTATTCCTATCCAGTTTAAGAATGCGAATGAATTGCGGGATTACTTCTCGCGGCCAGCGAAAATCACTCCATTCCCTGAAGGTCATCCTGATCTCTACGCCTTCTTGCCAAAAGTTGGATTGACTTCTATCAAGTTCGACTCTCCGACAATTCCGAAACTCGCCATTCTTCAATGGACTCTAGAGACGGTCGTCATATTTTACGATAATCCTTATCTATACGAGATCGACCCGGCCAGCTACAAAAGATTGGAGGATTGCATTTACTCTCGTCTGCCACTTCTTAACCAAATGATGAATCAGACCAAACTCGCAGAGAAGAAAGAAAAAATTCTAAATGATAAGATTATCCAGGATCATTTCATTCTGGCCGAAAACCTCTTAAGACAAGCGATGCAACTCAACAACCTTCTCCCCTAATACTCCAGCAGTCATATTATGAGAGACATAAATGATGAGAGAATTCGGGCATTCGTACCTTAACTTTTGAATAAGCTCGCTTTCTTGTGGTCCAAGAGAGGCAAACGCCTCATCCAACATGAGAATTTTTCGTTTTGAGACTAATAACTGCAAAAATGACAACCGCTGCAGCTGTCCTGTTGAGAGTTGCGAGGGAAGCATTTTGAGAAAAGCTTCTACTCCGATGTCGGGAAAAGTTTCTTGAATAATTTTTCTGTATCTGTCATTCGGTTGGTTTGTTGGGTCACTGAAAACAAAAACATTCTCCAACATACTGCCAGGGTAAACAAAGGGGGAAGTCCCCACATAGGCCATCTGATTCACATAGCAACCGGAGTCTTCTCCATTGACATTGATCTGGCAATTTTCACCGTGCCGAGAACCCAACAAGTGTCTCAGTAAAGTTGTTTTCCCTGATCCCGGGGCTCCTATCAGATGCACGAGATCTGGGGATTCAAAAGAGAAGTGTTCGCCTTTGTTCCAATCAATTTCAACTTTTACTTTCTCAATTTCTTTTTTTTCTACGTTAGATACTTTAGGTGTTTCAAATAATTCTATCTGATTATTTATTTCAATGGATTTATGAAGCAGTTGAGATTGTCCAAGAGCATACAAGGCATTTCCTAAATATTGAGATAATCTAACCAGGAGATAAACCATGGTGGTCAACTGGGTTACACTGACATCAGTGAACTGGCGATAATTGGTGATAAGGATAATCACGATACAGATGCCCACGAGTTCGGGAAAATTCCTCTTAATACCCTTAATCAGATCGATCTTAACCATTCCCCTGGCGAAGTTTTTCGATTCCTCTATGTTTTTATCAAGAATTTTATTGGAATCAACTGCTCCCAAGACATAGCTATTTTCAATCATAGAAACATAGTAGCGGTCCATAATTTGTTTACTGGAAAAAACGCTATTCACACCTTTCTTGAGGATTTTAAGGGCAGTCACCGCCGGTAAAACAAATAAGAGGGCAACGCCAATGACAACAAGACTTAATTTGGGTGAAAGCCACACACAATAGAGAGCGGTGGCCAGGGCAGAGACGATATTAAAAAAGAGTAAGCTGAGAGTAATAAAAAATTGGCCGCCGCTTTCTGCGTGGTAGCTGTATTTTTGAATTTCATCTGCAGTGATCGGATTCTTGGTCTGAGCGGCACGCCGAACTAAGGATTCTCGCTGTAGATGAGTCCAAGTCTGGGCCAGCTTTCCGGAAAGAAAAAATCTAAATACCCCTACCCCTAATCGCATAATAGCGAGTAGGATTAGAATAGGCACAGTTACTTTTATCGCCATGACAACCGTCTCACCCGGGATGAGACCAATGTCGGCCATCAGAGCATTGAGAAAGCGAATGAAAAAGACCTCGACAGAAAAAGCTATCAATCCAACGAAGCAAGTTGCAACGAACAGCTTTTTAATTGCTGATGGCAGTAAGCTCAGCCAAGTAACAAAGCCGCGCAGGCTTTTTATTAGGTCGGTTTTCTTATATCGCAAATCTTTATCAAAATTTAGATTCTGGCTCATCGACAATTCACCAACCTTTCTCTTTTCTACCTTCTACAAACATTGCTACCAATTCGCTTCACTATTGACTCCCCTTGTTAGCAACATTCTGGGAGCAACAAAAGTGAGAATTGGAGGGAGTTTTGCTAAAAAGCACAATTCCGACTTCATTCCACTCGTTAGCGACATTGATCTCAATATTTTCTTTGATAAGGATATCAAAAGAAGCAAGCTTTTTGCATTTGATTTCTTAGTGGCCTGTTTTCCCTTTCTTTCCATTCATATTCAACACAATCGCTCCCATTCAATAATCAGCTCTCTTTTACAGCATTCGAAAATAGAAGATTTTTATCTCAAAGACTGGAAGGCCTGGCGAATCCTGACCAAAATTCTTCCACAGTATTTTGCCCACGACCAACAAAGCCAGAGAATCTTCCTGCATACCTCGTTATTGGCAGATGCGGGAATGCTTTTAAATGATAGAAACACTGTTTTAAATAGCCGAAGAAATTTTCATCAACTCCGTAAGTCTGCTATCGACCGTAAGTCTGTTTGGGAGGATTGGGCCCATATTCTGAGATCACTTCCACCAAACTCAAAATTAGAAGAAGTGACTTATTGGGGTGGCTCCTTAGAAGGTTTAAAAGAGATTCATTTCACAGATGAAGAAAAGAATCAGTTTTCTGAAATCTTTCGTTTGGGCGCTAGATGCATCCTCATTGATTATCATCCGTGGAGATATCTGGATAAACACACGCTATGGGTTACCAGTGATGAAGTGAGCGGTAGTACCATCGAGCGCTTAAGCCAATACTACTCAAAGATGAGTTTCCCTATAACCAACTACTACACCAGTTACCCCGCGCCGATTATTATTTGCGAAAAACATCTGACTAATAGCTACCTTCCCAAAATGGCCTATCTGCCTCGCTATAAAATTAAAAGTGATCTTACGGTTGAATCAACGATGCCAAAAGTATGGCCAAAATCGCTGGTTGCAGAAGTCATCTATGAGACGACACTCTTATTGACTGATGTCTGGAAAATGAGTCGTGACCGTTTTGCTCGAGGACGCATCAATGACCTCGTAGACGGGCTCATTCCAGGTCTGATCTTGCTACTTAATCACAATGTTTTCATGGGTAATATTACTGATATTCAGACGAGATTCAAAGAACTCTACCCCAATCACCCGCTTTGGGACCTTCAGAAAGAAATTCGCATGCCAAGGCCCGACATTACTCGTGTCCAGAATCTTTTTCCGCCAGTGCTTGAAGAGCTGAGAAAAGCGATTCTTCAGACTGACAGTTAATTAATTTTTTCGAGGGCAATTTTTTATCTAGCCACGCCTTGTAGGTTTGGGAAGCGTATCCCATCACCAGAGTTGGAATATTTTGACGATAGCCTTGATAGACGAGGGCTGTTTGCCCACCCACAATCGCCCTCACTCCCCTTTTCAATTGGTTCCACTCAGTCACAATCGTGAGGTCTTTTTCTGGCAGCGGTCCAAAACTCTTCATCTGTAAGTCTTTCGAGTAGCCTGGACGCAACTTTACTGCGACGGGAAGTCCGCAGGCCATTGCACGCCGGATAGCCGGATTTTTAAATTGGTTATCACAAAATGCTTCCCAAGGGAAAACCACCATCCCCTCCTTGCTGAAGGGAATAGTAGCACTATGAGGTAAGTTCGATTCAGTGAAGGAAACTTTTAAACCTGAGTTCATTTCGCTGGCGAGTTCTGCCCATTCTTTGTCCCAGCAAGACCATTCAGCTTCATCGATCATTTTATATTTGGAAACGATCTGTCCCGTCACATGGATGTTTGTAAAAGAAGGAGCGTGCTGATGAACAACGATCCGGTTGCCATTGGACCCAGCTGCCAGCCTAAGGGGATAGGTGTAATTAAAGTCATCCCAAAAATGCATTTCTCCCTGGACACGAGGCAATGCCAACTGCAAAAATCTCGCCGAGAGCTGCATATTTTTAATGTGGGCAGTAACTTTTTGAGTGATATCTCCCACCAGTGAATATTTTCGCGGATGCAAAAGAGGCAACGAGCTTAACCAAGCATTCATGCGCCACTTGCCTCCACCTATTTTTAAAGAAGCCAGGGGAGTAAAATCTTTCCAGCGCTCGTCATCGATAGAAAGCCCCACTAACAATGGGCCCACAAATGAGTTCAGTCGAATTCGAATGAATGGTAAGTAGGCAAAAAAGTAGATCAGCCAATGGATTGGATTCCAGGCCTCTTTGTTTTGAGACCATGTTAGATAGCGGGCCAGATCCGTATCCGGATGGCACTTATAGTCGTAGCGCTCAAGCGGATATTTAGCGAATAATTCCTGATAGATTGTTTGTGGCCAGAAATAACTCCAGGCCAGATAACCTCTGGCGATGATTTGTTCTTCGCTCGTCAGCGCTTTCATTACCTCTCGATTAAAGAACGCATCTACTAATAGGCAGTACTGATTTTCATCAATGTTTTTTTTTATTTTTTCAACTTGCCCTGATCTATCGATCTCAATCAGACCACCTTCAATCTCTGTGATCCGGATTAGTTCTCTACTCATGCTGTTGTAGATCCTGCATAATCTGCAGAATCGCTGAAGCAAAATCCCGCGAGGTACTTGGACGAACAACGGCCGGAAGTTCACTTAATCTCAATGGTGTAATCGAGTAACGATTATGTTGGCCGGGGTTTAAATAGGTCATTTTGATGGGACGCTGGATGATCTCTTCTAATAATGAAAAAAGTCTCTTTTGGTCATACTGATCAAAACCTTGGATCATTGTCACTTTGTTCCAGCGCTCTTTACCTTGAGCAAGTTGTAGAACAATTTCTGCCAGATCATCAACATGGATGTAATTTCTGATTTCGCTACCATCTCCAGGAAACGCCAACTCTGATGTTTTTAAAATCTGCGCAATGATTCCAACCAGCCCGCTCGTGGTGCGGGCGCCTAAACCATAAACTGACCCGAAGCGCAGAATTTGGTACTCACCTTTATAAGACTTCACTATCTCTTCGGCGGCTTTTTTTGTCCTGCCATAGGCCCCACCTGCACTGCCTTCAGCGTAGATGCTGCTGGCAAAAATAAGCTTCGTCGTTGCCTTCAAATTAAGCTGCTGTACCAGACGGAGGGTCCCCATGACATTTACTTCATAGGCCTTCACCTCGTCCTGCTCGGCACTCACCATGTCAGAGACTCCTGCCAAGTGAAATACTAAGTCAGATGGTTGAGTAGAAAGCTGTCGCTGAAAATCACTTTCATCACTGATATCAATTTTCTTCCATAACTCTTTATATTCTTTGGGCTCACAGATATCCCAATTCTCAACCGTAAAGCCGGATGCCGCCAGCAGTCTCACAACTGCGCTTCCAATAAAACCCGAACCACCCAGGACGATTGCTTTTTTCGACATGACACTCTCAGTTTTGACGTGTGATTATAGAGATAAGTTTAACTCACATTATAAGTTTTTACCAAAAGAAGACTATGATCATCGGAATTCAGTTCGGAAGAAAAGGCAGCCAGGGCTTACCGGGTAAGAACAAAATGCCACTGGCGGGTCGGCCTCTCTATCAGTGGTCTGCTAGTGCGATGTTAAAGTGCAGCGCAATAAGTAAGTGCCTCATCTCCACTGATGATGAAGAGATTGAACAGGCCTTAGTGGGACAATGTTTCCTGAGCTTACCTCGGCCGGCCAAATTACTGAATAATGAGGCCCTACTGGAATCATCAATTGAGTGGGCCGCTCTCGAAATTCAAAAAAAATTCCCAGCGACACGCTATATTGTCATTACCATGTGTAACGCTCCGACAGTCACAAGTGAAGTGATTCAGCAGGGTATTTCCCACCTCGATAATAATCCGGAAATTGATTCTGCGATTACTGTCGCCCAACTTGGCATGTTTTCTCCTGAGCGCGCTCGAACACTTCAAGAGGGAGTTCTTGTTCCCTACATTCCGTTTGAAAATTTTGGCCACGCCATCACGTGTGACCGTAAGGACCATATGAAAACTTTTTTTGCCGATGGTGGTGCAACAATCGTGCGCATAGAAAGTCTACTCAATATGAAAGACAACATGCCGCCCTTTAAGTGGATGGGAAAAAAGATTTATCCATTAGAGCAGCCTGCAGGCGGAGGCGATCTGGATTATGAATGGCAAGTCCCTGTCCTTGAATGGTGGGTAAATAAATATGTTAAATAAGACGCTTATCCACATTACTTCTAAATCATTTTGTAAATCCAGCGCACTGGTCTCACAACTCGCAGCACTTGGAACCACTCCCGTGCTTTGGGACCAGCAGGAACCATTGGAGATTTTTTTAAAAGATGCAAAATGGTTAATTGTCGGCACAGAAAAGATTGACCAACATCTTCTTGGGAAAATGCCTCAGTTAAAGGGAATTTCTAAGTATGGTGTCGGAACCGATAACCTGGATTTAGATTTTCTCGAGAAAAGTCCTATTCATTTGGCGCTTAATCCAGGCACCAACCGTGTCGCAGTTGCCGAATACGCCCTGAGTTTTCTCCTCACGGGCATGCATCTCATGCACACCACTTCGATGAAACTCAGACAAAGTATCTGGCACAAAGATGGTGGGCAAAACCTTTCTTTGAAGACGGTGGGTATTATTGGCTTCGGCCACGTCGGTCAAGAGCTGGCCCGTCTTTTGGCACCATTTAACTGTCAAGTGTTAGTCAATGAATTGGATGAATCTAAACATGTTGGCAAAGTCAGGTTCGTAGACCTTAAAACGCTGCTAACTGAATCTCATGCCGTGAGTTTACACGTTCCCTTCACTCCAATGACGAAGCATTTGATTAATCAGCAAGCTCTGAATCAAATGAAAACTAACTCTGTATTGGTGAACACAAGTCGCGGGGGAATCGTCGATCACGATGTGATGGTTAATCACCTCAAAGTAAATCCTCATTTTCAATATCTTGCGGACACCCATTCACCTGAACCCTACCAAGGGAAGATGGTTGAATTGGAAAATTTTATGGGCACACCTCATAGTGCAGGAAACTCCGTTGAGGCGATTCAGGCGATGGGCCAAGCCGCCATCGATGGGATGAAAAAGTTACTTGAGCAAAATCCGACGTGAAAAAAACGAAGTGGCTTCTCATTCCTCTCGCCCTCATTATTCTTTTTGTCATCTACTGGAATCGACAGTCCCATCTTCGACTCTATTACTTAGATAGTGCAGCGGTCTCGCTCACAGAAATCACGCCACCACCGGCCTTTAATTCAGCTCAAGATTTATCGGATTTAGCGATTGTTACCGAGTGGCAAAGCCGAAGAACCCAAGGTGAATGCGAGCAATATGAGTTTGAGTCCAAGGCTTCAGCACTGGCATTTTTTGGTCCTCCCAATGGACCACTCACCTATGAAGAAACTCAACGTCTAGAGAGCTTTCACAAACGCTTATTCGACGAAGCGAACTACTTTACCAGAACGCTGAAAAAGAAATGGCTAAGACCGCGTCCCTTCAACCGCTCCGTGAAAATCAGGCCATGCATTCACGTTCATGCTGACTCTCTGTCTTACCCAAGTGGCCACGCAGCCGCTGCAAAACTTACCGCTCGTGTCTACGGGCAGATGTATCCTGCCCGAGCGGAAGCATTTTTAAAAAGATCTGAGGAAATTGGTTTTGGTAGAGTAAAAGGGGGAGTCCACTACCCTAGTGACATCAAGGCCGGAATGGAAGTGGGTGAGCTCGTTTATCGTTCACTCATCATTAATGAAAAATTCAATAAAGAAGGGCGGCCCTCCCCTTCTTTATGAAAAAACTATTTTAAATTCTGATTTAAAAGCATGGCGAGGCGAACACCGGCCTCATACAATCTTCTCTCAATGACTGGCATAAATTTGTAAGCATATTCATAAGACAATTTCGGCATTTCTTCAGGCAACACATCTTTTTTGCAATAATTCAGAATAGACATCTGTTCAGTTGAGGGAATGACATCCGCTGGATAAAGCGAGGCTACAATATTTTTAGATTCAAGGGCCCAATCTACAACAGAGCCCTTTCTGATCGCCTTTACTTCTTGAACTGTTCTGCCCTCTGAAACGAATCTGGATAATTCGGTAAAACTCAGGTTGGTAAAATCAATCATCCCTTCATCCCAAAGAGAATGAAGATTATAGGGTCTTCCCATGTAAGTAACCTTACACAAATTCCCACCTTGATCTGTTCCGGCGCCGACGTGAAGAGGCATGTGAACATCGCCAACCAAGTGTACGACGAACTTTAAAGCAAAAGCCTTCTCATCATCCGAAGCATTGGGATCACCGAGGACTGCCAATTGTTCATTAATTGATTTTAAAAGAAAACCCGTTGAAGTGTCTTCTTCGTCTTCGCTATGGTCATGATCATCAGTCTGCCATGTTGTGTAGTGCCAGTTAAATGTATGCTGATAAGTCGTTGGTTCAGACTTGATTTCGTCCGGCCAGGTTGAAACACGAGCAAGACTTTGACCTTTGAGAATTTTATTCGCTTTAACCAAAACATCAATGTCGAGGAATCTCGTCGCAACTTCCCCTACGACTCTATGGCCAGTATTTCCCCAGGCAAAGACCGCACTTGAAGATATGAGCATTATTCCTGCAATAAAAGTTTTCATAATTCAATCTCCTCGAAAGTCCCACGCTGTTTATTTTTTTTCACATTCGGCACGGTAAAAAGTTTTCCATGAAAAGTAACATAGAAGCCTGGCTTCAAGATTCTAGCAGCAAAGATCGCTTCGATCACGTTCTGGGCGGCATCAGAGTCATCAAAGCCAAGTGGTTTCATGGCGCCAGTGAATACGACAGGTACAGAAATATCTTTAAAATTTTCAAAACAAAATTTAGAAGTCAGATCCATAGTGTCTGTTCCATGAAGAACAACGATAGGATTTCCAAAACGAGCATAAGATTTAATAGATTCAAGAATCGAAGCACGATCCTTGTCATCCATCACCAAAGAATCTTTGGACATGATTTGCTCAACCTGAATTTCGGTATAAGGAAGTCTTAACTTCTGAAGGATTTTATTTTTGACGATAGTATCTTTATTTTGAAGAGACCCTTCAAATTCGTCGTATATTTTTTCAATGGTCCCTCCAGTCGTTAGAATGAAGAGCGGCAGTATTTCATTAGGCATTATTTAAGTACCCTTGACGATTACGTTTTCAATACCATCTTTTTAGTGGATTATTACGCTAAATGACAAGACGACAAAATGACACTACCGATGGAGGCGCCAATGAGCACACGTAAAGGTTCGATTTCAGTCAAAACTAACGACATTTTTCCTATCATTAAAAAATGGCTTTACTCGGAGCATGATATTTTTATCCGGGAATTGGTTTCCAACGCCTGTGACGCGATCACTAAGCGCTCCACTCTGGCCCGCTCGCAAGGCCATGAAACCCCGGCCGGTGCCGTAAAAATTGAAGTTGATAAGGCCACCCGTACCATCACAATTAGAGACAACGGCCTTGGGATGAATGAATCTGAAGTTGAAAAATACATCGCTCAGCTGGCCTTCTCTGGTGCGGAAGAATTCGTCGTCAAAATGAAAGACATGGGAAATACCACCGCCAAGGATGAAATCATTGGAAAATTCGGTTTGGGTTTCTATTCGGCTTTCATGGTTTCTGAAAAAGTTGAAGTAGAGTCACTTTCCATGGCCCCAGGTGCCGTTGCGACAAAATGGACCTGTCTCGGTGACACAGACTACGAATTCAGCGAATCTAGCAAAACAGACATTGGTACGACCATCAAACTTTATATCAACTCTGATTCAGAAGATTTCTTAAATGCCTGGAAAGTGCGTGAAACTTTAACTCGCTACTGTGATTTCATGCCTTACCCAATCGCTCTCGTTGATATGAGTGATAAAGAGGCCAAAGAAGAAATCATCAATGAAACAACTCCAGTCTGGAAAAAAGACCCGACAACTGTAACGGACGAGGACTATAAAAACTTTTACCGCAAGATGTTCCCGGCCGATCAAGAGCCCCTCTTCTGGCTCCATTTAAATGTCGATCATCCTTTCACTCTCCAAGGTGTCTTGTTTTTCCCTAAAGTGAACGTGAATAAACCAGTTCAAGAGAATGGAATTAAGCTTTACTCAAAACAGGTTTTTGTCTCTGATAACATCAAGAGTGTGGTGCCAGATTTCTTAGGACTTCTCAAAGGTGCAATAGATTCAACAGATATCCCGTTAAACGTTTCCCGGTCAGCTCTTCAGGGTGATCCAAATATCAAGAAAATCTCAAACTACATTATTAAGAAAGTTGCTGAGTCACTAAAAAAACTCTTCAACAATGATCGTGAACGTTATGAGAAAGTCTGGGAAGATATTGGCCTGTTTGTTAAATACGGCTGTATGCAAGACACAAAATTTGATGAAGTCATGAGAAATTATGTCCTCTTCAAAAACTCAGATGGAAAACTAGTCACACTTGAAGAATACCAAACGGCGATTCCTGAAACCTATAAAGAGAAACTTAAAGATAAATATGTGTATTTTGAAAAGAACCTCAGTGATGAGTCTCTTCGTAAGCAGCTTTTAAGTGAAGGTATCCAGGTGATTGAAACAGATCAATATATCGATCCTCACTTCATGCAGCACGCTGAAATGGCCAAGCTTGATGATAAAACGTTTAAGTTTGCTGCCATTGACTCAGAAGTTGAAAATCTTCTTGAGACGGCATCGACGACAAGTGATGACATCAAAATCAAAGAATTTTTCAAGCACGTTCTAGTTGGAGATAACAAAGAATTAGAAATGAAATTAGACGTGGATGTGAAAAACCTTAAGAATGCGTCATCAAGCGCCTACTTCAAAGTAGACGAGAACATGAAGCGCTTCCAGCAAATGACAAAATCCATGGGGAACACGGCCTTCTCAATGCCTATCAAGAAGACTTTGGTAGTTAACCCTTCCAACACTCTGATCCAAAATGCACTTAAGATTTGGGAGAAGGGCGACAAGAAGGAATTGGCAGAAAAAATAGCCCATCACGTTCAGGATCTGGCTTCATTATCGTCTGAGGGATTGTCTTCAGAAGATAAAGAGAAGTTTGTTTCTCGCAGTCAGTCTCTGGTTCAGGAACTTTCTCAATTCATCGTATAAAAAAAAGGGCCCGCTTTTGCGGGCCCTCTCTTAACCAATTTAAATATCCGCCTAGCTCACAATGTCCTGGTAATCCATATGACTTACATGAAAATTAGATGTTGATGTTTCGTCGCGCTGGTAACCTTTTTCAAGGTGCTCGATCGGAAGATGGCGTCCACCAATTTTAGTAGAAGCGCGGTTCTTGTTCACGAGCTGATTTTCTTCCTTTTCTTCGGCCTCCTTGCAATGGATACAAAGATCCGCTGTAGGTCGAGCTAAAAGGCGGTTATAAGTGATTTCTGCTCCACAGTCCTCACACTCACCAAAAGTACCCTCTTCTATCTTCTGGAGGGATTTACGAACTTTATTCATATAGATGGCGTTACGTGCCTGAAGGCGAAAGTCCATTTGGTTAGCTTTTTCGGTTGATACAATATCAACTTCGTCACCCTCAAGACTTGTAGGAGAGAGTTTTCCTTCAAAAACTTCTTCCTCAGATAAAATCTCGAGAAAAAGTTTTTTGAATTGTTCGATCGTTGCCTTTTCCATAAAGCTCTCCTTAATTGAGTTTCGTCCTTAAAGTTGATCGGTTTCAATCCATGATACCGACTGCCTTTCCGTGGCGAGATATAAAGGTGACGTCCTGCTTGTCATTTTTGGATCACTCAATCCTTGAGTGGTCCCTTACATCTCTCGGGATCACATTGAGCATGAATCATGCCAACTCCGCGCTCAGCCCTTTTCTAAGCAGTTACAGATAACCGCCATAACAACTTCTTACAAACAGGGGGCAGATTGGCCTTCCACAGTGCCGTTGGGACTCCGGTCCAAGGGCCACAAAGACCATTTGCGCCGGCCAAAAGCGCGTAAGACCCTGTAAGTTCTACTATGACCACTGGTGTCAAAAGTCAACTTGAGTTACTTACAGCACACAATATTTACGGAACCTACGGAGACATATCTTATGAAAAAACTTTTAGCGATTTTGTCACTCACACTTTCAGTTGCTTCATACGCTCAAGAAAGAGTTGTGATGAATAGTGAGACAGCATTAGTTAATGGCACAGAAGCGACTTTAGTCAGAACTGCCGAAACTCCTGACAAAGTAACTGTCTATCTTAATGTGCCAATGACCAGAACTGTATGCACTAAGTTCGTTCGCGTCCATAGAGGCAGAAGTACTACTTCTAAATGCGTTCAAACAAAACAAGTAACAACTAACGAAGCTGACAGATTAAAAATTAGTTTTAAAAACCTACCGGCACTTGGGGGAACAGAAGAAGAAACTTTCAAGGTCATTGCTCGCCAAAGAGGATTGGACCGCGAGAACGTAGTTTATGAAGTTAGTACCATCAAGACAACTCTTCCCTACTTCGTCATCTCAAAAGGAATTCTTGGATACGATAGTTACTCAATTGAATTGAAATAAAAACCCCGCTACTTATAAAGGACATTTATGAAAAAGTTAATCGCCCTTCTCGCTCTTACGCTTTCGCTTGCAGCTATTGCGCAGGAAAGAGTAGTTCTAAACTCAAAAGACATCAGCGTGAATAATGCTGAAGCCATTCTTGTTCGCACTTCTGAAACTCCAAGCGTCGTTGAAGTCGTGTTTCAGGTGCCAATGGCGCAACAAGTTTGCCAGGCCTACGGAACAAGAATCGTTGTTGTCACTTCAGGCAGTCAGTGCGGATATAATGAGAGAGTTACAGGTTACACAACTCGGACAGTTTGTACGCGCAAGAACCCTCATAATGGTCAGTGCTTAAGAACAGAAACTCAGAGAATCCCGGTTGTTCAACGTTATGCCCGTTCATGCTCAGTCTCTGAAACTTATTGTGCCTCTTACGGTACAGTAACAAGATACGAATCTGATAAAGTAAGAATCAAATTCAAAAACCTTCCATCGCTTGGTGGAACTGAAGAAGATACATTTTCAGTAAGAGCTCGTCAGCGTTCATACGATGGTGAGAATGTTGTTTACGACATCACTCCGATGCAAACTGTAGTACCTTACAATGTTGAGAAAAAAGGTATTCTTGGTTATGACTCTTACGTAATTGAAGTTAAGTAATTCGTGACGGGGGTCCTTCGGGGCCCCTTTTTCTATACAACCACTGGGAAAAAAACACCAAACATGCGATTCCTATTATTGCCACTATTCTTATTATCATTTACTTCATGGGCACAAGACGATGCACTAAGTTTACGTTTAGAAAAGATAAGACTGCAATATAACCTGCCTTCCTTAAGTGGCGCGATACTAAAAGATGGTGCGATCAGTAGGATCGGGGCAACTGGCGTGAGAGAGATTGGGAAAGATACGAAGGTCACTATAAATGATAAATATCATCTAGGTTCAGCTACAAAATCAATGACTGCAACTCTTGCTGCAATAATTATTGAGGAGGGAAAGCTAAAATGGAAAGCAACACTTTCAGAGCTTTTTCCCGAACTTGTAATCCATGAAGCTTACAAGGATGTAACTTTTGACATGTTACTTTCACATCGTTCCGGAATGTTTAGAGGAATACCCCAATACGAAGAAATAAAGCAGGCCATGGAATCAGCTCCAGGAGTGATCGAGAAACGGTCCATTGTTAGTGCTCACCTTCTTTTGAAAAGTCCTGAATTTAAACCAGATACTAAAGACTCCTACAGTAACGTGGCTTACGTAGTTGCAGCTCATGTATTAGAACGGATTACGAAAAGATCGTGGGAAGAACTTATAACTGATAAGATTTTTTCAAAATTATCAATGAATAGCTGTGGATTTGGCCCCCTCGGAAATATTGACGAAGCAACGCCCTCAGCTCCTGTCGCCCACATTAGTAAACTAGGCACGCTTACTCCAATTTTTACTGACAACTCACCTATATGGGGTCCGGCCGGAAGAGTTCATTGCAATCTTGTCGATTGGTCGAAATATCTCCAAGCTCATCTGGATGGGGCGAATGGTAAAGATAACCTTCTTAAATCAGCAAGTTTTATTCCACTCCAAACGATCTTCCCAACTAGTGAAATGAGTTACACTGCGGGTGGTTGGTTCAAAGTGAAGAGAGATTGGGCAAATGGTACTGCTTTTGTTCATAACGGAACGAATCTGGCAAATTACGCAAAAGTGTGGCTCGTTCCTGAAATGAAGGCTGCACTTATGGTGGTAACAAATATGGGTGGCGATGAAAAATTCACAGGAAATGATCCTGTACTTGATAAAACAGCAGAAGCAGTGGAAGACGCTACTGCTGTATTAATTGATGAGCTTAGAAGTTCACTTTAAGGTAGTGCTCTTTAACATTGGCACCTCGCAAGCACCTGTTTTTTATTATGTTTTTATTCAGCTCAAATTTGAGCTGAATTACTAATTCCTTCTCACATTTCTTAATGGCACGTAACACATTCCTATGCTCCATCTCAAATTTTTAAGCAATTCTTAGTGAGTCTGTCACTGGTCCAAATGGAGTATCCCTTACCCAGACATCACCCATCACAAGATTGTTAATGAGATCTTTTAAGCGAGGTGGCCGCTTCTCAAAGGGAACATCAATTCTAAAATCATCAGTCATATTATTCTCCTCAAATATTAAAAGGAGAAAATAGTCTTTATGAAATTACTTTTCGAGCAGGACTTAAAGTCACGCGCGTGAAGTTCAGTAATGAAAGACTAATTATCAAATTTAGTCCAGCATCTATGGTAGAAACGTTTATGTCTTTCACTATTAGATAGATGCCATATCAGCAAGCTCTTGTTTTAAAGGAAGGAAGAACAGAATAAAATAAGTGCTCATTTCTAAGACCGTAAGCAACAAAACAGGATTGGGCGAAGAGTAGCCGCTATATGTCTCCATAGAATAGACAATCAAGAAAAACAAAAGACTTATAATGAATACAGAAAATTTGATTGAAGGATAAAACTTCATGTAAAAGCCTAGAAAATTATTTTTCAAGGTATAAAAAAAATATAAAGCGGTGAGGAATTCAAAGAGTAGAAACAAGTCGAGCAGTAATATCTCCTTAAGTTGGGGTTTTGGCGCTCCCCATTCCGAATTCAAAGCAAATTTATAAATTGCCCTTATTAGAATGTTAAGTAGAGGTACACCAAAAATGATGAAAAAGAATCCACATACCTGGCCGACAGGATTTCGATCCTGTCTAGTTTTATAATTCAGAGGATAATTAAATATTCTAAAAAAAGTTCTCATATACGCTCGCTTAATATCGCTACTCATTACATTGTTTTGGTTTTTTCTTATCTTCAATTTCTTGCTCACATTGAGCACTCCAATTCTGAGCTTCATCAGGTTCTACAAAAATACCCGAGCCAACGAGGCATCTTAATATTGAACCAGGACAACTGCCAAGAGTTGGGCAGAAGAGAATCGGAACCGGAAGATTTCCTGAAGTATCCGTATTATTTGTCGGATTATTGCCAACATAATTATAAAAATTGTTATCACCACTATGGGACCCTATCGGATCCTCACTCAAAAATCTCCCCGTCCCCGGATTATAATATCTGACATGGTATCTCCCGAAACATCATGCTGTGCACGTAAAATTTACTGGTCTTATTTTTAAGTGTTCAATCAATTGAATCCTTCCTGTAACTCTCTAATCCAGTAATATTTTTTCTTCTTTATTTGCTTGAAAAATAAATACAAACTGAGAATGAAGAATGAATATAAAAATGAGAGCCTTTGACAATTCAAATAAATGCTCAAGGAAAGGGATATTAAGGTTTAAAAAATTATTCAAAACGACAACACAAGTTATAAACACTAGATTTAAAACTATCGAAATTACGAGGTTCGGAATTATTAGAATAAAAAAGTATATAAAAAACTTCTCAAACTGAAGATACTTCTTTGACAGGGAATAGATACTGACTACTAAAAACAGACTCCCTAAAATCTCAATACATCTTTTACAGTATTCGCCCTTGTATACAATGAGGTGCCTTGTCTGAAAGATTAAAACCGAGAGGGAATTATTTTCTAAAAGTGCAAAGAAAAGAACAAGAAATAAAATAAAAGATACCTTTACTTCTATTTTTCTTGATTCAAAAAAAGAAATATACTTTCTTGAAGCACTACCTATAAATTGTTTCATACTACACCTTATAATTCCGCGCATTCGTTTTTTTCGGGAGGTGTTGCGGGAGGCGTTGCGGGAGGCGTAGGGGTTGGCTCCGGTTCACCTTTGGGAGTACACCATTCAGGAAACATTCTACAACCTGCATCACCTATTGATTCTGCGGCAGAACCACACTCTACATTGGGATTTGTTTTTTTCATTATTGCGCAGACTGCATCATCGATGGCGTTTTGCCCCTGGGGGTCAGTGAATTTTATCGAATTGCTAAGAACATATCGATAAATATTTGAATCTCCTCCATCAAAACCAATCGGATCCTCAGTAAGAAATCTCCCCGTCTCCGGATTATAATATCTCGCCCTATAGTAATAAAGCTTCAACGCCTCATCATATTCCCGGCTGGTATAACCTCTCACTGCTCCCAACTGACTTAATAGCGGAGACGGATCTGAGATCGTTGTTTCACCATACGCTGTATAACTTTGTTTCTGAATCAAAGCTCCCGTTCTTGAATTCGCCCAACCATAAACTGATCCCAAGTGATCCTTGATCGGCCCAAGAGCAATCCCCGGACTTGATTGATTTGAATCCTTAACTGTCATTGATAAAACTTCATCAATCGATACACCATTAAGGGTAACCGCAAGAACCTGTCCTAGCTCATCCATTTCTGTCCACTGGTCATCTTGAAGATAAGTCCAGCGACTTGTTTTAGTTGTCGCATTCGTAAGATCTTCAAATAGACGTTCAGTTCTTCTGCCAGTGGCATCGTATTTAAACGAAACTCTTTTGCTTGGGGTTTCAACTTGTACGAGCTTGTCGAAATAATCCCAGAAGAAATTTGTCACTTCAGGACCTATTTTGGCGGACTTCTGAGTGAGATTTCCGCGTAAATCGTAGCTGTAGAAATAATTTTGATCCTCAGTCATCTGGTTTGCATTGTTGTACACTTTTCCGTTAGCAGTCCAGTTGCCAAGCAGATCAAGATTCCAAGTTTCAATAGTCGCTCCGTGCTGAGCTTCTGTTAAGCGATTTTCTGAATCATAAACGTAGTTTTTAGGAGTAGTAAGTCCATCGACCATTTGGTCAATAGCTGTGATATTGGAATTGGGGTCGTAACCGAAGAGAAAATTTCCGACAGTCGCCTGCGAACGATCTTTTGTATCAAGGGCGGTCAGTCTTCCTGCTCCATCAAAAGTGCGAAGAACAGAGCCTCCGAGAGAAAACTCGGTAGAAATATTTCGACCGAGTTCATCTCGGCCCATTTTTACCGATCCAGAAACTCCGTAGTGTTTATAAGTCATGGATAAAATCGCTCCATCCTCATTATAACCCAAAGCTTCAGAAATTTGTGCACCTAAAGTTCTTCTTAGTAAAAGTCCCTTATATTGATCATAGTAAAATTTTAATGGGGCCGGAGCATTTGACTGAATCTCTTTGATAACCCGGCCAAGTCCATCATAGGCCCAAGAAATTGAAGAGTCATTGTCAGCGGCAGAAAGAGGTAAGCCATCTTTGTCATAGGACCAATGAATCACATCGTTTGGTGAGGTGACTTTTTTGAGTCTTTTATTTATATCAAACTCATAAAATATATTTTCACCACTTCGAAGCGTCTTCTGAATCATCAGTCCGTCTCCATCATAAAAATAATGCTCAACAAAACCTAATGGATTAGTTTCAGTAGCAACAAGATCCTGCTCGTTATAGGTCCAGCTTGTAGTTTTTCCCCTGGCGTCCGTTAATGATTCAAGTTTCCCAGAAGGCGTATAAGAAAAACTTGTTGTTCCATTTAAAGGTGTGGTTACGGTTTGAACTCTACCTTTATTGTCTCTGGTCATAGTCGTTTTCTGACCTTTTGGATCAGTCGACTCTAGAATATTTCCTGCGTCATCTCTGATGTAGACAGTTCGGTTACCTAGATTATCTTCTACAGCAGAAACGTTTCCAGCAGTATCTACTTCAAAAATTGTGGTTTCATTTTTGGCATTAGTAGAAGATGCGAGAGTCCCATTAGGATGATAAGAAAACGTTGTTACATTCCCTCTAATATCGGTAATTGAAATAGGCTGTGCCAAAGAATTATAAGTTAGTTGCATTGAACTGCCGTAAGCTTCATAGATCCTTGAGACTTTCCCGGAAGTCGAATCATAAACAGTAGTTGTGTAACCATTATGACCCACACGCGAAATCTCCCTGCCAAGCGAATCAAACTTTCTTATTAACTTTCTGCCCTCGTTTGAAATTTCAAGTTCCGGCATTCCAATGGCATTTCTGGAATACATTTTAAAACTGCCGTCAGCTGCGTATAGCCTATGGACTTGTCCAAATTCATCAACCTCCATTTTGGTTGATCTACCTTCAGGAGTAGTGAATTCTGAAACCTGCGACTCTAAAGTGATTCTTGGCATTACAGCATTTTTACTCGGGTCAAACCCTGCAAAAATAGCTGGGGATATTGGGCGCTCTCTATTCCCAGGGTAAATTTCTTTAATTATTCGTCCTTGTTTATAGATGTATTGCGTTGCTCTACTCTCTTCATCACTCTCACTCGTAAGCAAGTGATCAGCACTGTATGTGAATGACTTATTCGTATTATCAGGGAGTACAATTTGTTCAAGGTCGCCAGCCGAATTTATTGCGAACTCAGTCGTCCTACCTTGAGCATCTGTAATGGACTCCAAATATCCGCCTCCGCTGTAGCTTAAAGTGAATCCATCTCCGGCAGGGGTTAGAATTTGGACCAGTTTATCTTCTGAATAAACGTAGCTTGTAGTCTGACCGTCGGCCATTATTTGTGCCGTAATCAGACCAGCGGCATTAAATATAATCTTATTCTTTTCAACATCGACTCTTTCAAACGTCCCATCAGTTTTTTTTGTAAGAGTCGCAAAATGTAAAACGGGAGATTGATATATTAAATCGACTGCTTTTTTCTCATTGATTCTATTCCACCAAATCGACGAACCTTGGGCAACAATTGGCCCAACTTCCATTGAGTAGGCTAGGACGCTAATCGAATTTTTATTTTTTGTAATTCCAGATTTCATTTGCCCAGATTCAAAGCTTATTGCATCAATTCGAGAATGACCAGGTCCTTGCCAATGCCACATTTGCCCTGAGTTTTCTAATATAAAAAACCTCTTTAGCTTTTGATCTCTGACTAAGCGGTAAGGCATAAATGGTGTTTTAAGTTTTGCGACTTGAACTTTTGAACCGAGAATCACTCTTACTTCTCTAGTCTTCGGGTAAAGTTTATAGATTTTATTGCTGCCATTATCAACAATAACAAGGTTGTCATATGAATCAACAAGAATATCCGTTGGTGATTGAAATTCAGTCTTAATTAAACCTTGTGACCCAGCGTAATGAAAAATACTACCATCCCTTGGAGAAACAGTCTTAACGTCTGTTCCTGCTAAAAAATGCACTGCAAGCGCTCCATCCTCTACGATCGCTCTAATTGGTGCTTCTCCAAATTTCTTAGTATATGCATGAATTATTTCGCCATTTTTATTTAACCTAAGAATCTTTTCCCCACCCTCCACTACGACCAGTACTCCCCCACGCTTCGTGGGAGCAAATCTT
This sequence comes from Halobacteriovorax sp., assembly GCA_020048985.1. Lineage (GTDB taxonomy): Bacteria > Bdellovibrionota > Bacteriovoracia > Bacteriovoracales > Bacteriovoracaceae > Peredibacter. The sequence goes on along the minus strand of JAIFLR010000048.1, from coordinate 34,446 downwards.
GTAGGACAAATAATTGACCATGTTTTGTGGAGATGTCCTTCTAAAGTCATTTGCCGAACTTCGTTTCCTGAACAACTTGAAACCCACATAAATCCTTCATGGACCAAAATATCGCTAACATCGCCCTTAATTTTCTCTGTTTTCTTAGTTCCAACTGACCCCAGTGGTAAAAATGTTTGGGCCAATCCCTTACCATTTTCCCAGAGGATTGCGCCATCGGAGCCTTCATGCAAGCGTTCAAATCCTTCAATCATCCAACCTGCTCCAAAGGGACTTAGTGTCTGATCTTGAATATTCACTCGAGTCTCAAGTTTTTCTTTTAAAAGAGTTGGTTGTCTGGCGCTTACTCCGAGAGTCGAGATAGCCGGTCCACCAAAATAGGGAGAAGTGGCATATTCTCCATCGTAGGCAGCAGATAACTCGTGTTCAACTGGGTAAGACCCAGTTTTCATCAGCTCCCCATTTGGTCTAAGAGCTGAAATTATATCTTTCATTACAGATGGCTTGATATTGGAGTTGCCTTCATATGCACGGATAGATGTAATTCCACCGACTTTGAGGTTCGAAGTAACCTCTAGCGCAGTTGAAAGTGCAAGATGGTCCTGATTATTAATTGTGCTCATCGCAATTAGTGGTTTTACAGTCTCAGAATTGTATCTAAAGACAATATCGTAAGCCTTACCATTTCTAAAAATAGTGGGTACTGAAATGCTCGTCCCTAAACTACAACTTGTTCCTTTGATAATCGAACCCGACATTGTCGGACAGCATTGAACAGCGGGGTTACAATCACTATTCTCTGGTCCGCCGGGGACGGGATTTGTCGTTTGAGACCCATCCTTCGATATCGTGGAAGTATTTGCATCCGAGGCTGAGGCCCTCGCCAGTTTTTTATTTATAAACGACTTTTCATCAAAAGCAGAGAAATTATCGAGCAGATAAACTATCTTAGCACCGTCATTACTGACTCTCGCTACCCTTCCACTGTCCACCCATTGCCCAAGTGCAGAATCAGTTATACCCAAAGGAATTTCACTATTTGCTGGGAGGCCAATGTCATTATTAACTTCCACAGTCACAGGCTCGTTGAAAGAAATATTTGCGGGAATATGGTCTACTGCAAACGTGAACTCAGAAAGCTCTGGAAGTGGGAAGGGGAGATCTTTTCCAGATTTGGCTTCAGTTAAAACAATAGTAGCATCAGCTCCTAATGCTCCTGCAGGAAAACTCATACTCACCGTTCCTGTACTGTTAGAAGCAACACCACCATTAGATGCAACGATTGGAGTGACTTGAGCGTCCAATGGCTTAAGAAAAACACTATCAGTACTTGCATCTGCCCCTGCAAGAGTAGTTACATTTTTTATTGATGTGGTATAGCCATCCAACGTGTAGCTGAGTAAATAATTACCACCGGTACTAAAAGGAAGTGAAAACTTTCCGCTTGAATCAGTCACTGAAGAGCCACCAACTTCCCCGATAGGGCCATTTAAAATAGAGACTATGACATTTTCAAGTGGAACTCCGTCTGGTAAAGTGACAAGTCCCGCTATTACAGACTGAATTGGAGTAGTTCCATCATCAATATTGTACGAAGCTTCAAGTTGAGAGAGGTTCCCATGGGAATCCTTCAATTCGAAAGTAATCGTATGATCACCATTACTGAGAGGAAAAGCACTACTGAAAGCGAGAATCGCTTCAGAGTTACTTGCAGAAAGTCTGCTGCTTAAGTCAACTCCATCGACCCACACTTGGGCTGTACTAATATCAACACTGCTCTCAGCATCTGAATAGGAAACAACAAATGATGGAGTCGTCGTAATGACTGAGGCTCCACTAGTTGGCAATATTGACAAGAGAGGACCGGCATCATCAACATTTACTTGGACTGCGAATGTTTCTGAATCTGGGACGTTCTTGTTATCCCAGACAGTTAATGTCACATTGTAGCTACCCGCTTCATTAAAGACATATTGAGCTGTGCTCCCTTGAACAACAACGCTTCCTGGGAAAATCCATTCATATCTAGAAATTGAACCGTCTTCATCGGTGGACTGTGAGCCATCAAACTGTACTGTCAATGGTGCAAAACCACTTGAGGGACTTGCTGCAATTTGAGCGATTGGAGGTAAATTTTGTTGATATGTCTCAATTGAATATGAAATAGGGTCACTTAAAATGCCTTCATCATCTCTCACTTGCAATTGAGCTTCAAAAGTTCCGACAGATAAATATGCGTGCGCAACAACTGGCGAGTAAGTGACTAAAGATGCTCCGTCTCCAAAGGTCCACTCATAACTAATAACATTTCCGCCATCAGGATCATATGATTCAGATGCATCAAAAGAAACAAGCAGTGGCGAAGGACCAGAAGTCGGAGAATATTGAAAACCCGCGACAGGAGGAAGCGTCTCTCCCCCGTGATAAGTGACTTGGATTTGAGCAAGAGAAACATCATTGTTTTCTTTGTATTCGCAAGTGATTGCGTTGGCACCAGGATTAAGATGAAGACCAGAAACGGTCCAAGTCCTCGCAGTTAAATCAATGATTCCAGCGGCACCATTGCAGTTAACAGATCCCCTGATGGGTGGCTTACCATTATTGGGGCGGTAGAATCCCCCAATAATGGATATTTGGTCATTAGGCATTTGTGAAATCACAGCACCATTTTGAGGCGACGTTAACGTAATCTGCCATAAAGTGCCATTCATTAATCCAGTAGAAGCTAAAAGCCACGCAAACCAGCCAACAACAACTTGCATATATAATCCTTAAATATTCGACATTTTTTTATAATTTACAGGGACAGGAAAAGGGAAAATTGAATTGTTTCCATTTCCAAAATTTCCTTTGGTATTATTCCCCCAACACCAAAGAAGTTTGCTCGAATCTAGGGCACAAGAAAAAACATTTCCTAAGTCGAAGTGAATGACGTCTTCCATTACTTGAACGGGTTTTAAAACCTGAGCAGCTTCTGAACCAATTCCAATTGTTGAATAATAATTATCCCCCCAACAAAACAAACGGCTATCTTGCAAGAGAGCACAAGTGTGAGTTGCTCCTGCTCTCACTTCTAGTGCTGGGCCAGGTAAATGAACCGGGCGAGGTGATGTACTATTTACAAAAGTTCCATCTCCTAAATTTCCATAAAAATTTCCGCCAAAACAAAAAACTTTACCTTGTGAATCAATATAACATGTATGGAATAATCCCATCGTTATTGAAGCTGCGTCCGAGCCCCAGTTAACCGTGACGGGTGAAGATTCAAAAATAGTTGTGGGCTCATGGCCCAACTGGCCAGCATTGTTATACCCCCAGCATAACTTTTCTGCTGTTGATTTCGTTGCACAACAAAATGAACTAAATTTTGCACAGTTGAGATCAACAATACCTGACATGCCTGGAACTGCCTGGGGAACGGCTGTAGACACAAGAACACCTCCGTCACCTAGCTGCCCCCTATTATTTCGGCCCCAGCATTCTACCGTTCCATTATTAAGAAGGGCGCAGTTTGCATCAGTCATGGTTTGAAGCTTTAAAACAACGCCGCTAGGATAAACTTGAAATGGAGTATAAGTCGGATCCACCATCGTGGGATCTCCAGTCTGACCGGCATAATTTCTCCCCCAGCATTCGATGCCACCATTTATTTTTGTGGAGCAAGCGTGACCGCCACCAACCTGAACGAGTGCTGCTGGAGCTATAGCTCCAGAGTCAACGAAATAACTGACAGATGCGTTTTGACCAAATGCTCCCGTAGCGCCGAAACCAAGCTGCCTATTCGTATTGTTTCCAGTGGCGCGAACAATACCATCTGGAAATAGACCAAACATAAGATCAAATCCCAGGGCAATCGCCTGAAATGATCTGTATGTTTGCGTAAAAGTAAAGTCCACTAAAGAATTCATTCTTGGAACAGATGTACCACCGTCTCCTAAAAGCCCTTGTGTTCCTCGTCCCCAGCAAGTAATGCCTCCAGAGACTAACAGGGCACAAATTTCAACTTCTCCAGCTTCAATGTGACTAACTACATCTGTGCCCGATACAAGCCTAGGAGTATTTGTATTTGGCCCAATGCTTCCGAGAACAAGTTGAGTGTTACTTCCCCAGCAAGTAACTTCCCCAGTGGTCAGTCTGGCGCAGGTCGAGAGTGCCGTTGAAGCAACTTCGGTGGCATTATTTAAGCCGACAACTACAACCGGAATTGATGATGTAGGATTTGCCCCATTACCTAGTTGCCCATTAGAACCGGTTCCCCAACATTTAACTTCACCTGTATTTATGACGGCACATGAATGTACTCTTGAAACATCAAGCTGGGTGGCATTTGAAACACCATTGTGAATAAATGTTGAAGATTGAGAAATCCCTGAGACACCTAGCTGCAATGAGGAATTATCACCTGCACAAAGGATGTTCCCAGATTGTAATAAGCAGATGTGACCTGAACTTATAGAAACAGAGGAAACATTTGAAACGGGTATTAAAGTCGCTCTTAAAACAGTATTTGAATTTCCTAATCCTAATTTTCCTCGGTAATTATCTCCCCAGCAATAAAGATCGCCTGTTGTAAGAAGTGCACAGGTATTATAAGTGCCAGAAAATATTTGAGTGGCAAATGCTGGCAAACGAACTTCAATTGGTGAATATGCGGGAGCAACGTGACCCAGTCCAAGTTGTCCATACTGATTTGATCCCCAGCACTGAACAGAACCAGTTGTTAGAAGTACACAGATATGCTCATAACCCGCAGTAACCTGAGTGACTTCCGAGGTAAATTCTGGAAGTAGCACTGGGACAAAAGACTTCTGTGAGAATCCATCAAGAAAAAGTGGGAAATGATTCTGCCCCCAGCAAGCAACTCTTCCAATGGATGAATCAACGTCAACCACTGAGCAAGCGTTGAACCTACCAGAGATATCCAAGCTTCTGACATTTGTCGTTTTGGCCATTAACGAAATAGAAAACAGCACTGCAGTAAGCGTTACAAAAAAGCATCGCATGATTATTCCTCACAAATATGAATGACTTCATGATGGGAAACTATTTGAATGGGTGTCTACTTAAAAAGGACTTATTAAGAAATCTTGAGATTTTGCGAGGCGCAACTTATGCATGAGGGTATTCTTCACTTTTTCTTCAAACAATTTATTACGCTCAACAGGGTCATGGAAATTTTTGAATGATTCCCATTCAAGTGCGGCAAGTGAATAAAACCAGCTTTAACCTTCGTATCCTTCACATAATCCAGCAATCGATACATCACGTAATTACAAACGTAGGCACCAGCACTTAACGACATCTCTACTGGATATGGAGTCTGAAGTTCTACCATTTCATTTAAGGGCAAAGTTGAGAAATAGGCAGAATCCCCCCCGGCAATGATCGGCTTATCTTTTAAGAAGATGCCTTCGTTATCGGGAATATCACAATGGATGAGATTGATCGCCACTTTCTCAAGACTGATTTTCTGACGAGTACCTGCAAGCCCGAGACAAATTACGTAGTCCGGCCCAAAGCTATCAATCTCAGTTTTTAGTTTTTCGAAAGCTTGGGCAAACGAGACAGGAAGAATAACGGGATGAATGGTGATATCAGAAATCTTGGTATTTCCAAGAAGCTCCGCCATGATTTGCGAGCTATTTTCAGTATGAGTACTGAAATTGGTGAAGCCAGAAATCAAAAGCTTCAAACCATCCTCTCCGACTTATCTTTAGAAAGAATGATCTCGCCCTTCTCTCTAAGCTTCATAACGACATCCATGATTTTTTTCTGAGCATCCATGACTTCACTCAGCGGACGAGGTTTGCCTTTAAGGATATCATCAATGTCTCTCTTCATGCCGCTGGAAAACATTCCAATTAAATGATCGGACACTTCACGGCTGCAGCCTCTCAGAGCAAGACCCAAAGTATCCAGTTCTACGTCCTGGAGCAGGCGCTTCATCATAGATACGGTCAAATATTGGAGATCATCAAAAGTTACGAGTTGTTGTTTGAGTTTGATCGCCATCTCGGGATCACGGCGGGCGATGTCGGCCAGAAGGGTTTGCTGGGACGCCAGGTCCAGGCCCTGGAGCATCTCTACTGCTTGTTTAACACCATCAATTTTTTTACCTTTCATTTACCTTTTCTCATATAGGGCTCTTTCATTAAATGCTTAGTGACATAGTCACTGACGGCGTCCTCGAGCTTCATAAATTTAAATTTTGGAAGTGCACGTTTGAATTTGGCCATCTCGGCTTGGGTATAATACTGGTATTGATTTCTTAGTTCACCCGGCATATCGATGAAAGTAATTTTAGGTTTTTTCTCCATGGACTTGAAGGTTGCCTTTACTAGATCATGAAAACTGCGTGCCTCGCCTGTTCCTAAGTTATAAATCCCAGAAATGGTCGGCTTCTTCACGCCAGCGGCTATCAGTTCAACCATCGCCTTCACAACATCTTTCACGTAAACGAAGTCTCTGAGCTGCTCGCCGTCTTTGTAATCCGGACGGTGAGACTTAAAGAGTTTAACTTCTCCTACGTCTTTGATCTGATTAAAAGACTGGTACACAACTGAGCTCATCTTCCCTTTATGGTACTCATGAGGGCCAAAGACGTTGAAGAATTTAACACCGAACCAAACCTTAGGTTTTTTCTTTTGTTTTAAAATCCATTCATCTGTTAGTTGTTTTGAATAACCATATTTATTGAGAGGCTTGAGAGAAGGCATTCCGGCATGATCATCAAAATAGCCCTGTTCTCCGGCACCGTAGGTTGCAGCACTTGAAGCGTAAACAATGGGAATATTTTTTTCTGCAGCAAGAGTGAGAAGACGATTGGAATATTCAGTATTGTTCTTATACAGAAAATCCATGTTCAGTTCAGTGGTATCTGAACAAGCACCCATGTGATAGATGGCTTTGATGCCCCCCACTTTTTTCCAAATCTCGTGTGCAAAAAGATCTTCCACTTGGACAAAAGCGGTGTATTTCAAGTCTCTGAGGTTTTTCCATTTATCGCCGGACTCAAAATGGTCACAAACAAGAATATCTTCTTGTCCCAAATCATTTAAGTGCTTCACAATGACACTTCCGATAAATCCAGCTGCACCAGTAACTAAAATCATGACTTTCCCTTAAGAATTTGTTCCCCCCTATGATAGAAAAGTTGCGGTGCAAAAGTCTATTTTAAAGCACTTAGAAGCTGGACCGTTTTAGTGGCCTCTTTTTCTTTGGCCATAAGCGTCCTTAGGCTTGGAAAACTTTGAGTTTTAGTATAAAAACAGCTCAAATTTATAAGGAGCACCATGAACGTCGAAAACTGGATGATTGAAGAGTCTTTCCGCAATACATATGCCATGGGTTTTAAGGTTAAAGCGTACCTTCACTCAGAGCAGTCTCAATTTCAAAAGATTGAAGTGGTGGAAACTGAATCAGTAGGAAAACTCCTTCTTCTTGATGGCAAGACGATGGTTTCTGACAAAGATGAATTCGTTTACCACGAAGTGGTTTCTCATATCCCGTACATGGTAAGTCGCAACTGCAAAAAAGTTCTCATTATCGGTGGCGGTGATGGCGGAGTGGTTCGTGAATTCGTTAAACACAAAGACATTGAAAGAATTGATCTAGTTGAAATTGATGAGCGCGTAATTGAAGTGTCTAAAATTCATTTCCCTGATTGCACTTCTGGTCTTTCAGACAAACGTGTCCGCGTTCTTCCGGAAGATGGTTTTGCTTTCATTAAACGTGCTAAAAATGAATACGATATTATTGTAGTTGACTCAACTGACCCAGTAGACTTTGCTTCAGGTCTATTCACTGATGAATTCTATACAGATGTTCACAATGCCTTAACTGAAGACGGTATCATGATGAACCAAACTGAGAATCCATTTCTTGATGAGTGGGGAATCAAAAACATCTACAACAACATGAGAAAAGTATTTCCATTTGTTAATTCTTTCAACGCCCCAATGTTGATCTACCCTGGTGTTTATTGGACTTTTGGTTTCTCTTCTAAGAAATATAAAGCTACCGACATTAACCCAGATAAAATGTCTGCCATGACTGAAATTCAACGTAAGTTGAAGTGGTACAATATGGATTGGCACAAAGGCACATTTTCTATTTCAAACTTCCACAAACAAATGATCGGTCAGGAGTAATTAAGTGAAAGAACCTCGCCTGATTAAAGAAGTTGAAGGTCTCGAGCATGCTAAGGCCTTCATTGGTACAGAGTACGCTGCTGCGATTTTTTCTCACAGCACACACTTGTTAGGGTTTGCCTTCGACGGAACAACTAGCTTTCGTCCAGGGGCGCGTTTTGCTCCGGGAGCAATTCGTGAAGCTTCTTACGGACTTGAGGATTACTCGCCTTACTTAGACAAAGATACTCAAGACTATAACATCATCACGATGGGTGATCTTCCGATCTACCCTTCTAAGTGGAACCTCACCAATGATTTTTTCATGGAGATGGTAAAGGATCTGGATCTTAAGAAAGATGAAATCAAGTTTCTCACTATTGGTGGCGAACATTCCATTTCTTATGGCCCGATCGTGACTTATCTTAAGCACTACCCAGACTTAGTCGTGGTTCATCTTGATGCTCACACTGATCTGCGTGACGGTTATTTGGGTGAGAAATTTTCTCACGCTTCAATCATCCGCCGTGTTCTAGATCATTTCACACCTAAGAATCGTCTTATTCAGTACGGCATTCGTTCTGGACCGAAAGAAGAATTCCAGTGGATGAAAGAAAATAAAACTCTCGCGACTTCACTTAAAGAGTGTTGTGAGTGGCTTGAAGGGATTGATGATAATCGTCCAATCTATCTGACACTTGATTTAGATTTTTTTGATCCAGGATTCTTTCCAGGCACTGGCACTCCAGAGGCCGGCGGTGAAGACTTCCATGGCTTCATCAAAATCATGAAGATCTTGAACAAGAAAAACCTGGTCGGTGCCGATGTGGTGGAGCTCGCTCCCATGCTGGACTCAACTGGCAACTCCTCGTGTTTTGCCTCTAAAGTCGTGCGAGAAGTAGCCTTGGCGATGAACAAATAGTCTAAGTAGTTAAATAAACGTTGTTTTAGTTTTGCCCCTACAGAATGCTAAGGCCCTAATATTAGACAAAGATATTAGGGCTGTAGTTTTACCTGATTATACCGATACAGTACCTAGTGATCCTCTTCTAAACTAGGACTCCTGCATGTCAAAAAAACTCAGCCGCATGGAAAGCAACAAGGCGGCCCGAAGCATACTTAACCGTCACAGAGTCGATCTGGCCTACTGTCAGTACTCTTGCTGCGGCATGGAGATCAAGCTCACGGGGTGGCTGTGCAAGAGTGATGGTTCTGATTTTAACGGCCCACAAATTGAAGCCTTAATTTTTGATTTTCAGAGACATCTCACCGGATTCACAGTCTCGGGTGATTTTGATAATTGGAACTTTAACTCTGAGAGAATTTCTTACGTCGGAGAGAAAGAAGATCGAGGTAATGGTGGCGAGGACGAGCAAACCACCTATGAAATCGACATTGACTCCTACGATGATTTTGACGGCGGAGAAGTCGGCTAAGCTGATTCACCCATGTGTTTTCGCTTGAGGTATGGATGAACAATCCATGCCACGCCCAGAATACCAATCTCGTACAACACCATCATGGGAACCCAAACCACCATCATACTTAACACGTCAGTCGTAGGGGTCACGATAGCTGCAACCAGAGCAAAGATGACTGCTGTATATCGTCTCCAGGATCTCAATGAATATTTTGTCACGAGTCCCATGAAGCCCATGATCAGCATCACATTGGGAAGCTGGAATAGGATTCCGAGGAAGACTAGTATTTTTGAGGCAAGTAACAAGTAGTCCTGAAGATTCAGCATCGCTTCGACATTTCCAACGCCATAAGTGACCAGAGTCTTAAACGTAAACGGAAAAACGATGTAGTACCCAAAGGCCACACCACAAAGAAACAGGAAAAAGCCCACTACCAGAAAAGGTCTGATCGCATTAACTTCTTTCTCGTACAAACCAGGCTTGATAAACAGCCAAGCTTCTCTGAACCACAGGGGACTGGCAAAGAAGACGCAAGACCAGAAAGAAATCTGAAACTCGGCCATAACCTTGTCAAAAAGGCCTGTGAAGATAACCTTGCCCTCGGTTCCAATCGCTTCTCTAAGGGGAATTAAAAGAAATTCCGAAATTTCAGATGAGAAGTGGTAGCAGCCGGCAAAAGAAATCACGAGAATAATCAGAATTCTAATTAATCTGGTTCGCAGCTCTTCAAGGTGATCCATAAAAGACATTTCTTTCATGGCCATATCGTAGCACTTTTCTTTTTTTAAGGGTAGACTAGAACTATGAAATGGTTCGTCATATTTTCTCTTACTTTTGTTAGCCTAAATGCCCTCGCGACTCGCAATGAGCGCCAGATTATTAAGTGTCTGGGCGAAGAAGAGAAGAAGTTTCATCTTAAAAAAGATACCGGCCCCCTTTATGACTTGAACCAGCGAATGATCTCGGAAATGATTCAAATCCCGAAAGCTGAGCTGGATGCCGAATATTTTCAAGAGATGTGTGGCAAGGGAACTCCGTCCCCTTCTTTGAAGCTGCTGGAACTCTCCATCACCATGGGCAAAGAAATATTCGATGTTCCTCATGACATTGAGGGAAGCCAGAGACAAGTCGCTCAAGGAATGATTGATGACTACATTGAATCGACGAGAGAAATTTTTCTCAACTTTTTGACCCAGATTCAGACTCTCTCCCCTTCGGCTTCATGCCTAAAAGAAGAAATACCGCAATTAGATGCTTTTTTGACTGATATTAAGTATCTGCAGGAAGATGTAGATATGAAAAAAATTTTTGCGGGCCGCGATGTCAAAATTTTTAAAGGACTAGTAAATTACTCTCAGGCGTTCGAACGCTGTCGTGCGCGAATCAAGAAGAAACTTAAATCAGAATCCAAACCAGCGGCCAAAAAGTCCTGAAGACGAACTGAAACTTGCTCCTCTTCCGCCTGCGAAACATCCTTATCAAAAGTGATAGAAACTTGAGTCCCTTGAAAACTCTTAACTTCCATCTTCCAATCAGCTGCCTCTGGAAAACAACTCAACATATAATCGATTTCAAGCAGCCAATGGGCACGAGATTTTTCTTTGAAAAAATGAGCCAGGTTTTTGGGCATTTTAACTGATAACCACTTAGTGAGTTGGGGTACGCATGAGCGACACCCCATTCCCGCCTTTGAGGCCATTGCAAGACCCTCAGGCGTCGGATCATCAGTTGACCTGATATAATCCAGAACATCGTTCTCTCTCACGCCAAAACAGCGACAAATAAGCGCCTCGGGCTCTTTATAGAGATGCTCTCTTTCACGGTAGCTATCAATTGCAGCTTTCAATAACTCAAGAGGAGCAAAGAAAAACTCTTCTGCTTTCTCCATTTTGATGTCCCAGAAAGTCTGATCATGCTCAAAAGCCTGATCCCAATTTTTCCAGCTCAGTTTGGATATTTCACTCATGGTTTTACCAATGATGATCGAGCACATAGAGCCTAGCCAAGGATCAACAGGCCCAGCATAACTGGCGTTAGTCAGAATATCTTTATTATTAAATTTCAAATAAAGAGTTTGGCCAGAAGCCTGCGAAGTCACCTGAGCTGAAGGGTTTTCAGTTAAGGCATGATTAAGACCGGAAATAAAATCTTTAAAGTTTATCATCATCTGCGGTCCATTCTTCAGGTGAGAAGGTTGTCATAATTTCCGCGCCAGATTCTGTTATGTGGATGGTGTGCTCAAACTGAGCAGACCAGGATTTATCCTTTGTGACAACAGTCCAACCATCGTCTAAAACTCTTGAGTGCCGTTTTCCAATATTGATCATTGGTTCGATAGTGAAGGTCATACCCGGACGCATCTCAACACCAGTTCCGCGTTTTCCGAAATGAGTTATCTGAGGCTCCTCGTGGAAACCTCTGCCAATGCCGTGTCCACAGTACTCGTGAACCACGCTATATCCATTGTCATGGGCCATCTCTTCAATCACTGCACCTATATCACCGATGTGCGCACCAGCTCTACATACCGATATTCCGGCCAATAAACACTCATGAGTCACTTCAACTAATTTTTTTATTTCAGGCTTCACGTTGCCAACAAAAAATGTGGCATTACAATCGCCATGAAAACCTTTCACGATGGAAGTGACATCAAGATTAATGATGTCTCCATCTTTTAAAAAATCTTTAGCCGAAGGAATCCCGTGACAGATAATTTCATTACGAGAGGTACAGAGCGAAGCCGGAAAACCATGATAACCAAGGGTCGCTGGAATAGCATTCCGGTTAATTGTATACTGATGACACATTTTGTTAATATCTTCAGTACTCATGCCAATTTTAAGATTTTTGCCTAAATAATGGAGGGTCTTTGCAGCTAATTTGCATGACTCCTTCATGATTTCAATTTCTCGGGCCGATTTGATAGTGATCATAGTGCTTCACTTATACACTTTTAACCCAATTTAAGCTAGTTTGAAGCTATGAAAACCCAGTATACTCGAATGAATTGCTCCAAAATAAATGGGCCAAGGGAGAATTAAACTGAAAAATCTAAAACTCCTCCTAACACTACCGGGTTCGGGTGTATTTACAGTGCACACCGGGGCCGAAAAAAAAGAAAAATTACTTAAGGCCTACTACGGAACGACATCAGCCGAAAAAGCTAAACCGAAGTGGGAGAAAACTCTCGATGACTTGAATACCAATCTTCCATTGGTATTGGGTATTCCTTCTGATAACGGCGGGGGAATCCACCGCGGCGCCAATTGGGGGCCACTGGCCATTCGCCAGGAGCTATTAGCTGACAAAAAAAGCTTTAAGGATTTAGGGGATGTCAGGGTCATTCCTCACCTTCTTCATGACAAATACCTCAACGAAGAAACTCTTAAAATATGCCGAAAGGCACTTTATGGAAAAAACAACAAGCTTCCTGTCTCCCCTCTAAGTATTGCAGAACTCGCTCTGGCCGAAATTTACAAAAAGCACCCTCATGCCAAAATTCTGGGTTTAGGTGGAGACCACTCAGTGAGTTACCCCCTAGTCAGAGCGTGGTTATCAAGTCGCAAGCATAAAAAGAAGGCTGCCCTACTGCACTTTGATGCTCACACAGATCTCCTCGACCGGAGAATGGGAATAGATCTATGTTTTGGAACGTGGACTTATCAAATTTTGGATGACCTTCACAGCACTGATCACATAGTCCAAGTAGGCATACGTTCAAGCGGCAAAGATAAAAAGCACTGGAAAAAAAGTCTCGGCGTTGAACAGCATTGGGCGAGCGAAGTTAATAAATTAGGTGCTGAGAAAATTTATCAAAAAATTAAATCTCATTATCAAAAGATCGGTGTTGAAGAAATCTACATCACTTTTGATATCGATGCTCTTGATAGCCGATACGCGGCTGCAACAGGCACACCCGAACCAGATGGTTTAATCCCAACGGACTGCGCAGCTATCATCATGATGCTCTCGCACTCGACTAAGCTCCTTGTCGGTTGCTGGAGACATGGCAAAAATCCTTCTGAGATCAATTTCAAAATGAGAAGGATCGAATTTCCCCCGGTTGTGAATGCCACCGAAGATGGCCTGGTTGCCATTGGCGGCGATCTTGAGCTTGATACCCTTGTGACAGCTTACCGTCAGGGAATTTTTCCTTGGCCCGTGTCGCTGGAGCATCCTCTGGCATGGTTTTCTCCTGACCCGCGCGGGATACTTGTCATGGATGATCTCCACCTTTCAAAATCATTTTCTAAGTTTCTGAAAAAGTCCGAATACAAAGTAACCTTCAATCAAAACTTTACCGAAGTCATTAATCAGTGTGCGGCCAGCTATCGAAAAAATCAGTCTTCCACATGGATCACACCCGACATCATTCAGGGCTATGAAAAACTCTTCAAGGCGGGACTCGCCTATTCAGTTGAGGTATGGGACGGCGAGCAGCTTATAGCAGGCCTCTACGGGGTCTGTATGGGCGATTTTATCTCAGGTGAATCCATGTTCACCAAGGAGGATAATGCTTCAAAACTTGCCCTATACGAGCTCATCATCAGGCTTAAAAAAATGGGTATCCAATGGCTTGATACTCAGATGGTCACTGCGGTTGTTGAGGGATTTGGTGGAAAGTATATTTCCCGTCCAGAATTTCTTCAATTGCTCTCAAAGAAAGACTGGACGAAAAAAAGAAACGAAATCTTTTAGTTGTAACGAAGATTGAGACGCTGATTCGCCTTCAAGGTACGGATAACCTCATTCATAAATTCTCTGCATGATCTTTCAAGTTTTACTTTTTCGCCACGGCAATAAGCCTCGAGGCGAGCTTTGAATTCCTGGTAAGTGATGTTCATCTCACGGGCCAATTCTTCACAACGCTGCTTAAAGCGAAGATCACTCTCAATCAGATCAGACATTTTTTTAGAAAGTTCCTGCTTCAAAGTGGCAGGGGAATAAACATTCTTCAGCTCGGCCAAACCAAGAGCACTCAGGGCCTTGATATAAACAAAACCGATATCAAATTCAAACCAACGGTGACGGAATGAACATGAACGCATGTGACCGTGGTGATTATTATGATCGAGTTCGCCGCAGATAATGAAGTTAAGCGGGAAGAGGAAACCAATATTTCGGCTGTTATCAGTCGTTTTGTGGTTTCTATATCCCCACCAATGAGCGATGGCATTGACTCCACCAATAGCAAAAATAGGCGACGTAAGGAAATTTGTAAGACTAAGAATCCCACCCCAAATTGGGCCAAACATCACAACCATAATAACTGTCATGATCGTAGGTCCAGTGAGTGAGTTATTTTGCATGAAGGCTTCAAACTTAGTTGTTGGAATTGTTTTACGAATTTTAACAACTTCTGGAAGATTTTTTCCTTCAGCGTAATCAAAAACACCCAAGAACAATGCGTGCCAGATACCTTTTTGTACCGGACTATGAGGGTCTTTCGGAAGGTCTGAGTGAGCATGGTGAAAGATATGAGTCGAAACCCATTCAGCCTTATTCAAAGAAGTAATGAGCCATAACCAAACTTGCATGACCATATCAAGTTTCTTATTCAGGATCACACCTTTATGCGTGTGGTAGCGGTGATAAGAAAGACTCATACAAGTAATTGTGATGTGCGAGATTACAAGGGCGTAGATGGTAATAAAAATAAAAGGGTGTGCAGAAACATATTGCCCCAAGAAACCATTCATTCCGAGAGTTTTTTCCACCAAGAACCAAAGCCCAGAAAAAGCAATCGCAGACATCGAAAAAAATTTAAACATGACTTTTCCTTATCAAGACCGATGTAAGAGAGGGATATCGGATGACATTTCCAACAAACCTGGCGGTGAAAACTCTACACAAAGCCCACAACCTATACATCCACGATCATCAATTATGATGGCGTCTGCCTTCACTTCGATCGCTTGGGTCGGGCATATAGTCTCACACAATTTTGCGTTTTTCCACTGGGATAATGCTTCTGCTGAACCTATAAACAAAGGTTTACGTTTCAATCTCGGTGAGTAAAAATAAAGCTTATCGGGCCACACAGTTTTGTGTAATTTAAATACTTTAAACAGCTTTTCCCCAACGAGTTTATGTACTTGTCTTCTAAACCACCAGCCCCGCCAAATCGAAATCTTACTGTAATAATTCCTGTTTAAAATCATCTTATATTTCCTAGCGATCAAGCTCAAATTGTCGGATACCCAAACTCGCCAGATAGGGCCGAAGTTGCTCTTCTCGAATTCCTGAAACAAAGTGAGTCAGCGCCTGTACTAGCGGCAAGCTAGGCGTTTTAATTTTTACTCGATAGGGATTAACACTCTCGTTAAACATCACCAAAAATCCAGCCTCACCATTTGGTGATTCAATCCCCGTATATTGCCATGCCTGTGGTATCGGCATACTTGCTAAATAGTTTTGAAGTCCAAAAAAGTCCTTATCAAAGTCTGCACTCAGTATTTCTCCTAAAGGCAGATTATCAATCACCTGAGTAATGATGCGAAAACTTTGAAAGATTTCTTCATATCGTATGAGGTATCGGTCGTAAGCCGTTCCATTAATCCCGACTGGAATGTCGAAATCAATATCCTGATAAAAATAGAAAGGCTGGGATTTTCGCAGATCAAAATTGAGCCCGGACGCCCTCATGGCGGGGCCACTGATCCCCCACTCCAGGACCATTTGGGCACTGACTGCGCCCCCATTCAATTGTTCCCTGAATTTACTCTGGCTCACAAGCGAGCGATGAATCGTGCGAAGTGTTTTTAAAACGATTTCACAAACGGACTGATACTCTATGATCCAACCGTGCGGAAGGTCCTGCTTAACACCACCAATTTGGGCAATGCTTAGACCTTGTCTGCGACCACAATACTTCTCCATCAACTCGTATATCTTTTCTCGGCAGTTTATGAGCAAGCGATGCTCTTCAAGTTCAAGCGCGAATGTTAACTCATGCATGACTGTAAAGTGCTCTGCTATTCGGGCCAGCTCAAGAACCACAATTCTGATCGCCTGTGCCCTTTCCGGTAATTTTATTCGTAAGAGATCTTCCAGGTTTTTCGCCCACGCAATTCCATAAGTGGGGGCTGCTCCAACGTGAATTTTATCTACTAACTGAAGAACATGTTGCCAGTCTTTTTTCTCGAGAATTTTCTCCAGCCCCTGGTGATGAAACCCGATATTCATTTTTGTGTCGACTACATTTATGGGATCGTAACAAACCATCCAGTCAAACATCCCAAAGGTTGAAGGAGTAAAAACGTCATATTTTCTCCAAACGAAAGCCTCCTCTGCATAAGGGGCTTCTGATTTATTGGGATTAGTTTTAATCTGAGGTAAAGGTTCCTGTTCATCTACTGGCCAGTGATCAGTATTTGCCAGTTTCCTCAAAGGAAATTTCGTTTGTTTTTTGGGAAGGAGAAGTGCCTTCAGTGGCCGAGAGAATTTAATCCCCAGCGCTTCACCTTGCTCACGCTCCATCCAGTCAGAGTTTGAAAATAGATTAACAATGCTCGGAACAATTTCTTGAAGGTCAAAGATCACATGAATATTGAGTCTTTGATGATTTCCCATATTCAGAAGATGATAAGTTAGCTCAAAACCAAACTCGCTCTTATCAACACCAGCAAGATCAGCGCCCGCAATCTCCACCAATGTCAAAAAACCCAAATCATCCTTGGCCATTTCTACCCAGCGGATGAGATTAACTGGCCTGATAGTCACGTGATGCTGACCTACCAACTCTTTATAAGAACTATCCTGGGAAAGGATCGTTTTCGATTTTTGAAATTCTTTCCAGCTAAACATGTGTGATCTTTTGGTAACAGGTCTCTAGTGCTGAGAGAATTTCTTCAGGAAGAACCGACCAACCATTTAATTGAATCGTTGCGATCTCAGGATTGTCAAAGATCCTTACCAATGATCCCTCCTGGAAAAGTGTATGGGACTCCCCTAGAAGCAGAAGTACCTTGCCCTTTGAGAGCTGTTTTTCCAACTCTGCCTGCAAACTTCTAAGCTTAAGAGAGACCACTCCATCCCAGGCAATAACGGATGCATCCCCCATATTATCTGTAATGACATAATCAAACGGTAAGGCGTGACAATATTTGTCACCAAGTATTGAGCGCCATTCAGTTGTCATGAGTGGGTGACCAAAAGAAAATATTTTCAGGACAGGTTTATGCTTACTCATTTAGTAAATAATCTTTAGTTCGTCAGCAATGTCTGTTATTTTTCGAATTTTCCAACTGACGTCTTCTGGAAAAACCTTCACTTCTTTTTTTATTTCAAGATTTGGATCTGAGTAACAGTCATACTTTCTCGATTTTACTTTTACCCATGAATACAGTTTTTGATGAGTCCCAAAAGTGCGAGTATCGTAATCCACAAATTTATAATAAATATTTTCGGTGTTTTTGATACCTATCAAAAAATTGGGCAAAAATTCCATAGCGCGGTCAAAATCAGCATCTCTGCAATTCATCAAACCAGTTTTAATGTCATAAATAGGCTTCCCGACATTATCAAGTGTGTTTTTGCGCCATGACTGCCCCTTGCAATCATAATAATAACCATCTTTATGGAGTCGGAAGAACATCCCTGCATAACTCAAGAACCAAAACTTCTCAGGATTAAGATTAATATTTCCTGAATAGACGAATTTTTGGCAGGTCGTAAATTCAGAGTAGTATTTTTTCGAGAAGGCTTCAAAGCGAGCAGCAAAGCCAACGGGTTTCAATTTCTTGGTTAGTTCTGCTCTGAGCTTTACTTTCGCATTCAATTCTTCAACCGTTTTTGCCGCTTTATCTTCCGGCCGCTCAACTCCCACTTCATCCCATAGTTTTTCGTAAAGAGCGTGACACCCCTGTTTAATCTTCTGTGTTTCTTTTTCCGACAGGTAGATGGAGCGTTTTTTATAATACTCCATCGCCTCGTCTAGTTTTATAAACTGACCAATACGAATAGCGGGGTAACTTATATTCCCCCCCTCATTTCTTCCATCAAGATTTTCCATCACTGCTTTAGTTTGAGACCACTCAACCTTTGTTTGCAGGCCAGCAATATTGGTAATCTTTTCAAATTTTGGATCATTGGGATCAACTGCAACGAAGACCATTCTAGAGATCCAGTTATTCTTCCCAAGGCAGTTCCCCTGTGGACAGCTCTGCTCTATCACTGCGCCTATCAACCTAATTCTATACTCATGAAAATCAACTCTCTTGGAAAAACTTTTCGCGCCTCCAAAAATAATCACTTTCTGTGGCTCCCCTAGCTGATCTAAGAGACGTGGGATAACTCCAATACTAAAGATCGGTTTATTTATGGAGCCCGAGTAGTGACCCCAAATATCACTTTGTGGACAATAGGAATGAGAATAAAAACGCTGACCTGAAACGAGGTCCAATTGGTAACTATGATCGGATCCCTCGGGCACGATAACAACAGCATTTACATTCACATCATTTTTACTAAGTTCTGGATTCACATCAAAGAAGTGGTGGGCCTGAGGTTTACCTTGCTGATCGTAGAGGGCGTGCTGAGGATTATTGCCAAACCACTCATTCTTCATGGCAGAGAGCAATTCTTTGGCCTGTTCGTTGTTAGAACGAAAAAAAGAACAGCTGCTCACCACAAGAAGTGTCAGCAGTGACAGGCTTTTCAATTGACATAATCTCAATAGCATAACATCATTACTCTACTTTTCTGACGGCCTGGGTGGTGGAATGGTAGACACAAGGGATTTAAAATCCCTCGGATGAATAATCCGTACGAGTTCGAGTCTCGTCCTGGGCACCACTTTTTTAATTTCCAACGTGCTAAAATCATTACATTTGAAGGGTTCTTTGTATAGCGAGAATCTGAACAGTGGCAGCCTGTTTATTGCGCAGGGCTTAAAATATAAATTTAACAAGGTTTTGCACGATTACTTTCCAGGACATTCCTAGCGCCATGATCGGAATAAAAGGCAGGATAACTGCGACAACAAGACCGACGATTTCTCCTTGACCGAAAGGGACGACCTTCATCTCAGTTACGCGCGAGGAAATTGACGTGGAATCTATAATGCTTGAAAAATCCGGGCTCTCTAGCCACTCTTTTTCAGTCGTTTTCTTCAACTTAAACCACTTCTCCTCGTAGATCTCAAGCTGGTGATTGCCAAGCGTGCCATAAAGATAGATTGCCTCGCGCTTGCTTTTCACCATCGCTGGTAAAAAAAAGCAAAGGGGGCCAACAAATAGTATGAGCTGAACCGCAGCGATTGACCCAACAGTAAACCTAAGAGTCATAAAATTCATATTATCCAGAGTCAATAAATCAGCTGCACCAGCGGCAAGTGAGACAGAAATCATAAAGGCGGGAAGATAAAATGCCTTAATCGATTCACTCAGAAAACTTAGACCACCTCTCCCATCCCCATGACTTGCCCTTAGTTGAAGGTTCAGCCGGGAGGTTTTAAACAATATACGCCACCATAAATAGGACCTGAAAATGATCGTGAGAAGTATAATTGTATAAATTGGCTGGAGCACCAGATAGAACCACCATCCTGCCAATGATAGAGTTTGATCGCCTTGAAAACCTAATGTCCTCCATGTGGGTGCAAAATCGGCAATCTTAAAATTGATAAAATAATAACTCACAAAGCAGGCAATGAGGAACATCACGGCAAAGGCAAATGCAGAGCTTTGCAAACGTGTATTGGAGAGCAGAACATCTTCAAACTTTTTCTGATCTGTGGCCTGAACAGTTTTGCTCTTTATAAAATGATCCAGGACCTCATTCAGCTGCTGACCAGTGTCTTTCAGTACCAAAAGCAGCAAGGGCAAGGCAATCAAGTAGCGAATATGAACAACGAAATCAAATAGCATAGACTGTTGTCTTGTTGGGCCTATCGCCATCCCTTCCACCGCTGCAAGAAGTAAAAGTGGAAACCAGGTGAGAGCAACAACCAAAGGAAACTTTTTGTTTATATTTTCTTTACCAAGACTCAAAAAATTATCAAACAGACCTGGACGAGAGGATGTTAGATTCATGATTGCTCCCTTGGCATCAAACCAATAGACAAAGAATCATAATTGAATCAATCGGAATAAAAAAAAAGATTTCCTAAATGTGCTTTGTGACCTAACGCTCTTCTTCAAAAATAATGTGGCTTCCCATCACTGGGTAAGTGCGAAAAAAAACGTCAATTGTTTCTGCGGACCAATTTCCCTCAAGTGTCGCCAAAGGAGCACTTCCCAAAGGAATCTCCTTCATATTCACCGTTTTTTTATAATAGTGATTTAACCACGCCTGAAGCTCCTGATGCTGGCCAAAAATGGCGTCTTCCTGAAATGCCAGAACGATATTGCCACTCAGTTGAGTTTGAGGTACAGGGGGGGCTGGATAATTCTGAGCAAAAGTTTGAAGGTAGCTTTCACCAACGTGGCAATAACTCAAATATAGCTCACCCCATTTTCGATCAACAGAGAAAAACTGATTTTCTTCAGGAGAAATTGTCCCCATAAGTGTGAAGGTTAAATTGGCCTCGATGAAAAAACCTTTCATCTTAGATAAAAATGCCTCAACTCTATGAATCGTTCGATTAAGCCGGCTCAGGATAAAGAGTGAGGAGTGGTCTGGATTTTCTTTCGCCTTCTCTAAAGGAAATATTTCTTCAAATAAAACATGAGCAATATTTAAACAGTTTTGCTCGGCCGCAAATGGTTTACTCCGAATAGAGTCCCACTGGGACTCCTCCCACTCACTTGGGTAGTGAACTTTAATATAATCCAAACTTTCCTCAATCGTGCTCAGGAGTTCATTGAGAGGGAAAATACTTGAACCAAAAAAAACTTCCTGACCTTCATAGCTGGACCCGAATTTTTGAGAAGTTTTCACCAGTGTCATCCATCGCCAGGCAAGGGAATGATCATGGAGTCGGTAAACAAGCTGAGACTTTTGTTTTCCATCAATCGTTTGAAAAGGTACCAGAACTTTAATCATTTCAATTTCACCTGCAATCGGTCCTTAAGACTTAATTTCGAGAATTGAGATGGGGGTTAAAAACATTATCGTTAAACCATTCACGAGACAACAAATTGTCAGTCAGGTCGCTGACCTGCTCAAAATCAATCCGCCTGGTACGACTACGATAGAAAAGTAAGTCCCACATAGTACTGATAGGGAATCTGCTCAACGGTCTTCCCAGTAATTGCCGATTTCACCTTGTGCTCAACCATATGCTGAACTAGCTTAATCATCGAGGGATCCCCTTCCAGATTAAGCACTACTTCACCAGATCCCTCTGCCTTCACTTGACCAGTTATTTCAATTTTTCGGGTGATATCGTAAATATCCCCAAGCGTTGCGGTATTGAAATTACCTTTGTATGTGATCTTTCTAGCAATCATAGATCTGTCCTTACTTAGCAATCATTTTAATAAAGTGAATAATCGTTTTTGGAAACAACCCAAAATGCAGGGTTGCAGCCGCTGACAAGAAAGCCGCCACTGAGGCGCCAGTTAACTTCTGATATATGGCCGTGTCCTCTGTGCCTTCTTTCATAAAAAGATACACAATGACTCTAAGGTAATAATAAACAGACACAACTGAAGTCAGAACAGCAATGATAACCAAAGGAATTTCGCCAGCACTTACAGCTGAACTAAAAAGACCATACTTACCAATAAACCCTGATGTAAGCGGAATTCCGGCCATTGAAAGAAGGAAAATTGTAAATAAGGTACCTAAAACAGGGTGCTTCATTCCGAGACCAGCAATTTGTTCAATATGCAGATCTTTCTGATTCTTTTCTTCAAAAAGAGAAATAATGGCAAAGGCACCAAGATTAGAAAGCGCATAGAAGAAAAGATAAAGGACCAAAGACTGTCCCGACTCTTCACTTTGGTTCATGGCATATAATCCAAGAAGTAGGTAACCAGTGTGAGCAATCGTTGAAAACGAAAGCATACGTTTAATTTCATTCTGAGAGATCGCCACAAAGTTCCCGTAAATCATGCTGGCAGCAGCTGAAAGCCAAATGAAAACTTGGAACCACTTGAGGTTAGGAACTGTTTCGATAAAGATCAGATTCTGAGCAATTTTGGCCAGGGCAATGAATGCAGTAAATTTAACAGCTGCGCCCATGAATGCTGTAACGTTAGTTGCAGCACCTTGGTAAACGTCAGGTAGCCAGCCGTGAAATGGGAAAGCCCCTACTTTGAAAAGCATAGCGACCAAAATAAGACCAAGACCAACAAAAAAGATAAATGATGGTTGTGAAGTTGATCTAAGGGCCAGTTCTAGATTTGAAAGCTCAAATGAACCTAGCGCTCCAAAAACCAAAGACGTCCCGTATAGGAAGAGAGCGGAAGCAACACCACCCAAAATAAAATATTTGAGTCCTGCTTCTGCCGAAAATTGACTATTTCGTCTCATCGCAACCATGACGTAAACAGCTAAAGACATAATCTCCAGGGCAATAAACATGAAAAGAAGATGTGTTGTAGAAACCATTAAGATCATGCCCGCAGTAGCGAAAAGAATCAGAGCATAAATTTCCGATAGCAGTCCCTCCTTGAGGTCTTGACCGTAAGTCAGAACAACGCCTATTAAGGCAAAAAACATGATCATCAAATTGAGAGTTTTTGTGAAAGGACTAAATGTAAGTGTTCCGCCTAAAAGGGTGATATCGGAAGAGAAAATTAAATACCCACCCTGAATCACAGCAAGAACAATGAAAGAAAAAGCCATGATGAAAGCATATCCGCGTCCCTTCGTTTTATTCGTTCCCGCGAGTAAACTAAACAATGCCCCAAAAGAAATTGTGAATAGAGGGAGAAGATTCAATACTTCAGACTGTGTTAGCGCAACAAGTGGAAATGCAGAATTAAGGTCCATGTGGTCCTACTTTATTGATAATTGAATTTGAATATTGATCTAAAGTTACATCCGATTTCCCAAAAAATGTTTTTGGAAAGAAACCTATCCCAAACACAAAGATGGTCAAAATGATCATGGCGATGATTTCTTTCGCATTGAGGTCGTGCAAATGATCAAGATCAGATCTTGTCTGAGGCCCTAGCATCACCAACTGGTAAGCTTTAAGAGCATAGACGGCACCTAGGATAACCCCAGTTCCGGCAAACAAAACATAAAATGGGTTAACTTGAAAAGCACCAAGGAGAATTGGAAACTCTCCCACAAAACCGTTAGAACCTGGAAGTGCGACAGATGAAAGAGTCATAATCATAAAAGCAATCGCCATAACTGGAACTATCTTGGCCAGACCACCAAACTCATTCAGATTTCTAGTATGAAGGCGCTCATAAAGGAATCCAACGATTAAGAAAAGACCGCCGGCAGAGATGCCGTGATTGATCATCTGATAAAGTGAGCCGGCAAAAGCAATTTTCTGAAAAGCAAAAAGACCAACCATTATGTAACCCATATGCGATACCGACGAGTACGCTACGAGTTTTTTTAAATCTGATTGCCCAAGAGCACAGAAAGCTCCGTATATAATACCAATCACACCCATGAGAATGAAAAATTCTCTGAAGTAGAAAGCTGCTTCAGGAAAGAAAGGAATAGCTATTCTCATCAGGCCATAAGTACCAAGCTTTAGTAGGACAGCAGCCAGAAAAACAGAACCAACAGTCGGAGCTTGAACGTGTGCATCTGGGAGCCAAGTATGGAAAGGGACCATAGGAACTTTGATCACAAAAGCCAAAGCAAAAGCGAGGAACAGCCAAGTCTGTGGAGAGCTTAATACCGTCTGAAAAGACGACCCATCAAAAGCGAAATGAAGACTCTGAAGATTGTAGAAAGAACCATTCGCTACACCAGCTGTCTCAGCAGAGACCTTAAGCATATAGAAAATCGCAACCAACATGAGAAGGGATCCCACCATGGTATAGAGAAAGAACTTAACGGTCGCATATATGCGCTCTTTTCCACCCCAGACGCCAATCAAGAAGAACATTGGGATAAGAACAACTTCCCAGAAAAAGTAGAAAAGGAATATGTCAGATGCAAGAAAAGTTCCGTACATACCGGTTTGTAAAAACATCAGCATGATAACAAAGAACTTTTCTTTTTTGAGTTCAACACCCGCTGCTGGCCAAGTTCCAAGAATTGCGACAGGTGAAACGAAAGCAGTCAGCATAATAAGCGGAAGGCTGATACCATCAATCGATACGAGATAGTTAATCCCCCACTCCGGAAGCCACGCCACCAAATGCGCCATTTGCGGACCAGCTTGATTTCCATCAAAATTGAAGTAAAGAACAGTCGCTAGCACAGCTCCAACAAGGGTCTGAACTAGTGTAAGTGTTCGAAGTTTTCCTTCAAAAGCTGACGGGGTGAAAAATGCCAGCAATGCAAAGAGCAGAGGTGAAAAAATAATCCATGTAAGCAGGCATGAAGTTGTTTCCATATATTCCTTAAACCAAAACTTTTAAAATAAATAAAACGACAAGAACTAACCCCATGAGCATCATAAAAGCATATGTCTGGATGTCACCAGTCTGGAGAAAACGAAGCCCAGTTCCTAGTCTTTTAACCTTAGAACCAATTCCGTTCACTGCCCCATCAACCACGAACTTATCTATAATGTTGGCCGAGAATAGAGATATTTTCTTAATCGGGTTAACAACGATAACTTCATAGAGTTCGTCGACGTAATATTTCTTGGCAAGAATTTTTTCCACGGGGCTAAAAGCACCAAGAATGTCTTTTACAAACATGTGCTTCTTGAACAGGGCAACTCCAGTAAAATAAGAAATAATGGCTACGATTGAAGATCCCGCCATTACAACACCTTCATGTAGAGCAATTTTAACTCCCACAAGAGGCAGATGCTTAGAGGGAACGACAGGATCTAGCCAGTGCGACAAGTAGTGAGGCATGTGTCCCAAGTAATCCCCAAGTAAGTGAGGAACACCTAAGAAGCCACCTAAGGCTGCCAGGATTGCCAGGACATAAAGTGGAAAAGTCATAAGTGCTGGTGACTCATGCAAGTGGTGCTCAACATCGTGTGAGTATCTTTTTTGTCCGTAGAAAGTAAGACTCATCATACGGCCGGTATAAAAAGCCGTAAGAATCGCGGTAAGGACACCAATCACAAATAAGTAAGACACTCCACCGGGAAGAGCGATCGCAGAGTAAAGAATTTCATCTTTTGAGAAGAATCCTGAAAAGAATGGAATACCTGAGATTGCAAGAGACCCGATTAGCATTGTGAGATGCGTGTGAGGGAGGTGTTTTTTAAGCGCACCCATTTTCGTCATATCTTGCTCACCAGAACAAGCGTGGATAACCGAGCCTGAACCGAGGAACAATAGGGCCTTAAAGAAAGCGTGAGTCATTAAATGGAATACAGCTGTTTGGTAAGCTCCTACTCCACACGCCAGGAACATGAAACCAAGTTGAGAGACAGTTGAATAGGCGAGAACTTTTTTAATATCCGTCTGAGCAACTGCGATTGAACCAGCAAAGAGGGCCGTAATAGCACCAACGTGGGCAACTACAGAAAGCGCCATAGGTGAGAGTTCAAACAAAGGACTCAAACGAGCAATCATATAAACACCAGCCGTTACCATAGTCGCAGCGTGGATCAAGGCAGAAACTGGAGTCGGTCCTACAAAAAGAGCAAGGCAGATCATTGTCACTGAAGGCATGATTCTTGCCACAACCTCTGGGTTTGCCAATAGGGAGCTAATTTCTGGAAGAGTCAAAGTTCCTAATTCTTGGAAGAGCATGAACATACCGATCAGGAAACCAAGATCTCCGATTCGGTTAACAATAAAGGCTTTTTTTCCAGCGTTTGCTTTCTCAGTTTCCGTGTACCAGAAACCAATCAATAAGTATGAGCACAGACCAACACCTTCCCATCCAAAGAAGAGAAGCGGAAGATTATTACCCATAACTAATAGAAGCATGGAAAAGCAGAAAAGATTTAAGTAAGAGAAGTAGCGGCCGACGCATTCTTCCTCGTGCATATAACTTATAGAATAAAGATGAATCAACGTCCCGATACCAGTGATAATAAGAACCAACAGACCTGATAGCTTATCAATACGAAGTTCGAAAGGAATATTTAATCCTCCAAAATTGAACCACTCAAAACAGTTAATGAGGATCGATGGATTTGGATCGGTTGAACCTGAAAGTTTAGCAAAGGCAAATAAAGCCAAGATAAAACTAAATCCAATAAAAGCCGTTGCCACCCCACCAGCAGTATTCGCAGGGGTTTTTGCAAAACCTTTCAGTGAAAGAGGTAACACAACGCCGTTGATGAAAAATCCTACCAGCGGAGAAATCAGAATCAGAGCAGGCAGGACTGAATGCATAGTTTCCACAAGTCTATCCTTTAAGAGTAGTTGCGCTTTGAGTATTAATTGAACCGAAGTTACGGTAGAGGTTAACTAAAATAGATAACCCGATAGCAGATTCGGCTGCAGCAATCGTGATAATGAAAAATACCTGAACTTGCCCCTCGATCATGTGAGATGACTTTGAGAAAGCGACAAGGGATAAGTTCGCTGCATTTAACAGAAGCTCAATTCCCATCAAGATCATAATTGTATCTCTACGAAGAAGAACCACCAGTAAGCCCATGGTAAATAAGAAAGCGGACAATAATTGAAGCAGTATTTCGTTTGTCATAATAATCCCTTAATCCACTTTTCTCTTCGCAAGAACGACAGCACCAACAACTGCAACGAGCAGGGCCAGTGAAATGACTTCAAACGAGACATAAAATTGTGAGAATAGAGCGTGAGAAAGAACGATGGAGTTCCCTCCTAATTCGGCGATCTTCTCTGGTGAGTAAATACCCATTTCTTTTCCAGCAGCATGAGTAGCAAAATGCCGAATGATGGCGTAAGCAATAGCGCCGAAAGCCGCTAACCCCAATGCAATTCCAGCGATGAAGACAGCGGGATTTTGCTTAAAGTCGTTTTCACCTTCGGTGAGATTTAAAAGCATGATAGAGAAAATAAAGAGAACCATAATCGCGCCGGCATAGACCACAAGCTGAATCGTTGCGACCAAGTGCTCGCCAATCAACCCATAAACGGCTGCCGTCATGATCAAAACACCCAGAAGGCAAAGTGCTGAAGTAATAGGGCTCTTAGTAAACAACATGGTCAAAGCCAATACTGCTGAAACAACACAAAGAATGATTATTACTGGACTCATAGTTTTTCCTGTCTGCCGTTCATATTACGTTTTAAATGATCAAGATCGTAGATCGCTTCTTCACGGGAAGAAACAGCTAGCTCGTAATTACCAGAGAGTTTGATGGCATCTTTCGGACAAGCTTCTTCACAGAAACCACAAAAGCAGCAACGAAGAGCATCGATATCAAAGCTGACTGGTTTTTTTTCTTTTTTAACGCCGTAAGGGTTAAGTTCTTCTTCTCTTTCGTCGGCCACGATGTGAATGCATTCTGCTGGGCAGACCGTTTCACACAAATAACAAGCCGTGCAATTTTCTGTTTTATTCGGATCAACTGAAATAAAGTGCATTCCACGAAAACGGTCAGAGTACTTACGTCTTTGCTCAGGGTACATGATGGTGTCATGCTGTCTGAAAAAGAAACCTTGAATAAAACGCTTCAGCGTAATCTTCATCCCAATCAAAATTGCAGGGAGGTAAGACTTTTGCTTGGCCGTATATTTTTTTGAAATATTAATCGTTCCCATTTAAGGACCTCTTAAGAATTGAAGTAGTAAACGCCAATCGTTACTAGCACTAGGTTAATAAGTGATAATGGGAATAGAATTTTCCATCCCAAATCCATCAATTGATCAAAGCGAAATCTCGGAAGAGTCCAGCGGATCCAAACCATCACAAACATGAAAAACGAGACTTTGACAAAGAAGCTCGCAAATTCAAAAAATGCTTTTGTATTTTGAAGGCCAATTTCTCCGAAACTCATTTTATTTCCGATGACCTCTACTAATATCCCCATCCCAGGAAACATGTTGTAGCCACCGAAGAACATAGTCACTAAAAGGGCCGAAGCCATAATCATCGCCACATACTCTGCCATGAAGAAAGAGGCAAATCTCATTCCACCGTATTCTACATGGTAACCAGCTACCAGCTCAGACTCACCTTCTGGTAAATCGAAAGGTAGACGGTTTGTTTCAGCAAAAGTAGCAATCCAGAAAACCAAGGCACCGAAAGGGTTAACCAAGGCTCCCCAACGTGGAAGGAATCCAAATAAAGTGCCATTCTGCCAGCTCACCATATCGTGTGGATTAAAAGAACCGTAGACAATCAGCATAGAGAGTAATGCTAGTCCCATAGAAATTTCATATGAAACGATCTGACTAGATCCACGAAGCGCACCCAAAACCGAATATTTATTCCGGCTCGCCCAACCCGCAAGAATAATCGGATAAACCTCTAATCCTGCGAAAGCCAGAACAAATATTACTCCAGTGTCCATCTGGGCGACTTGTAGAACAACTTCCTGGCCATTAACGATGATTTTACTTCCGAATGGAATCACTGCAAGTGCACACATCGGAGCGATCAAAGCAAGGATTGGAGCCATAAAGTAATAAAACTTATTCGCATTTTTAGGAATAAATGTTTCTTTGAATGCAAACTTCATAACATCGGCAAGCGATTGGAGAAGTCCAAACGGTCCAACCCGGTTAGGCCCCACGCGTCTTTGCATCCACGCAGCCCCTCTTCGTTCAAACCAAACGATGAAAGGGGCAAGTCCCAGTGTACATGCGATGATGACTAAAATTTTTGCCACCATCATTGTTAAATCAAAAATCAACTGATTTTCCATATCACCAACTTAAGTTAAAGACTTCCAAAGACCAACCACATGATGAGCACTTAGTGCCCCACCTCTATGAATGATGGCCGGGTGAAACTTCTGAACGATACCGTCCACGTTTTTATAACTGCCTTCTTTTTCAATTGTGGCAAGACCAGCGATCACACCCAATATGTTTTTCGAAGGAAGCGCCTGAATTTCTTTTTGTGACCAAACACCCCAAAGAACAAGTTTCTGATCAGCTTTCATTTTAGGCACACCAGCGCGGCCATTTCTAAAAAGGATCACGACATCGGCACTTACTTCACCGTTTGCAAGTGGAGCGAGACCTTGATCTGCTACGCCAAGAGTATTAGGTGTTAGATCTTTCATCTTGAGTAAGTGATCGAGTTTTTTATCATCTTCAGGTGAAGTCACGCCGTTAGTACCGTTAAAGTACGAAACTGCAACATTCTTCCCAATTAAGGCCGGAACTTTTTCTTTTAATAATCCTGCTTCTTCCCGAGTTGCATCTGTACCAACAACAATTTGAACACTAGAGGCTGATTTCAATTGAGCATTAACCGAAGCCAAAAGAGCTTCAATTGATACCGAGTGCATTTTATCATTCTGGCGAAGCATTGGAGTGGTTACACGGAACGGATCCATATAAGAAACATAAGAGTTACGACCGCTATCACACATCCAGTGGCCGTTCACCATTTCGTTATGTATCGGCACGTAACGGTAAACCACGTCCGCATCTGAATGGACTTCAATGTTGCATCCCTTAGAGCAGCCGTCACAAAGAGAAGGCTTACGATTCAAAAACCAAGAACGTTTTTGAAAACGGAAGGCATTCCAAGTCAAAGCACCAACTGGACAAAAATCCGTTAAGTTACCCTGGTACTCATTCGTTAAACCAGCTTCAGTGGTTGTTTCAAGCTCTTTATGCCATCCACGGTTCACCATCACGAGATCATTGGTTTTAGTAATGTCGTCCGTAAAACGCACGCATCTTTCACAGTGAACACAACGGTTCATGTTCAAGGTAACAAGTGGAGAAAGTTTTTTCGTTGTAGCGTTGTCGTAAACACGCTTTTCTTCTTTAAAGTTTGACTTCGCAGGACCGTACTCAAAGTTATAATCCTGAAGCTCGCACTCCCCTGCTTTATCACAAACTGGGCAATCCAGTGGGTGGTTAGTCAGAAGGAACTCCATTACACCTGTGCGTGACTTCATTACTTTCTCAGAACGTGTATGAACAACCATGCCGTCACCAGCAGGAGTTGAACAAGAAGTCATAAGCTTTGGAGCTTTTTCCACTTCCACTGTACACATACGGCAAGTACCAGCAATCGGCATTCCTGGGTGGTAACAATATCTAGGAATTTCTTCGTGGATTCTATATCTCTCTGCTACCTGCATAATAGTATCGCCAGGCTTAAACTCGTAAGCCTTTCCATCGATAGTCACTTTAGGTAGTGGTTTGGCCTCAGGATTTGGATCACTGTGAACAGGCTTAAGATTTGAAGAATAATTCAAATCAACCTTAGGCTTTTTGATTTCGTATTCGTGTGTATTAGACATGGGCACCTTCTTTAGCATGCGAATGGGCCTCACCTTTTTTAGGGTGTAAGCCACCATTTCGGATCAAGTCTTCAAATTCAGATCTGAATTTTCTAACTGATGAGAGAGCTGGACCAGTAACAGCGTCAGCAAAGGCACAAATCGTTTGCCCGGCCATATTGCCACAAATTTTTGCGATGTAATCCAGATCGTCAGTTGTTCCACCGCCATCCAAGATGCGTTTGTTCATAGAATTTTAAAAGAACATAAACAGCTTCAACGATATTTACAGTCTCATCAAGAACAATCACGCCACCTGAACCTGACATCGTTCCAGCTTTTGCCAAAGAGTCATAGTCCATTTTGACGTCGATTTCATCTGCACGAAGCATCGGGCAAGATGCTCCACCAGGAATAACAGCTTTAATTGTATGACCAGTCCGAACACCACCGGCGACTTCGATCACTTCTCTCAAAGTCATCGTCATTGGAAGCTCATAAACGCCAGGCTTGTTCACATGCCCAGACACACCGTAAAGACGAGTTCCACCAGCTTTCTCAATCCCAAGTGAAGCGTACTTCTCAGCACCTTCATTTAAGATGTAAGGGACAGCGGCGAAAGTTTCTACGTTGTTTACACAACTAGGCATACCGTAGGCACCAACTTGGGCCGGGAAAGGTGGCTTAAGACGAGGCTCTCCACGTTTACCTTCAAGTGAGTTCAGAAGAGCAGTCTCCTCTCCGCAAATATAAGCACCAGCACCTTTATAAATAATCAGGTCACAGTCATAGCCAGTGCCCATAATGTTTTTACCTAGAAAACCAGCAGCTTTCGCTTCATCAATCGCTTTTTGAACGATACGAGTTTCTTTATAGAACTCTCCACGAATATAGATAAAACCTTTATTCGAATTAATGGCGTGGCAAGCAATGATCATGCCCTCAACCATTTTATGCGGAGTTTTCGTCATAATCAGACGGTCTTTAAATGTCCCTGGCTCACCTTCATCAGCATTACAAACCATATATTTTGGTTTTGGATTACCGTTAGCATCTTTAGGATCAGCAGGCATGAATGACCATTTCATCCCAGTTGGGAATCCGGCCCCACCACGACCACGAAGATTTGATTTCTTAACTTCATCTACGATATCCGCTGGCTTCATAGTAAGAGCTTTGCGGAGAGCTTCGTAGCCTTTGTCGTTTTTCACATAGTAATCAAGTGTGTGACAATTAGGCTCATTTACGTGTTTAGTAAGAACCTGTTCAACGTATTCAGCGGCTGTCTTCATGGCCAAACTCCTGGCACTTGAGTGCTTTTACCAACAGGCTTATTGTTTGCGAGATCTTTTTCTGCCTGATCAAGCAATTCATTCAGCTTAGGCACATCAATATTTTCGTAATAATCTTGGTTAATTTGAACGACTGGAGCAGTTCCACATGAAGCTAAACATTCAACTTCAGAAATGGTGTATTTTCCGTCTTTCGTAGTTTCCCCGCAGCTAACACCCAAACGTTTCTCAGCGCAGGCCACTAACTTCTCAGCACCATTCAACCAACAGCTAATGTTCACACAGAACTGAAGGTTTACTTTGCCGATGGGCTCTAATTGAAACATGGTATAGAAACTGGCCACTTCTCTAACTTTTGAGAGGGGAAGTTCCAGAAATTCTCCGGCGGACTTCATGGATTCAATCGAAACCCAACCCTGCTCTTCCTGAATCTCATGCAAGAGAGGAATGAGTAGAGCTTGAGTCGTCGGAAAGTGTCCTCGGATCCCATTAATCGTATTTTGAATTTGTTGTGATAACGCCATATATTTCTCTCTTATTATCGGTCTAGTTCACCAGCAATGATGTTCACACTTCCCAAGTGCGCAATCGCATCAGGAATTTTTCCACCCTTCACTGTTTTCTCAAAGGCCTGGAAGTTCATAAAAGACGGAGATTTCACTCGCATTCTCCATGCCTTTGGACCGCCGCGGCTGACAATATAAAACCCAACTTCACCATTAGGACCTTCAACACATGAGAAAGCCTCACCCTTTGGAACATCAATCCCTTCCATGAAGATTTTGAAGTGATGGATAAGAACTTCCATCTTGGTATAAACGTCCATTTTATCTGGAATCTGAACACGTTTATCATCAACCCATAGAGGGCCATTAGGTATTTTTGCATTACACTGCTTAAGAATTTTTACAGACTGCCTCATCTCTTCCATACGGATGAGGTAACGGTCATAAACATCTCCGTTTTCACCTACAACTACATCAAAATCCAACTCAGGATAGATATAATAAGGACGGTCGCGACGAAGATCGTGATTCACACCAGCTGCACGCAAGCACACACCAGTTACCGAATACTCCATTGCTATTTTGCGATCAATAACGCCAACGTTCTTAGTGCGATCAATAAAAATTCGATTTGAATTCAAAAGACCTTCCACTTCATCAATTGCAGCAGGGATTTCTTCGCAGAATTTCCAAAGACGTTCTGTAAAATTATCCGGAAGATCGTAGCTCATCCCACCGATACGTGCGTATGTAGTAGTCAAACGCATCCCACACATTGATTCGATCATGGTGTAGGCTTCTTCACGCCAGTGAACCAGCAAGAAAAATACTGTCATCGCACCGATATCAAGAGCGTTCGCAGCGACACAAACGATATGATCGATGATGCGGGAAAGCTCCATACAGATCACACGAATATACTGACAACGCTCAGTTGGAGAAATGTTCATGACATTTTCAACCGCCATCGCATAAGCAATGTTATTGTTAAGGGCAGAACAGTAATTTAAACGGTCAGTATAAACCATCCACTGGTGATAAGTTTTATCTTCACCTAGCTTTTCAATCGCGCGGTGAAGGTAGCCAATCTCGCAGGAAGCATCTTCAATAGTTTCACCGTTAAGACGACACATCACTCGTAGAGTTCCATGCATTGCTGGGTGATGGGGTCCCAAGTTAATAAGGACGTTTGGGTTATAAAAATCATTTAGACGATGTACGTCTTTTTCTAAATCTTTTACTGACATATTACTTGTTCCCTTCATTCGACGAATTTTCAACGTGAAGTGGATTAGCACCTAGGTTGAAATCGACATTGTCGTAAAATGGCTCACGCTGCTTGATTGGGTATTCTTTTCTGAGAGGATGTCCTGAGAAACGCTCATCCATTAAAATCCGTCGAAGATTCGGGTGATTGGCAAAGGTGATACCGTACATATCGAAAACTTCACGCTCTAACCAGTTAGCCGAAGGATATAGATCAGAAATTGTCTGGGCCTGTTGGTGTTCGCCAATTAAGCACTTCACCCGAACGCGAATATGAAGTTCGGTTGAGTATAGTTGATAAACTAATACAAAGCGGCCCTCGCCATCTTCTTCGTCTTTATTATCGTATGCCGTGAGATCAGAGATAAAGTCCACTTTGATGTGTTCATCAAGAGTAAACATTTTAACTAGCATCTTAGCGTCTTCAGGATTTTTGGCCCATAAAACCGGCTCAGAAAGTTTATCCGTCTCAAGTTTACGGTCAGTGGCATATTT
>JAIFLR010000135.1 GCA_020048985.1 Halobacteriovorax sp. | reverse complement strand
GAGCTCGCTGCTTCATTCAGTTACCTTAAACAAAGTCTGGAGTAAAACGCAGAGGCACCTTATTCTAAAAGGGTGAAAAACTGTTTTTTTATCCTTATTATCTTGTTCCATTTCGGAGCGATCGCCGAGACATCTCAGGAAGAGTTGCCCTACTTATTTATACCACCAGTAGAAACCCCTTCAGACTTTACGGAATTTGAGAAACAACAAATCAACAAACTCGTAGTTAAGGGTTCTACCAAACAATCAGTCTACCAAGTGATGATTGGAACACCAAATATCAGCAAGCGCTTCAAATGGGCGATCCATAAAATAAATGTCAAAGTCTCAAAAACGGCGAATGGATTTCAGATCGTTGCAGAATTAAGAGATGCTCGAAAAAACATTCTTATCAATTCCATAACCGAAAGTCAGTTTCCACAAATAGAACTCTACCGGCGCCTTGAAGACATAATTAACCGCTTATTCTTACCAGTTGAAAAAGACCTCGACTCGGAAGTGAAACCCAAACCACCTAAATTGAAAGCTGAGCCACAAAAGACCATTCAGGAATCCAAAGTCGCCACTATCAATTTCCGCGAACGCATCATGAATCTAAAGATGGACGTGAATGATGCCGTGGTAAAGGCTGGCGCCGTAAAAGCTGAAAAGAAAAAAACAGATGCGCTTAAACTCAACGAGCCGGAAACACCGACAAAAAAACCGAATAGTGCCAATGCTCAAACAAATGCAGAAGAGAATCTAGGGCTTGGGAACGAGGCTGCTCTGGCGCCTAAGCCTGAGATTAAACCGCCTCTAGACATAGGTCACTCGATTCGCGTCGGTTACTATAACGTGAACACAAACTCACAAGACAACCTACTCAACACGGACTCACACCCCAAGTACCTTCTTTTCGACTACGAATATGCATTGAACTGGCCGCCAAAGTCTAAAGTCTTTCACCATGCCAATGTCAGGTATGGAAAGACCTTAAACAAAGAGGAAAAGGAATTCGCCCCCTATATCGGAGGAGCAATTCTTGAAGGCTATTTTTTTGAATCACTCGAATGGATGCCAAAGGCGGGGATCGAAATTGATACCATCAGTTTTAAAAATCTTCCAATCCCACGAGAAGGCTTGAAAATTGCAAACAACCGAATTTTTTGGTTCAACTTCACTTCAGTGAATAGCTTCAAATTATTTTCGAGAGACTTTCGTTTTTCACTTGGCTACGGAATTCCACTAAAAATCATGTCCGATTATTCGGGTCTTGATGAAAACCCCAAAGCAACAGGTAGTAAGATCAACCTAACATTAGCAATCCTTAATCTTTATAAAAAATTTCATTTTGAAGTAAATTACTTTAAATCTGAGATTGAAGCGACATCAGACAGAGTCACCACTTTTGATACTCAGGGAGCAGGTTTAAATGCGTTCTATAATTTTTAGTTTTTTTCTTATCCTCAGTTCAATATCCACTTCCTTTGCAGGGGAAGTGATTGAGAAGGAAATTTCTTACAACATAGGCCTGGTCAATGCTTCCTACGCAGAGGCCCAGTCAACATTAACCGGAAAAAACGTAACTGAAGCCGCGAGTGGAAGTGTCAGTAGCATTAGTGGTCAGATTGCTTATAAATTTGCTCCGGGGCTTGAGCGTTCCTACTACTTTTCTGGGACATTTCCTCTTATGTCAAACCCCACGGGTTCCTATTTTGGTGCTCACTTTGGGGCCGAGTTTTATTTTGGATCATCATCGGGCTCGAAAGTTAATTTCAGTCATTCCGGTACCAGCATTAAACTGAAGCCAAAGAATTTATATTTCTGGAGTCTCGAAGGCGGCTTGGGATACCTCATTTATAATACCGAGACAGCCAAGAAAACGGATATGCTTCTAGATATTGGGGCCAACCTCGGTATGCTCTACACCATGAGTGAGAAGTGGAGATTAAGAGGAACCCTCGGGATGACAAGAGGGACCGGTGTGGCAACGACAACAATGGAAATGAAAGCATTTTTCGGGGTAACTTATTTTACCAACTGAGATTTCACTCTTTTAGGGAACAGACCGTCCATCACGTCTTCAATATTCCTCATCAAATGAAGTCGTTCGACTTTTTCTCTGGTAACTTTTTTAACGACTTGTTTATTTTTTTCGTCCAAAAGAATACCCGAAATTGACATATTGGCATCATTGCCTGTGAGTGAAAGAGTGACTTCAAAAATACTCAAAGCTGCTTCCCGGGCAATACCTATCTCACCCATAGCAATCTGATAGTCCGTTTGTTTGGCACATATCTTCAAGACAACTTTATTGATCATTCTTTTTTCTATATCATTTAGCGCAATATCAGAGTGCAGGGACTTAATGACTAGAAGTTTCTTTGGTCCCTCGGTGATGTCATCTGCGGCGAACCCCAGATTAATACCAATCAAAATCAACAGGAACCAAAGTCTCTTCATGCGTTGGCAGAGACATTATTAATAATGGATTCTAGTTCGCTTCTATTTTCAAAAGTCAGATTAATATCCAGTCCTCTAAAATCGGATGTTTCTTTATACCTAAACTCAATTGCGGGACCACAAATTGAATACTTTGCCTCTAAAATAGAAAAACGTCTCAAGAAATCTCGGGTAAGTGGATGTGATTCGAGGGCATCACTCCGGAAGTTCATTAAAAAACAGCTAACCACGAATTTATTACCAGTCTCATTTGTGCGTAGGTAGATTCCAGGCACTTCTGATTCATCTTTGATGATGTGATGGCAGCCCATAATGAACTCCTTCATCATCCCTTCAAGACGGTCAGATTCGATAAAACAGTCTGAAATATTCTTATTAAAGTTAAGATCCAAAAACTTTCCACTGACTTTGAAAAGGTAGCCAAGTTTTACAGACAACTGCGCAACCGATTGGTTCACGTCACCAAAAGCCATGTCCTCATTATGGGATTCAATCAATGAGGTAACATCACCAAAGTCGATCAGATGCTCAAGATGTTTGTTGGAAGCCAATTTAGGCTTAAGCTGTGCCAGGTAATTCTTTTTGCCACTTTTGTACGCCAGTTCAGAGACGCTAACTGAATAGTAGCGGCCATCCATTTTAATTTCGCCCTCGGAAGATGAGTCGACCTTAAAGATATCTTGCAAAACAGATAACTCCATTTGAGAGGCTTCACTCTGCTTGTTCTGCCAAATAATATTTAATCCTTGATCTACCATCACCAATGGGTAATCGAGATCAGACATAATTCTCTTAAATGTTGGGTTAATGATTTCTTCGGCTGCAGTTGCGGCAACAGATTTTTTGCGATTGAGCATGAAGGAAATCGCCGATAAAATCGTCCACAAAGCGACGACTGGCAGAATTGGCGTGGGAGGCACGACAACTTCGGGAGCATGCAGGTAAATCTCTTTAGATGTTGTGATGTCCTGCAGAGAGCTTTCAAGTTTTTTAATTAAAGGATTGTTATTATTTA
The DNA here is from genome assembly GCA_020048985.1 of Halobacteriovorax sp. Lineage (GTDB taxonomy): Bacteria > Bdellovibrionota > Bacteriovoracia > Bacteriovoracales > Bacteriovoracaceae > Peredibacter. Next base: position 16,049 of record JAIFLR010000135.1, on the reverse strand, counting down.
CTTCCACAGGCGAAGAGACGACAGCCTTAACCGACATTGGATTTTTTAGATTTTCTATCAACTGGTGAGCTTTGGACTTAACTGAGTCTGTAAAACTTAGACGAGAGATAGTGTTTTTATGAAAATCCAATACCTCATTTAACCTCGCATTAAAAGCACCAACCTCGGTACTCTGGATGCTCTCCATTTTATCGAGATAATTTTTCAATGAGTTGTTTAACTCATATCGATACAACATTTGGCTCGACTTTAAAAAGGAAAATAACTTTATCATCCCCTCTGCAAAGCTGGCCTTACCTTCAATCGCACTACCGTGGACTGCCGGCTGAGCAATTATATTCTTCTTTTCTTCATTTAAAGTAGTTTTAATATTGGCCAGTATCTTGCCATTAACTTCTTCGTACTTAATTGATCTAGGAGCGGTCTCTTTACTGCTTTGAACTTGTGTGGCGTTGTTCAGAATTAAAAAGGTTCCAACTGTGCCTACAGTAAGTAGGGCGATAAAAGTTTTCATACGGAAGCTTCCTTGTCTCTAATATCTACAGTTTTTTCATTTATATCAAAATTAAGTTCAATCCACTCTTCAAACTTCTGAACATTAAAAGCTTTTAGTTGTCTAAAGTTTGTCATGTACTCATTTTCAAGCAGTGCTTTTAATTCTTTCGTCCCGTGGGTTGATTCATCACTGTTTCTAATCCAAAGCTGAAGCTTGTTTTTTGATGATCTGATATGAATTTGTCCGGCACCGGCGAAGACTTGACACCAAAACTGAGGTCTGCTCGTCATGTATGAGTTGAGTTTATTTAATGCTGAATTTAAGCACTGTGAGTAGTGGAATGAAATCAGGACTGGTTTTTTTACCAATGACTGAATTTGGCCCTGTGTAACCTGAACCACAGGATCACAGGACTCATCTAGGGTCGGTCTTTGAAAATTATCCCGGTAAGCCCTCTTCCAATCATAATTCTTACTGTCCGTGCAATTCATAACAGCTTCATGGATATTGAGAGAGTTTGAATCCATCAATTCTATTTTTTGATATACATCGGTAACAACTGGAGCGGTCAGCTCCTGTTGTTGCAATTTCAAAAAGCGTTGTTTTAAATCAGTATGCTGGCCCATTTTTATCCTCTCCACTATATAAGTATATGGTGAAGAAGATAGCCACCCTAGTAGGTAAAAAGGGTCTTTAGGCAGCCATGGCGGTTGAGCTGTGCTGTGAGAGCTGAGAGAACCAAATGTGACACGCCAAACGGATATCTGAAAGGATTTGCTCGTTAGATTGGCTATGTAGGCGTAGAAACTTAAGAAATTCTAAAGTTAAAAGCGCAGTCTGGGCCTGACATCTTCGGAGTTCCTGAGGGTTTTCCTCTATTTGCTTCACTTCCATATCGATCATCTGACGCGCACTTGATCCTTCAGAACTGGAAGCCTCGACTAGAATTGTTTTGATTTCACTTTCTAGACTTACTAACAGTCGTGCTTTTTTCTGCAATGGATAGGCCTGGAGAACTTCATTAAGTGCTGTTTTAGGCAGTAACCAAACGACTTCCAGCGGACAGTTTTTCACCGCTGTTTCAATCAAATCATCAGTTGAGCTCACTTTAAGCATCTGTGCATAGATCATTTTTTCTTTATCTGGCTCAACTGCTTCCAAAACTTTAATGAGCTTTGAGGCCATACTATTTTTCTGAGAAATATTTAAATATTTTTTTAAATTACTTTGCAGAGAACTAGGCTTATTCCCAGGCATTCCACCTTCAAGGGCAGCGTTAAGAAACTTTTCAGCAAGATTGATATCAAGCTTATCAAGAACCTTTGAGATAAAAGCTGGGTTGAGTAAGTTTAAGAGTTCTCCGCAATCATCTGGATACTTTTCTCCAAATCTCGTTACGTCATGAACTTTGAGTTTTAAAGTCAACTCAAGCAACTCCGGATCAACTAAAGGCTTCGAAGCGATGAAAGCTTTCATCATCTCGCCCTTAATATAGGTCATGAGCCTGGATGGATCGATAATGGCTTTTTCAGTTCCGATGGTTGCTTTCCACTTTAGACGGTCATGATCGTTCAAACTACCAACCAGTGAAGCGATCTCTTCTGAGGGCAGTAAAGTTCGAAAATATTCCAGCGTAGCGACTGAATCCTTAGTATTTGAATTCAACTGGTGACGGATGAAATCCTTCATCGCGTCAGGATACTTGAGTTTAAACTCCATCAAGTATTCAAGGTCTTTTATAGAATTCAATTCAGCCGCCATAACTGTTATTTCTCTAGGTAAAGTTTGAGGTCTATGTTTTTTGTTCTAAATGCCATGTAGAAAGCATAGGTCTGGCCATGCCCAAGGGAGACAAATGAAGACTTCTTCTTAATCTGGTCCATTTCAATAAAGGCTTCTAGATACTTCTGTTGCTTAATAAAGATGCTCGATCTGACAAAATGGTTCAAATCATTTTCCATTTCGGCTTTGCCCGTGGCACTCTCAACATCATAAGTATAAGAATCATTAAACTTTACTTGGGTTTTTGTCGCCCAGGCATTGAGTTCTTTCTTTGCATAGGCCATCAAATCATATGATTCGTGTCTGTAGTTATAACTCGTAAGGTTTTCTAGTAATCGATAATGCTCTAAATTCTTTGCCACTTTCGAGTCAAAAATTGAAGAAACTTCACGTTTCACCCTGTTCTCAAGGTTTTTATAATGAAGATCAAAATCTCCTGAACTTAAGTCTTTGGATAAAATTGAAAGCGCTAAATTGACTCTGTCGGCTTCGCCAAAACCAAGATGTGGGATCAATCGATCAAAGGTTTGTCGGGAAATGTTCTTAGTAAAAACAAAAAACATCAGAGAGGCTATCGCTACAATTTTGATAGCATCAACAAATATAGAAGCGAATAATTTCAGTACGAACTTTTTATTATTATCTTGAAAATAAGAAAGCTTATCTAGTCCCATGAGAGCGCGCTGCACTTTAGCATCTTTTAAATTATCAAGCTTACTCAAATCCTGCATTTGATCGAGCTTTTCAAGGTGACGAAGCTCATCCAGTTTATTCAGTCGATCAAGACCTGAAAGAGCCTCAAGTTTATCAAGATTACTTAATTCACTTAACCGGCCCAGTTTTTCTAATTTTGATAGATCTTTTAACTCTCTAAGTTTTTCAAGGTCTGACAATGAATCTAGGGCACGAAGATTATCAAGACTCTCCAGCGCTTGAAGTTTCTTAAGGCTATCAAGTTTCTCTATGTACTTAAGATTATCTAATTTCTGAAAATCTTCCGCATGATCTTGCATCAGGAGCCTGAGATCCTCTACTTTATTCAACACCTCTAACTTTTCAATCTTTTTCAAGACATCAAGCTTATTAAGGAGCGACAACTTATCGAGTTCTTTAAGACGTGAAAGCTTATCTAAATCTTTAAGGTTATCTAAGGCCTGCAGTTCTTCAAGTTTATTTAGGGACTTCAATCGCATCAGGTGATTGAGTTTATCCAATTTATTCAGGCCAGTGAGATTCTTTAGATCTTTGAGGCCACTAAGATATTTAAGATTATCAAGCTGAGAAAGATTCCCCATTTCCTGGAGATTTTCGAGGGCACTTAGTTGGTCGAGGCGTTTAAGATCGGTCAAGTAAGTTAATCGGTCAAGTTTATCGAGCTTCCATAAGACCTGAAGCTTTTCTTCAAATCCTTTCAATTCCCCGAGAGAATCCAATTGATTGGCAATCCTATATAGTAGATCCATTTCGGGAGAATTACTCTCCACGATCTCGTCCACTGATTGAATTTTTAAGGCACCATTTTTTGACATTTTGAACCCTCAGATTATCTTTTCGGAATCAAAAACATTAAGATTAGTAAAATGTTCCCCATCTTTTTTATTTTTGGTTAATAAAGGATACTGGTTATACCTTATTGAAAATGCGAGAAAACTTATGAATTTTTATTCCCTGTTTGGATTTATCATTTCAATCGTGGTCCTTTATATCGGACTAAGGATGTCAACTGATAACCTGATCGCTTTTTATGATGTGCCCAGTATCTTCATTGTTATTGGAGGAACTTTTGGTGCCACAGCTGTTTGTTTTCAATTAAACCGCTTCGTTGCCCTTTTCAAAATTTTCTTACGCCGGATGTTTTTTGCAAAAAAAAATGTCATGCCTGACACAATTAAAGAAGTGCTGGTGATAGCTGAAGCTTACAAAAAGGGCGAGGCCCTGACTGAAGCCAAGAAAAGAATCACCGATCCTTTTCTACAGGAAGCTTGTGGCATCATCGAAGATGGAATTATTCAGAAAGACGAAATCCTCTCCATCATGGAAAAACGCAATGACAACATCACATTCCATTATATGGAAGAGGCGAATAAAATTAAAACCGTTGGTAAATTTCCTCCTGCTTTCGGAATGATTGGGACAACCATCGGAATGATCGTACTTCTAGGAAACCTAGGGGGCGAAGACGCCATGAAAAAGATGGGTCCAGCGATGGGTGTGTGTCTTATCACTACTCTGTATGGTTCTGTTTTATCGAATATGCTATTCCTTCCCGTATCTGAGAATCTTATCGACAGTACCAAAGATGGTTTTATGAAAAATAAACTCATCATTGAAGGCGTGAACCTTCTAATGGATAAAGCAAACCCTATTTTGATAGTTGAAAAATTAAATTCTTATCTTAATCCTTCCGAAAGATTAGATTGGAAAAAAGTGATTAAAGTCTAATGGCTTTTGATCCACTAAGCCCACCACCAGATGAAGGCGAAGGATGGCTGGTCAGTTACGCTGACTTAATGACCCTCATTGCCTGTTTTTTTATTCTGATGGTGTCCTTTGCCGATTTTTCTAAAAAAGAAGAGTTTTATTTAAAAACACGCGAAATTGCCAAACACTTCAACAAAGAGAAGTTTCTCAATTCTGAGGCGCGCCTTAAATACCTGGAACAAGAACTTGCAAAACATCCTGAATTAAAAACTAAAACAAAAATCTCACTCAAAGATTCAGAGCTCATTGTGATTTTTTCGGGCAGTATCCTTTTTGATGAGGGCCAATACTCCATTCCTCAGGAGTCTCTTAAAACTCTGGATTCCTTAATCGATATCATCAAGACCGAGAATAGTGAGTATCGAATTCTAATCGAGGGCTATGCGGATGATATGCTGGCCAAAAATCCATTTAAAAATGCCTGGACCCTTTCAGCAGCACGCTCTTCCTCGGTTGCTGAGCGTTTTGAATACTTTGGCTTTATTAAAGAAAATATCACTCCCATTGGAAAAGGTGACACTTTCAAGCTGGTTGAGAGTAAAGACAAGTTTGGAAATCGTGTAGAGGCCAATGCCAGAATCAATAGAAGAGTTGTCGTGAAAATCCTTGAACCGGTTTACAAGAAGAAAATTAAACTGGGCCTTGGTGTCTATTTCGAAGATGCCGAAGAGAATCGTTAACCCTGAAGTTTTTGTCGACGGGCCGTTCGAATTAATAAATTAACCGCAGTAGCAGCAGAAACAGCATTATCCCACGCCGTATAAATTTGTTTGCGAGTATTGGCCTTCAGATCCCCTGCTACATAGAGGCCAGGAATAGAAGTTACCCCACTCTCTTCTGCTTTAACAAATCCCCTCTCGTCCAAATCTGCTCCCAGCTGCTTGGCCAATTCATTATATACAATCATTCCCAAGGCAACAAAACTCATCTCGGCCTGAATGACATTACTATCTTCTAGGAGAAATCCTTTGAGAATCTTTCCCTTATCTTCGCCATTAATTTCTTTGATCGCAGACGTCACAACGCGGATTTTATACAGGTCAATAAGTTTAAGAGTGTCCTTCTGGAATTTTGGTTCTGTTCCATTCGTCAGAATCGTCATCTCTGGAGTGTTGTATCGCTCTTGAAGCATGATCGCGACCCAAGCAGCACTATTCTCGTGGCCTATGACAACAGTCTTTTTACCCAACACATGGTGACCATCACAGATGAGGCAATAATCAATCGTCTGAGCATTGGCATAGTCAAAGACTGCTTCAATACTTCCCTGAATATGCGGTTGAACATCCATCACACCCGTACAAAGGATGACGTATCTCGCGAGAAATTTTCGTTTTTGAGAATCTTCAATTTCAAAAATGCCATGCTCATTTTTACCAATGCTTACAACACTGGTGTTCTTTTGAAGATGGAAGTTCTCCTTAAAGGGTGATTCCTGAATCCATTTAATGGTTTCCAGATTGGGCTCTTCGATCCCTCGACTATAGCCAAAGTGGCCTGGAATATTTTCTATTTTTCTCACCCACAGGGCGCGGGATTTTTTCTTATCTCTGGGGGAGCCGGGGAAAAACAAACACTCATCATTGTTCAGGATTGTTCGAAGGGCGGCCATAGTACCTGCAGATCCTCCGCCTATCACGCAAACTGAATATATTTTTTCAGACATTTTATTTGGCGCCTAATGCCTTTTGATGATCTTCGTCCTTATTATTATCAGTAGATGAAGTGGTGTCAGAGTCACGAAGATACTCCCCATTCACTGACTTGATTTTCACCTCTTTGATTTCAGAATTCTTAACTCTTACTAGCTCAAATGAATATCCATCCCAGATGACCATGTGACCTTTTTTGGGAAAGCTATTACCAAGTTGCTCCATAAGAAAACCATTCAGGGTTGAAAAGTTATCATTCAATGGAATTTTGATATCGAATTCATTATAAAGATCGCGCAGTGAGATGGTGGAAGGAACAAGAACTCCTTGCTCACTTTTGATTCCAGGAATTTCATCTTCTTCATCATCGTGTTCGTCTTGAATTTCACCAAAAATTTCTTCCATGATATCTTCCAGAGTCAGCATTCCCACCACGATACCATTTTCGTCTTTAACTAGGGCAAGGTGCACTTTTTTACGGTTCATGTGGTCAAATACGGCCTGAATTTTCATGTGCTCATAGACAAAAAATGGCGGCTTTAAATACTTCGTCACATCAAAATTTCTTCTCTCAGCGTCCGTTACAAATGAGAGATCTTTAATATGCAAAAATCCTAAGACCTCATCGAGAGACTCCTGATAGACTGGGTAACGACTATGAATCACTTCGCGCACAAGCGTAATGATATCGTCAAATTTAGCTTCTTTTTTTATCGCTTCAATACTGGTCCTAGGAACCATGATGTCTTTGACTTTAATTGAGGGAAACTCGAGGATGGAGTTGAGAAGATCAATTTGCTTGGAATCAATTGTTCTTTCTTCTTCGGCCATCTCCACCATGCTTTCAATATCATCTTTCGTCACAACCCGACTTCTTACAGTGGCATTCTCACCTAGCACCAATTTAATGATCTTCATGAAGATTTTAACAATTGGATAAAGCGCGTAGTAGAAGCCCATTAGGATAACGACACAGAAAGGTGCGACAGCTTCTGATTTTCCTCGACCAAATGTTTTAGGGGCAATCTCGCCGAACAACAAAATCATCACAGTTGTCACACCCACACTAATAGCGAGGGCATCATTGGAAAAAAGTCTCTCCGCAATTGAAGCCGAAAGTGTGGCGATGAGAATGTTAACGAAATTATTTCCAATCAAAATAGTGGTAAGAATATCATTAGGTTTTTCAAGCCAATGCTTCATCGCCCAGGTATCAAGACCGGACTCTTCAGCAATCTGCTTGGCCTTTTCATGCGGCAAAGAGAGGAGAGCCGCTTCGGCTCCTGAAAAAAAAGCAGAAAGGCTTAATGAAACAATTAAAATCAATATCTCTTGATCGGAACTCATACGTACCTAGGGTTTAAAAAAAATGGAGAATGAAGTTTAAATAAAAGCTTTAAGCTAAGAAGTTCGGCCGGGGGTTCGATAAAGAAAAGCTCCTGTTAAATAACTAGAAATACATGAACATTATAGCATATTCCAAGCAAAAGACCAAAACCCTACCAAAACCATTTAGATAGGTTTCTACATTTTAATGAGATAGAGGCTTACCCTTAAAGTCGTGATCAGAATAAACAATCCTGTCGTTCATTTCGTGGTCGTAATCACGTATTTCTGGCATGTTAGCAAGGTTTCTAAAGTTTGTTCGGCATTTATAACAGATTGCAACAAGTGCTAATTTTCGAAACAAAAACAAATCCACCAAGTACAAGGCAACTAAGCTTAGTCCATAAGTCCAGATAGAGAGAATCGCTGCGATTACAAATAGCGTGACACCTATTTTCCGATTGAAGTCTTTTTGCTTATAAAAATCTTGTCTCGAACAAACGGGACATTCTTTGAGAATTCCCTGCTCGTGCTCAGAAGTAAACTTAACATCCACTGAATGCTTACAAACTTCACACTCAGCTTTATGAGCATTATGATCGGGATGAACCTCGATGCTTGAGCCACAATTTGTGCAAGTAATTTGTACGGACATCATAACGCTAATCCATGCTTGGCCATTAAATAGACGGAGATCAACTCCCCCACAATAACAAAAAACTCTACGATGTAAAGTACACCCGTCGCGCTTTGAATTGATCTCAGTTTGCACAACCTGAAAGTAAAAAATGATAATATGAGTGGGGCCACGTATCCCCAAGTGTACCGCATCGTTATAAATAACCAGTTAAAAGTGTAGCCATCTCCCAGCTGAGTCCCTTCTTGTAAAAAAGGTAGTGCCGAGGTGAATATCGTTGTGAGAGACGCCATCAGCTTAATAAACATGACGGCCCAGAAAATATACAGAGTATAAAGGAGAGGCTCTTCACTGAGTTTGGGTACCACTAGATAGTAGTGTCCAAGAATCATGGCAAAATTACTAACACTCAAGAGCAAGGAAGATAAAAAGAAAAACATAATCCAAGACGGATTAGGCAGATAGGTATGAAAGATCAAAAAGATAAACGTACAAAGCTGAACAACATACATGGTCCACATGACCCAGGATTTTTCATCTTTATGAAAACCGAGAGTGACAACATTGGCCAGAATCAAAATCCCGTAACAAAGAGAACTCAACTGATCGAGACCAGGTTGCATCGAGTAAGAAACACCAAAAACCAAAACCAGTGAAGCTAGTACGATACTCGTGCCAAGTTTATAAAATCCGACTCCAGTAAGTTTGGTTGAAACCACAGGTGCTAGCAGCTGAGTTCCAAAGGCCAAAGCAAGAAGGAAACTGTGGGTGATGATTTGAGTTACACTGTTTGTCATGGGTATCAAGATATCAGGGCTAAAAATAGATCGTCGATGATTATATGATTGGGTGCCGGAATTAATCCCTTGAGGCCAGAACTAAGCTCCGGATGTCTGATGGTGAGCCACTGACCTTTACCTTCAAGCGCAGGGGGATTAGGAAATAAAAAAACGTAGAGAAGAATCATTTTACCCGGAAGCTCGTTTTGATAAGTTCCCATAAAGACGCCGTCTTGTTCCAGGACTTGAATCCCCACTTCCTCTTCAACTTCCCTCACAGCGGCCTGCAAAGGTGTCTCGCCCGCCTCTATTCCGCCACCTGGAAACTCCAGCAAACCGTGGTAGGGACCATCATCTTCTCTGGTTTGAACCCAAATTCTTAAAGAGTCAGCCTGCTTTTCGTGGAAGAGCGCCAGAGCAACGGGAACCAATCTCATGGAGTCGTTTCCTTGTGACCCAAGATTTTGGTTTCAAGCAAAATGAGTTCAATCACGAAACTTCCTGCAAAAACGGCCCACCAAGGCATGGGGCTCTCATTAAAGACAATCACTCCAGACCAAAAAAGCCCAGCTGGGAGGATGCGCACAACAAACTTTACCGGTTCAGGCATTTTCGAAAGTGGTTTTAAAAATAAATTCTGCAAATTAAAAACGGTTTTAAGAGTTGAGAAACGGTAGCGGCGGTTATTCTCAATAATGATATTTTTCTCTTGAGAGGCGACCCAATTCCAAATAAACCCCAGAGAAAAAAGGATGATAAAATCCCAGTTACCCATCACAAAATAAAAGAGAAGATTCAAGGCCAACAAAATAACTAACTCAAATGTCTTTCTCTTAGAAATTAAAAAGCCGTTCATTCTAAAAATCCATCACGATGAAGAAAAGTTAGTTCCGGAAACTGGATCGTTGAAGGCGCATTAACTACGAATTCAAAGACACTCATGAAATCAGATGCGTTAAGCATTTTATCGCGAGAAAACTTAGTTCCCATTTTATCCCACAATGGAGTATCGATCGCTCCGGGAAATAAATTAGTGAAACGAATCTTGTGTTCCTTCCACTCTTTTTTCAAACTCTCCAGGAAGCCCAGCTGGCCAAATTTAGATGCGTTATAAGCACTCACATTGGGATAGCCGTACTTTGCAGCTGTAGAAAGAATCGAAATGATGTGGGATTCATTCTTAATCAAAAACGGTTCAATATTTTTAAACAACAAAAATGGACCAACAGTATTAGTCGCGAGGTGAAGTTCAAACTGCTCCAGACTTGTGTCAGCAAGTGGTGCCATCTCACAAATCCCGGCGTTATTCACTACCAGATCTAGCTTGGAAGTAAACTCACGAACAGTTTCAAAAAACTCTTCAACAGAATCTTCCGAGGTTAAATCGAGTTCAACATCATAGAAGTTCTCATGTTCAAGATCTGTACCTGAGCGAGATCCACCAAAAACGGTATAACCTGAATTGATTAAAAATTTAGATATTTCAAGGCCAAGACCTGAGGAGGAACCAGTGACAAGTGCACACTTTTCCATGATTTCTCCTCAGAGTTTGAATTATTTAGCGATACCAACAGCGCGTGTTTCACGAATCACTGAAACTTTAATTGTTCCAGGGTAAGACATTTCCTGCTCAATTTTGCGGGCAATATCACGTGAAAGCATAATCGTTTGCTCATCAGAAACTTTTTCATTCTCAACCAGTACACGAACTTCGCGACCAGCAGAAATAGCATAAGATCTATGAACACCTTCAAAACTATTAACGATTTTTTCAATGTCTGAAAGACGAGAAACATAAGACTCTTTCAATGCTTTACGAGCACCAGGACGAGCTCCAGAAAGAGCATCACCGGCAGCAACTAAGTGAGCAAGGATTGATTCAGGTTTTTCATCATCATGGTGAGCGCGGATCGCGTGAACGATATCCGGAGACTCTCCGTATTTCTTAGCAAAGTCAGCTCCAATAACAGCGTGTGAGCCTTCAGCCGAAGCATCAAGAACTTTACCGATATCGTGAATAAGACCTGCACGACGAGCCTGCTTAACGTTAAGTCCAAGTTCAGCGGCCATGTTACCAGCAAGGAATGATGTTTCCAAAGCGTGCTGATATTGGTTTTGAGTATATGAAGTACGCCAGTTAAGGGCACCAATCAATTTCAGAATTTCCGGGTGCATACCATGCACACCAATTTCCATCTGAGCTTTCTCACCAAGTTCACGAAGGCGAGACTCAAATTCATGCTTACATTTATCGTAGAATTCTTCGATTTTTGCCGGGTGAATACGACCATCAGCAATCAAACGCTCAATCGTCATACGAGAGATTTCTTTACGAACTACGTTGAATGACGAAATCGTTACGATCCCCGGAGTATCATCGATAATTAAATCTACGCCGCAAATCTGCTCGAAAGCACGAATGTTACGACCTTCACGACCAATCAAACGACCTTTAACACCATCATCTGCAATTTCTACAGACGAGATTGTTTGTTCGGCCACATATTCACCAGCAAAACGCTGAATCGCAATTCCTACGATTCTCTTGGCGCGTTTTTCAGCTTCTTCATTAGCTTCTTCTTCAATACGCTTAACTCTTTTAGCCGCATCAACTTTAGCTTCTTCTTCAACAGCGGCAATCAATTCAGCTTTAGCCTGATCTTTAGTCAAACCAGAAACTTGTTCTAGTTTGTTACCAAGCTCAACTTGAATTTCAACGTTCTTTTTAATCTCAGTATCAAGCTTCTGAACGCGCGTATCAATTTCAGTTTCTTTAGCCTTAATTCTTTCAGCTTCTTTCTGAGTCTGCTCAGTTTTCTGCTCAAGAGCGACTTCTTTTTTAGTCAGTCCGCGCTCAAAATCAGTCAGATGCTTTTTCTTCTTCTCAAGTTCATGATCGACCTGGTTACGTTCTTCACGAACGATATTTTTAGCATCGTTCTGAGCACGCTTACGAACTTCTTCAGCTTCAGCTTCAGCCTTCTTTAAAATGTCCTGAGCTCCACTTTCTTTTGATTTTTGGGCGGCAGCATTTTTGATGTTTAATACTACGAAAGCAGCGACTGCTCCCGCGATTACACCAACTATGGCCATCATCATTGGATTCATTAGTTATCCCCTTAAAACTTAACTTGCTGTTTAACATCCCAGCAAAATTTTTCAGTTATTATAAAGTCCATGTGGCAGTCGTGACTTTCCACAGGTATTTTTTCGTTCAGCTGTCCACTCCAGGCAATCCCAATTTTAAGCGCCCCAGAGTCTGCGAAGTAGCGGTCATAATAACCTCTGCCTCTCCCCAATCTTTTTCCATCCAGACCAAAACCAACGCCTGGGACAAAAAGCCAATCCGGTTTAACTTCATGGTAAGGCTTCTCCAGCCATATTCTTCCACGAGGCATCCCGTCCGGTATCGCAAAACCCATGGCATCCCCTTTTTTAATCGGGTAGGCCAGAGTTACAGGAACTGCATGAAGCAATGCCTGATAAACCGGAGCGATCTCTGCCTCAAGCGGCAAATAACCAGCGCCAATTTGCGACGTGAGTTCAGGAAACATTTTTAGGAGTTTGATGATCTGATTGGTAACTGAAAAACTTAAACTTTGAATCTCATCATTTGAGAGGGCGGTTAAACTTCTTAGCAGTTCACTTCGAAGAATATCTTTTCCCACAACTTAATTCGTTTCAACGTTTAATGCCTGAAGCGCAGTTTCGAGAGATTCTTCCAGTTTAAAGATGTTTTGTTTGTATTCATCTTCAAGTTGCATTTTTTCAGTCGCTACTTTTAAAGCAACTAAAACTGCAACATCTGTATCTCGAAGCTGTGGTCGACTGTTTTTGAGTTGCTGAATTTCAGCATTAATCAAATCCACCACTGCCTTAGCATTGTTAGTTTCGTTTTGATCCGGGCGCACCCGAACCTTACAACCTAGCACATTGTACTCTATGTCCTGACTCATTTGGGTCATTAGAATAAGGTAGGTGACAACCCGATAAAAGTCAACGAATCACCACGGGAAGATCTTTGTTATTTCGATAGCTTAAGTAGCTTCGAGACCAACCAAAGTTTTGAGATAAAGTTCGAGATCAAAGAGCTGCAAATCATCGACTGATTCGCCCACTCCGATATAAGTAATTGGGACTTTCAAATGGTCCACAATTCCCACAGCACTTCCCGCTTTGGCCGAACCATCGCATTTGGTAAATATAATTCCAGTAAGTTGAAGCGCCTTGTTGAATTCCTGAGCTTGCTTCAAAGCATTTTGACCCGTAATAGCATCTAAAACCAGCAGAACTTCCTGAGGAGCATCTGCATTAATTTTACTCATCACTCTTTTGGTTTTTGTAAGCTCATCCATCAAGTTCTGATTTGTATGAAGTCTTCCGGCAGTATCGATCAGGCAATAATCGTAGCCCTCACTAAACGCCTTAGCAACTGTGTCATAAGCCACGCCACTTGGATCGGCCCCATCTTTAGCGCGGACCATGTCCACACCGGCCCGGTCACACCAAACCTGCAATTGATCAACGGCAGCAGCTCGAAAAGTATCACAAGCTCCCACAATAACTTTGGCCCCTTGAGACTTCAGTTTTGTGGAAAGTTTTCCAATAGTGGTTGTCTTACCAGCGCCGTTCACACCCACAATCATAAAGACTCTCGTCTTTTTAACTGAGCTATCAAATGTAAAAACATCTTGATGAATATTTTCCTGGATCGGACCCATCTTCTCTTTCATGAAACCATAAACTAGTTTCTGAATCTCATCGGAAGATTTTCCTTTACCTTCTTTTTCAAGTTTCGCGAGTAGCTCTTGCACCAGACCCGTTGGGATATCTGCTGTATAAAGAATTTCTTCAATCTCATCCAGGGAAGGTGTACCGCTTGAGAAAAGCTGGCCAATTTTTCCCCAAACTTCAGAGCGGGATTTTTCAAGACCAAGTGTTAGACGATCTTTCCAGGTAACTTTTGGCGCCACCACCACTTCAGGCCGAGGGACAACTGGGGTGATTTCTTTTTGTTCGATGACTGGTTTTTCAATCTTCGGCTTTTTCTTAAAAACCAAAAAAAGAACAATAACTGCTACGACAACAAGAGCACCAACGATAAGAATATTTAACGAGTCCATATTAGCCTTTTAAAATTTGGACATTTTTATCATCACAATTACCATTTCTACTAGGTAAAAAAATTGCTGCTTCGTTGTAAAGCATCTGTAAATTCATTCACTTGAAATTTTTTAATTTGGCTTAATTCTTTCATCTGGAGGGACGTGTATTCATTTTTCGTCCTGAAATAAAAAAGCCCCAATGAAGGGGCCCTTTTACAAAAGGACATCATGGATGACATTATCAGGTTACTTTCTCTGATTATTCTCTTGTTGCAAGTGATTGCAATTTTGAGATTAATCTAGAGGGTTTTAGGGAATGTGCATCACCACATTCCCACCTGATATTTAAATTATATCGGATGAGAAAATTCAGTACAACTACAAAAAGGTGCCAGGTTGAAATCACTTATTAAAGTAAAGCCTCAAGAAATTCCAAACCATATGGGCGGTCGCCCCCCACAACAGGTGCTGCTTAACATTTTTATCCAAGGGCAAGTAGCTCCCGGATTTAATGGGATGAAACATCACAGCACTGCTCTCCTGGCCATGGCGCCAAGCGTACTCCCAATTTTCTTCCTTCAAGAGTTCGTCCCAGGGATAAGCGAGAATATCGTCCCACTCTCCATTACTTTTAACTTCTTCGAGGAACTGAGCGGTTGGCATCGCGAGCTTGGCCACCACTGGGATAATGGGCTGAAGTCTCGCCGTCATCACCACCGGCAAGCAGCCTAAATACTCAATACAACTTCGATCATGATTGGTTTCTTCTTCAAATTCTCTCTGGGCGACATCCCAAGGATTTAGTTCCGTGTGTTTTTTGTGACCGCCCACAAACGCGATTTGGCCGCCATGAGTAGGCATCCCCTCAGCTCGTTTAATAAGAAAAATATGCTCTTCGTTACACAAAAAAAGCACGGCTCCTTTCCACTCGGAATCTGTCAGAGTATGCTGAAAAAGAACATTTTTTATACGGTGAAAATCCATGCGTTTACGTTACCAGTTTGAGCTGATTCAGCTTATTCGAAACTTCTTTACCCAACAAGGTTTTTTGGACGTTTTAACTCCACCGGCCGTTGAAAATCCCGGCATGGAAGTCCATATCCACCCGTTTCAGTTGCACTCAGTTGTAAAAAACAAAATCACTCCAAAGTATCTGCACACCTCGCCCGAGTTTTGCTTGAAAGAGCTTCTGGCGTCACCGGAAGAAAAAATTGATACTCTGTTTTCTATTTCTTATTGTTTCCGCGATGAACCCGACTCACCCATTCACCGCAGTCAATTCCTGATGCTGGAGTGGTACCGCAAGCATGCGCGCTATGAAAAAATCATGAGCGACGTGGAAGAGTTGATTCAGTTTTGTCTGAACTCCAAACTCCCCGTTCGCAAAGAATTAAAAAATAAAATGATGGTGAAGAAAACCATGCAGGAATTATTTCAAGAAATTCTTCAGATTGATATTCTTCAGTATCTTGATGTCCCTTCCATCAAAAAACTACTCAAGCAATTTCCCGACGTCCCGGTTCCAGAAGTGGAACTTGAATGGGATGATTATTTCTTTTTATTGTACTTAAATAAAATTGAACCCGAGATTGCGAAGATTCCTTTGCTAATGATCCATGAATTTCCGGCCCCCTTAAGCGCACTCTCCACACTGAAAACGCAAGACCCCCGCGTGTGTGAGCGTTTTGAAGTTTATATTAATGGAGTGGAGCTGTGTAATTGCTTTAATGAACTGACGGATGTGGAAGAGCAAAAGAAAAGATTCAGTGAACAGAACAAGCTCAAGAAAAA
>JAIFLR010000031.1 GCA_020048985.1 Halobacteriovorax sp. | reverse complement strand
AATACTGGTATGGATACAGGACTAGTCGAAGTTCAGGTAGAAGAAATCAAGCTTCTCTCATTGGCCGAAGAAGTTCCTTTCCTTCCTCACGGGATGGTTCCTGCAACAGAAGATCTTCGTTTGCGTTACCGCTACCTTGATCTTCGTTCTAAAAAACTTCAGGATATTTTACGCCTTCGTTCTTCGACTGCTCGCAAAGTACGAGAGTCATTATACGCTTTGGACTTCACTGAAGTTGAGACTCCGATTCTCTACAAAACAACTCCTGAGGGAGCGCGCGATTATATCGTGCCCTCACGTGTTCATCCTGGAAAAGTTTATGCTCTTCCACAATCTCCACAAACCCTAAAGCAACTCTTGATGATTGCTAATACTGATAAGTATTTTCAAATTTGTCGCTGTTTTCGTGATGAGGATTTGCGTGCCGATAGACAACCAGAATTTACTCAAGTTGATATCGAAGTTTCATTCCCGACTCTAGAGTACATGAAGAATCTTGCTACTCATGTGATCAAAAATGTTTTCAGCATGCCAGAAAACTTTCAAATGAAATCGATTTCATATGATGAAGTGATGAAAGATTACGGATCTGATAAACCAGATGTTCGTTTTGAACTCAAACAAATGGTCGTGACCGATTTATTTAAGACTTCTAGCTTTGCCACTTTTTCTGAAGTCGCAGCAGCGAAATACGGAATGGTTAAGGCGATGTTTGTTCCAACATCAATGGGTGTATTGGCCCGCAAAGACATCGATGGCTTAACTGAAGTCGTTAAACCCTACGGCGGGAAAGGTGTGGCCTGGTTTAAAGTGGAAGCAGGTGCTATTACTGGCGGTATTTCAAAGTTTGTTGATGCCACTATGCTTAGTACACTTGCCGAGAAATCAGTGGAGAAAGGTGACGGTCTTTGGCTTTTCTGTGCTGATAAAAATGAGAACATTGCTCATGACTGCGCCGATGCTGTTAGACGCCACTTAGGAAAAGTACTTAATTTAATCAAAACTGATGAGTATGCCTTTTTATGGGTATATGACTTTCCACTTTTTGATTACGATGCGGATAAAGATACTCTTCACGCCAAACATCACCCATTTACTCGTCCGAAGGATGAGGACATGGAGCTTTACTACTCATCTGATAAATCAAAAATCAAAGATGTTAAAGCTTATGCTTATGACATTGTTTGTAATGGATATGAGCTCGGTGGTGGTTCAATGAGAATCTACGATACGAAACAACAGTCTCGCATGTTTGAACTTCTGGGCTTCACGCCGGAAGATGCTCAACATCAGTTTGGATTCTTTATCGAAGCACTTAAATATGGAACTCCTCCTCACGCAGGGATGGCCTTCGGGATGGACCGATTGATCATGATGCTTGCTCGTACAGACTCTATTCGTGATGTGATTGCATTCCCTAAGACCGCATCAGCGACAGATTTGATGGCCAGTGCCCCTTCAACTCCGAGTGCAGCACAGACAAAAGAGCTGGGATTTAAGTGGTTGGCAGAATAAGAATTGTCACATACATAAGTTTGCTCGTTTGCATCCTTTCAGGATGCTCAAAACCTGCGAGTGAAAGTGGCGCGGCCAAGCCTAATGATCCGTCTCCAGCGCCAATATGTAGTCATGACGAGATCGAGTACAACGAAATCATATCACAAGAAGTAAGCTCAAATAGTGCTTCAGAGACCTTTGATTTTGAAGTCATCTATAAAAATGCCCCTCAATTTTTAATAACTGATTGTCATAAAAGGCAAGCTCACGCTTTTCAGTTTTATATCGCTTATGACACGAATGAAATTCCTGTGTCTGATGAGTCTTGGGACGTCATCATTCGAGGTGGAGAAATACATCTCGACGGAAAAATTAGACTAAGAGATGCGAACCGAATGGGACCACATGATGGTGAAGAAAGTGGAGGGTGGGGGCCATTAATGACCTCAACTGGTATTGACTACCAAATTACAGGAAAAACACTTCATTTCTCAATTCCTTGGGAAATCATTGGAGATTCGGACGGAAGTATCTACTATGATTTACTTAATACTAATTATGGCGGCATGAATCTTTTAATCAAAAACACCCTTGTTGAGTAATAGTTATTTTAGAATAAATAAATAGGACTATTTTTATGTGGGTCCTACAAAATTAGATACCTCCAGAAATGTGCCATTTCCTCGAGTCACCCCAGTAAAATCAACTGCCAGAATTCCTTGATAGAAGAAATTTCGATAACTTCGCGTATCACTTCACATTTTTGATTTTTCGGTTTTAGGCCAGTTTTAGGTGCTACCCTCGAGCATTCTCAAAATCATCTGACATAAAATTTTAACAAGAGAACCTATTATGAGTTTGGATTATCAGAAATTGAAATCAAAGCAACAAGAGGATGGATCGTTCTGGACTTCGTATTCAGACTTGTTCATGGTTTTAAGTGTGGTGTTTCTTCTTCTCTATGTTGTGGGCTCTTTAAGAACTGGGACCTCCAGCGTGCAGAATCAAATTGAGAACCAAAAGCTAAAAGCTGAGGCCCAAGATTACAAAAAACAAATTCAAGCATACAACGCTCTCAAGGATGACTACCTGGAGAAGGAAGCTTCAGCGGAAGAAGCTAAGATGTATGACGAACTGATGAGTAAACTTTCGCTGCTTCAAGAAGAAGCAACGGAAGAGAAAAAACAGTTAGAGGTTAAGGCCAATGAGAACGAAGCTAAAGCGAAGGCATTGAACAAGTATCAGCAGATGGTTCGTAATATTGTGAATACCAGCTTGTTATCTAATAAAAAAATTAAATTTCGAAATGAAGTTATTGTGAAGAAGAATGATGAAATCAAGGACATGGATAGCACCATTCAAACCCAGACGAAAGATATAAGCGAAAAATCTCAGCAGATTGCCCAAAACAGAACTCAAATTGAAAAACAAGAAAAAGAGATTTACGAGAAACAACAGATTCTGGATCAAAAGAAACAACAAGTGGCGATACTTGAAACTCAAGTGAATGAGAAAGCAAAAACTATTCAGTCCAATCAATCTAAAATAAATAGCTTGAATTCAGATCTCAATCAGAAGATCAAAGAACTAGAGAAAACCAGTGCTACTGCCAATACCTCAAAAGCTGAATTGAATCGTAATATCGCTATTATGAAGTTACAGAACGCTAAAAAAATCGGTGAGCTTCAGAATCAGACCAAAGAGATGAAAGAGAGTGTTGAGAGTATCAATCGTGAGCTTGCCAATGCTGAAGGCCAGTTAAATGATGCTCGTGGGAAGATGGCGGCGCAAGAAGCAATGAAAAAGAAGCTTGAGTCAGACATTGCCTCAGCGAGTGCCGATCATAATTCCAAGATGGCACAAATGCGCAGCGATTTTGATAAAAAGATGAATGCCGAAAGAGAAGCCCTGGAAAATCAGTTGAATAACGAAAAAGCCTCTGGCGCTGAAAAATTGAAACGTTTAGGGGAATTCAAAAATAAACTGGCAGCTGACAAGGCCAATCTGGATAAACAATTGGCAGGACTCAAGGATGAAGTTGGAAAAGCCAAAGGTGAAGCCGATAGTCTAAAAGGTCAGCTCGCGAATGCACAGAAAGAACACGGTCGCTATATGGCCGCTATTGGACAATTGGAAAAAGACAAGGCCGGACTTTCAGGAGATTTGAAACGGGCACAGGAACTTATTGAAGCTAAAAAGAAACTTGCTAAAAAAATTGCTGATAACCTCGCAAAAAATGGGATCAAGGCAGGCGTAGACGGGAAAACTGGTGACGTGACGATTCAGTTTGGTGATGAGTACTTTGATACCGGTAAGGCAGACCTGAAAGCCAATATGAAGACCGTTCTGCAAAAATTTGTCCCAACCTATTCCAAATCGTTACTGGAAGATGAAAAAGTCGCCAAAGAAATTTCCTCTGTGGAAATCATTGGATTCTCTTCCCCCACGTATCAAGGCCGCTACGTTGATCCTCAGAGTTTAAAAGATCAAGACC
Organism: Halobacteriovorax sp.; assembly: GCA_020048985.1. Lineage (GTDB taxonomy): Bacteria > Bdellovibrionota > Bacteriovoracia > Bacteriovoracales > Bacteriovoracaceae > Peredibacter. The sequence continues at coordinate 1,978 of JAIFLR010000031.1, read as the reverse complement.
GCGCAGCCGTTAGCTATAACTTAGACTTGAGTTATAACCGTGCCAAATCAATTTTTTCTTACATGTTTGATAAAAAGAGCATGACCTATACACACCAGCAAGACCTTCTTCCTTTAGTGAAGGTCACTGGCCGAAGCTTTCTGGCCGAAGAAGTAAGAGGTCGGGACATTGCCTCGGGACTAGCGATTAAAGACTACTGTGCAAAATATAACTGTGAAAAATCACAAAAAGTTATCATTCGTTTTAACTTAAAGGATTAAAGAGGTACGTATGTTTAGCCAATCTTTTGTTCAAAGTATTGTTGATGGAGTCGTGGTCTTTGCCACTGACCTATTGATGCCCGCCATGGCGATTTTCTTCGTCCTGGCAATTTCTCTGCGTTTTTTAATTTTTTACACAGTAAAACGAGAAGACTGGTTTTCGAAGGAGTTTTCAAAGCGTGTGAAAAAATTCATGAATGCTCGTGAAGAAAAAGCTGACCAGTCTTTTTATGTCATTTCTAAGAGACTTCTGGAAATCACTTATTATGAGGTCTTTGAAGTGAGATCGATCCTCAAGCGTCGTAATCCGGACGCGATAATGACCGTAACTGATAGAATTTTTCTAGTTCAGCAAGGTTCTGCTCGAATGGTAGACGATATATTGAAGCAAATTAAATACCTCAAGTGGGGAGAGCGTCCAAAATTCCTGGAAATCTCCAACAACGTCCTAAGAAACAACCCTTGCTTTAATCGCGTTTTCGGTATCATTCCTGTTTCTGTATTTAATGATTTTCTAAATACTGTTCCAGGTTTGTTTATTGTAGGGGGGATTTTTGGGACCTTCCTGGGGATTATGAAGGCACTGCCAGAACTTGGTGGGATGAATTTAAGTGACGTGGATGGATCAAAGCTCATCATGGATAACTTCCTGCTTAAAATATCATTCTCAATGTCGACGTCAATTATTGGGATTATTTTGAGTGTGACGATGAGTCTCGCAAATACTTTTTTTAGCTGTGAAAAAGCATACATGGAAACTGTTGAACGGCTGGAAAACGAAATGGACACTTTATGGAACATGAGTTCATCTAATAAGTTGCCCAAAGACCTTACTGGTTTTGATGCTGATCGTGATCCTATTGAGGTGTTATCGGAAGACCTCATTGCCAGAGAACTTAATGTTGAAGTGGGATTTGTAACACTCATTAAACCGATCAGTAAATGGTGGGGGAAAATGGGCAAAGCGCCAACGGATGCACCTGCAGAAAAAGTGCTGGATAAATCGTCAGATAAAGAGAATGAAGCTGCTTAACCCGGGAGGGTTGCGTGTCGTTGATCGTAAAAATTTCTCAGAATGGTTCTTCGAAAGAATATCTCTTTAATAAATTGGGGCCGATCACTATTGGTTCCGATCAAAGCTCAGACATTTGGCTGGATGATGCGCATTTAGAAGCGAAGCTACTTGAAATTAAAGTCAGTGGTGGAAATGTTTTTATAAAAGAACTCGGTGCCAGATCACAGATTTATCTGGATTCTGTCATATTGCCTTACCGGGAAGAAGTGCGCTACCACGAAGGGGAGTGTATTTCTCTGGCGGATTCTCAGTACCAGATTCATATAATCAGAGCACATGGGGAGACTTCTGAACCACCTCCCTTCTTTGATGGGGAATTCAAAGAGCGCCTAGAGCAGTTGGCTTCTAAAGTTCGGGAAAAAGAGTCGGAACTTAAAACCCTAGCGATGCACCAGGATAAAAAGAAGAACCAGTTGCTCGATTTAGAGGATAGATACTATAAGCACTCCAGCGAAAAGAGTAAGTTGGAAATCGAGGTCAATAGTCTAAGAACGCAAAAAGATGTTCTTTCCTTTGATCTCAGACGAAATACGGAGAAAAATGAAGAGGAAGAAAACAAGGTTTTAGAACTCAGAGAATTTATAAAACGCCTAGAAACGGAAGAGAAGTCACTAAAAGATACGATCTCTGCGCAAAGTTTGGT
>JAIFLR010000127.1 GCA_020048985.1 Halobacteriovorax sp. | reverse complement strand
AAGCGCAACTGTTGTTGCCCACGAAAACACGGTTTTACTTGGAATTTTTAAACCAGACCTTGAAAAGATGCTGGAGTTTTACCCGGTTCTCGGTGCAAAATTTTTAAGGGAAACGGCTCTTATCATGGCCAATAGAATGGGTCAGCTTACTCGTGAGATTATGTCACTTAAGAAAAAAGTTAAAGAATTGGAACAGCGGATATAAAAATGCACCGTAATCTAAAAATAAAACTATTTCTCTTTTTCTTCTTATTGTTCTCGGCCATTGCGTTCGGTGTGTTATTTCCTCGTCTCACCTTACCGTTTGGTTTTGCTTACATAGTTTACTTAATGAGCAGACCGCTGACATCACTTCTAACAACTGGGTCTAATCGCCAGAAAATTGTGATATTCACTGTGTTAGTGGTGGGAGTGATTTTCTCCCTTTTCCCTCTGTTTGCTGCATTTAACAATATTGATACTGATTTTAGCAAATTTTCCGGTCAGCTTCCGGAAGTGCAAAAAAATCTTCAAGACAAGTTCTTCATGTTTAAAGTTTATGTCTTTGAGAAATTCGGATACCGACTAAACATTGATCCTGTTTCTTTTATCGTAAAAAAATTGGAGACAAGCGGAGCAAGTCTTTTGTCCCAGGTTCCAGATTATTTATCTTCATTTTTTGAATGGCTTCTTCTTGTGCCTATGTTTTTGTATTTCTTTTTCTTTCAAAGTAAAAAATTTGGATCAAAAGTAGTCCAGGCGATTCCAAATTCAATTTTTGAAAAAACGTATGTTCTTTTTTCTCAGTTCAATACGAAGTTTGGCGAATACATAATAGCCAAATTTGTTGAAGCAACATTATTGGGAACCTTAGTCACAATCGGACTTTTCTCCATAGGGTTCCCTTATCCTTTCGTTTTGGGCTTTGTCGCCGGAGTGACGAACATTCTTCCCTATATCGGACCGATCCTGGGTTTTGTGCCACCTCTGATCATTGCTCTGCTTTCAAACGATCCCCATGTTTCCATGCTTGGTATGGCGCTCGTTTACGTGATAGCCAACCTATTAGACATGATCCTGGTCTTCCCACTTTTGGTATCAAGGGTGGTTAATCTTAATCCCATTATCGTCGTAGTGAGTGTTATTGTCGGTGGTCAGCTGGGTGGAGTTGTCGGTATGATCGTCATCATTCCATTCATAGCCTTTTTTAAATTATTATTTGAGGAGATCTACAAAGATCTTTCAGTTCAGTTATAAGGATTTTTATGAAGTTTCTTGTTCTATTGTTAATTATCGCTGCTTGTTCGTCTGACAAGCCCAAGGGGAGAACAGAAGCGGAAGTACTTTTTAAAGAGGCCGAGGAGCTTGTTGCCGCTGACCGCTTTATCTTGGCGACTGAGAAACTCAACGCTATTAAAACGCAGCACCCTTATTCATTTTACGCAACTCCAGCAGAACTCATGCAAGCAGACGTTCTATTTCTTCAGGAGAGTTACGTTGAGTCAGCCGCTGCCTATTTGTTATTTCGTGACTTCCATCCTCGTCACGAAAAGATTGCCTACGTTATTTTTAGAATTGCTGAATCATTTTACAAGCAGATTCCGGACACTATTGATCGTGACCTAGAACCGGCACTTGAAGCTATCAAATACTATGACGAAATTATGACCAAATACCCTGACTCAAGTTACAAGAAGGATGCTGAAAAGCGCATTTCAAGGGCCAAGAAGATGTTAAGACAGAAAGATCAGTATATTGCTGATTTTTACTTTAAAACTGACAAGTTTGCCCCCGCAAGGTATTGGTACTTGGACATGCTGGAGAACCACCAAGACCCTTCAACTCGTAAACATGCGATGCTTAGAACGATTCTGGCCACATATGAGCTTAAAGAGTGGCAGCCTTGTCTTGATTACATAGAAAAGTTTTACCAATTAGTTGATAAAGAGACCCAGTCCGAAATAAAATCAGTAAAAGACACGTGTAAAAAAGAACTTTAACAGGAGCTGGCTTTTGGAATACGTCAAAATGAATGACTTGCTTAAAAAAGCTAAAGAAGCATTCCAAAAGAATGACTTAAAGACTGCCAGCTTGTTACTCAATGAAGTAATTGAGCAGAATCCAAATTCAACTGAAGGTTTCTTTTACTTGGCAAACGTCTTCCACGTGAGGGGAGAGCTGGGCAAGGCGATTAAAGCCTTCACTAGGGTTCTGGAGCTCGATTCAAACCATACCGACGCTGCCATTTCACTATCAGTTATATACAATGATATTGGAAAATATGAAGAGGCCAAGGCAATTTTTGAAAAGGCCAATAATCAGGTTAAAAATACCCAAGGACACGGCCTCTCTGATCCTCATCTGAACAAAAAATTCTCCATAAAGCATTATGAAATTGCTGAGATGTACGCTTCATACGGCCGTCATGATGAAGCCCTTTTTGAATACAACAAAGCTGCGGCCCTTGATCCAGATAACCTTGAGATTAGGATCAAAATATCCAAGAATTACTCTAAGAAAGGTTACATTTCTAAAGCCTTTGAAGAACTGAAGCGCCTTAAAAATGAACATCCAGGGTACATGCCTGCACGGATTGCGCTGGGTCTGCTATTTTACGGAAATGGAAATGTTATTGATGCTCAGTCAGAGTGGCAGAATGTCTTGAGTCGTGAGCCGAATCACGCTGAAGCCATGATGTATGTAAATCTGTCTCGTGGGGCAACCGAAACAAATATCACCTTATAAATTGAGACAATGAGATAAAAAAAAAAGCCCTCAAAAGAGGGCTTTTTTATTTTAGCTTTTAATTGATACTATTGAGCTTCGATCGTTCTGATAAGAGTCTTAGTTCCTTTAAGATCTCCAGACTCAACAGTGATGCTTGGCTCGTACGAAGTACGTTTAGCATCATCAGATGAGAAGTTCATGATGTATGTTTTAAGTTCTTTATACATCTCATGCTTAACAGAAAGTTTTGAATCTTGAAGAACGATCTGTTTACCAATTTTCTTAGATGAATTGATAACAATCGGAGCTTTCAAGTTTGCAGACATTTCAGTTACAGCAGCTGGAATAGTCAGAATGCTGTAAAGTTTTGCAGACTGAAGTGATTCAAGCTCAAGGCCATTCAAGTCAGCTGGAAGAAGTTTTGCAATATAATCAGGTTTGAAAATCTTTGGCTCAATTATAGGGAAAGCAACTTTCTCATCTTCAGTTGATTGAAGCCAAAGAATGAGGGTGCTATCACCTGGATCTACAACGAAGTATTTTTTGAGATTTTCAAAACCAAAAAGACCCTCGGCAAATGTGACGAGATCAGTTGGGTTCACTTCAAGTTCCCCAAATCTGGTGGTTTTGACTTTCACGGATGTCCTCCAAAATAAAATGGTAAGGTATTCTTACCATAACACTTTGATGGTACCAGTCAATGCTTTAAATGATCAAGGAGGAAAATTATTTCTTCTTGAGCTCTTCGCCTAGGCGCGCAATATCGCTCATACTTGCCTGAACGGCTTCCGTATTTTGATCCTGTATCGCTTGGTATACTTCCTCGCGATGGATCTTAGTTTCCTTAGGCGCTTTAATGCCCAAGCGAACTTGTTTACCTTTAATCTGCACTACAACAATCTTGATATTATCATCGATTGCAATGCTTTCTCCTAGCTTCCGTGTCAGAACTAGCATGTTGGATCCTTGTCTATCGTGTCAAGAATATGACTTTACTCAATAAAGTTTCTGTTGCGTTGATTTACGACAGTTCTATGGGGAAAATCAAGAAGATTTCGCTAAAAAGTTAAGATTATGTAAGAATTTCTTATCTTAGGAAGTCCATGAGGCTGGTGTTCATCAAATTTGCGCTTGCTCTATAGGTTGCCTTAAGGACCGCTTGCTCTTTTTGCAGGTCACCCATGAGTTCGGCTACGTCTGCGTCTTCGATTTTACTTTTGTGTGCTTCATTAAGAAGTTTAGTCTTCTCGATATTGGTTTCTGAGTTAGAAATTGTGTTGGTCAGTGCGCCAATTTCAGTTCTAAGAGAAACCATGCGTTCAGTGCTTGTGTCTAAGCGCTCTAAGAGGCCTTGAATAATTTGTGGGTTGTCAGTGAGAAGCGCGTTTTCAAGTGAGCGTAGCTCATCAAAGACGCTGACAGCAACTGATTCATCACTCGCTACCTCTGATGCAGGTGTGCGGTGAAGGCCATCTGTGTTTATTTCTATCCCGGGAGGCGTGAGGTCTAACTGCTCTTTCTCGAGGGGCTTTTTACCTTTGGAGAAGAAGAGGTCATTCCCGTTAATATTGATAGGGATGAAGACATCTTTATTGATCTCAATATTAATTTTGTTTGTGTCGCCCTGATATTTTCCATCTTGATCAAATGGGCGAGTAAGAACTTTTTGACCCGCGAATAAGTATCTGTTCCCAATTCTTTTATTGGCGAGTCCTAGTACTTGCTGTCGCATCTGGTGAATCTCTTTAGACACTCCCAAACGAATCTCGGGACTGTAAATTGATGAAGCCTGCCCGATAGCGAGTTCTTTTGCCTTAACTAAAATATCAGTCATCTCTTCCAAAATATTTTCGGTATAAGACAAATGTGTTTGAGCAAAGTTTAAGTTGCGAAGATATTGATCAGCATCCACGTTCTGGGAACGAATCGCCAGGAGTTCAACATTTCCGATTGGATCATCGGAAGGCTTCGACACTCTTTTGAGGGTCGACCCTTTTAGTTGTAGGTCTTCAACTTTGCCTTTGGATTTTCCAACTGCATAGTTAATTGAATTGACCGATGAATTTTCAGAGACCCTGCTCATGTGTTATGCCTCATGGGAGTAATCCCAAAACTGCTTTAAACATTTCATCTGACGCTTTAATCACTTTGGCCGAAGCTTCGTAAGCATTCTGGTAACGGACCATATTTGCAGCTTCTTCATCCAGAGAAACACCGGCAAGACGCTCTTTAAAAGATTTCGCCTGGGCGAGAATCCCTGCTGATTGCTCACTATCAATTTTAGATTTGCCTGTTTGAAGTCCGATGTTACCAACTGATTTTAAGTATTGTTCTTCGAAAGTGGTTGTCCCAGATCCAAGAACTTTTTCGTGTTGTAGTTTAGAGATCGCCAGAGCAACGCGGTTGTCCCCTGGTTTATTGGCCTCAAGGGCTGCAGCGATGTTATTAACATCTTCTTTGATATCGTCAGAGAGGTCGATATACTCAGCAGCGCGGGTGAGATCAAGCGGCTCTTTAAAGAAATTAATCCCAGTGACTTTCTTTTGGGCAGCATTAGGAATCGGGTTTCCCTGGGCATCTGTTGGTACTGGATGATTGGCAAAACCACGTCTATGGATTGCGTTTGTAGCGAGCACTAAACCATGAGCTAGTTCATCTAATTGCTTCTCTAGGCCCTCGATTTCATCATTGCGGGTTTTTAGTAATCCACCAAGTGTGCCGCCCTTGATTTTATCGGTGAATGGAATCCCAGGGCGACTTGCAAAAAATATCTCTGCATTACCCTTATCTACCGATGAAGAGCCATTTTTCACTGAGGAACCAACGGCCAACTCTTGTGATAATCCACCAGCGACAATTGAGCCAACGCCTTCTATGCTGACAACAAACTGGTTTTGACCATCGGTATAAGCTTGTAGTGGGAAAAACTCTGATAACGTTCGTAGAGCATTGTCACGTTGGTCGCGTAGATCATTTGCCATGCCACCAGAAACTTCTTGAATGTTGATTTCTTTATTGAGCTTAGCGATTGTCCCTGTAAGGGTATTAACCTCTTTTACAGTTAAATCTACTTTTTTATTAATTCCAGCGCGGATTTGATCAAGGCTGTCTTGTATACGATGAAAATCACCAATTACAATTTTTGCATTTTCTTTAACTACAGTTCTGACAGTTTCATTTTCAGGTTGGTTTGAAAGTTCTCTCATGGAGTTGAAAAAACGATTCAACACTTTATTCATACCGTCAGAATTTATTTCATTAAAAACTTCTTCAACG
>JAIFLR010000116.1 GCA_020048985.1 Halobacteriovorax sp. | reverse complement strand
CGATCTTGAAATTTTTCTTCCTGCTTCTCTTAACCGTGACGCAAGTTATGGCGCACGAGAGAATTGTGAAAACCAAGGCGGATAAACTCGCTTTCGGTCATTTTAATACTCAAAAAAATCATCAGTGGCCTTTCCCTTTATTGTCGATCGGCCACAATATGCAGTCTTTCCAAGATTATTCGGGGTCCCCTTATTGGCATGATGGCCTGGATATCAGAGCTGTCCAGGATCAGCCTATATATGCTGCTGCCGGTGGGAAAGTAGTGAACATCGAAAATTATGTTCGCGGCAATCACTTATATTGGGAAGTCGCAGTTCAGGACGATGAAGGTTTTGTTTGGAAGTATCACCACGTAGCTCAAGAAACGATTACGGCAGAGATCCATAGTGCCTACACTTCGGGCGAGAAAATTGCTGAGGGTGTGCTTATTGGAAACGTTGTTCGCTGGCCCGTATCGAGTTTCGGAGAGGTCTATCACCACTTGCACTTGTTAGTTGTTGGTGAAGATGGCCGTTATATAAATCCCTTTCTCATGATGGAGCCCCTGAGTGACACTCAGGCCCCGATCATTACTAAAATTGGTCTGGCAAAAAATCACAGGCCCATTGAGGGGGCTGAAGTCAGTGGCGAGCACGCCCTTTTTCTAGAAGCGAGCGATTTAGTTCTTCATCAAAAATTTATTCTTCCTCCCCATAAGATTTCTTACCGTTTAGATAACGGCGAAGAAAAAGTGGTCTGGAATTTTGTTAATCTTCCATCTGGCAGAAACGATGTTGATTACATCAATGATTTTTATATGAAGGGAACTTGCGGGGATTATTCTTGCCGTAAATTTTATTTCAATTTGAATTTTAGCGTTCAAAAGCCAAGAGGTGTCTTTAATCTGCCGGTCGGGGAACACCAGATCGAGGTCTCAGTCGAAGATGTCGTCGGCAATAAGACTACCAAAATGTTTAGTTGGCGAGTTAAGGGATAACAATGGGCGAGCTGATTCAATTTATTGTGATGTGGTTTACAAAGAGACGTAACAAAAAGAAATGAAATGGCCCTTTATTCAAAGGGCCATTAAGTGAATTATTTTCTGGCCTTTATTCCGTAGAAAGCAATGTAAGCGTAACAAAGTGCCGGCAAGATAAACGCGGTACGAAGACCGGCCGTATCGGCCATCCAACCAGTACAAAGAGGAATGAAGGCCCCACCAACAATCGCTGTTGCGAGAAGACCCGATGCTCTTTCGGCCGATTTTTCAAAGCCTTTAAGGGCGAGTGTGAAAATAGTTGGAAACATAATAGAGTTACATAAACCCACCGCAATCATGGTGTAGACGGCTATCATGCCAGTTGAATTAACTGAGAGAAGAATTAAACCAATAGCTAGTGCACTGTGGAACACCAGAACTTTTCCAGGGGCGAATAGTTTAAGCGTATAAATTCCAAGAAATCTTCCTACCATCGCACTTCCCCAGTAGAAGGCGATGTAGTTCGCAGCTTCAGTCTCTGGCAAGGCGACGTTTTCCATCACGTAGTTCACAAGGAAGCTTCCGATCGCGACTTCAGCACCCACATAGACAAAAATTCCTAGCATTCCAAGAAGAAGGTTCGGTTGTTTTAAAGTGTATGCCCAAGATTCTTCACCAGCAGTAGTGGATTTAGGAAGCTCCGGGAATTTCATGCGACCGAGGACGAAGGCAATGATCACTAGAACGATGGCGATAAACAGGTAAGGGTATTTAACCGCTTCTGAGTTCATTGAGTTTTGGAGAGTAGAGAGAATCAAGATCGATCCAAAAAACGGGGCCAGAAATGTTCCAAACGAGTTGAAGGCTTGAGTCATAGTTAAACGCGCTGAAGCTGTTTCAACTGGACCAAGGATAGAAACATAAGGGTTGGCCGCAACCTGAAGAAGAACCACGCCTGTTGCCAGAACAAAGAAGGCAAAAAGAAAGACTTCATACTTGTGAAGTGAAACGGCCGGGAAGAAAAGTAGACATCCAAGAGCGGTCACGATGAAGCCAATAACCATTCCTTTTTGATAGCCCACTTTCTCGATGAGTTTAGCAGCAGGGATGGCAGTTAGGCCGTAAGCCCCAAAAAAGCAAAATTGAATGAGAGAGGCTTGTGTATAAGACAACTCAAAGATCTGTTTTAAAAACGGAACCAGAATGTCATTGAGACAGGTGATGAAGCCCATCATAAAAAAGAGCACAGTAAGTGATAAGAGCGCCTTGCGGTACATGAGATTCCTTAGATAAGTAAAAATCCATAAGACCAAAAAACTGATTGATTGAGAAGAGTCGTTTCAAATTTAAAAAGACTTTGAATCTGGGGTCGAATTCAGTCTACGAGCATGATTTTAATAAGTTAGATAACCTACTTTTGGCCTAATAAACGAGGGGATTCTAATGTATATACATTGTATTTTTTTAAGGTTATGATCTACGAGTGGGACGAAGAGAAATATTTCTCCAATTATTTGAAGCATTGGGTTCGTTTTGAGGACGCAAAAGAAGTTTGGGCCGATCCATTTTCGATAGAAATTGATGATTCTAAAAATCCGGAACTTGAGGTTCGATTTATCCGAATCGGGCATAGTTTCTTGAAAGGAATTCTATTTGTTGTTTTTTGCGAAAGAGAAAATGGGGATGTTATTAGAATTATTTCTGCACGAAGAGCAACGAAGCCAGAAAGGAAGAAATATGAAAGACGAATATGATTTAGACAAAATGAAGCTTCGCCCTGGTAAAGTAAAGGTCGATCCAGAAGCCAATAAAATAGCTATTTCTGTCCGATTTGGTACCAGTGACATTAGTCTCGTTCGAGATGAAGCTGATCGATTGGGAATTCCATACCAGACGTTAATTTCATCAGTCCTTCACCGATTTGTAACCGGTGAACTCATTGATAGAAAAGAGCTGTCGCTAAAGAAACCAGGCCAAGCCTAGTTTCTCTTCACATTCTCTTCGTTAATGATCTTCTCCATTGAAAGCCTGCTACTCACGCGCTCTTTGATCCCTGTAAAATAACGGGAGAAGAAGGCGAGGTACTCAGGGTGAATGGAGTCACCTTTGGCACAAGTGGCGACATAGGCACCGTAGTCGTTGATGGCCACTTTGATTTTGTATTTACCAAGCTTCACTATGAAGGCTTCACCTTTTTTAGCACCCGAGAGACTTTGTCCTGATTTTTCCAAGTACTCCTGGATTTTCTTTTCTAGCTCAGGGGTCTTCTTCTCAAGGACAGATTCGTCAGCAAGCTTGATTTCAATTTCATTCAGGCCGGATTCGTTTTTGGTTAAAGCAAACTTCGTTTCTTCGACAGAATTACTAGCGGGAGAGCGATCATTGTTGTTTGCTTGGATTTTGGCTTCATTGTATGAGCCATCCTTTTTTACAACCTTAGGGTCGATTTTTGCGTAGTTCCCAGATTTAGAACCTGATGTGTTCTGTGCCATCGGATTTGTAGGCGCAGAGATTGAGTTTGTGGCCGGGCCTTGGCCATTAAAGGATCCAGCACTCGTTTCTTGAGCACTCTTCGCATAGAAAGGGTCCGATTCACCTTGAGCTTCAGGACTGAAGCCTTTGGCATCAGTTTTTCCAGCTTTGCGCTTAGGCTTCATACGATTAAGAATATTTTGTTGTTCTTCATCAGAGAGAGCGCTGAACTTTTTATCAGTCTTCTTAATGTCTTCTATATTATTCGAGCTTGTCGATTTTGAAGTGGAAGTAGGGTCTTCGTCTGAAGACTCATCAACTGCTGCATTTGTTCCAGTAGTTGGTTTAAATTGTGTCGCAGAGTTCTGTGTTGTTTTGGTTTGTGGAATTGGAGTCGAGTTCGATCCAGAATTTCCGCTGTTTACGGTTTTGAAGAATGTGCCGGCGTCTCTTGAACCGGGATCTTTAGGAGGAATTTCTCCACCGGGAAGAATGCCTTCATCTTGCAGAAGTTTTACGGCCACTTGATCGACCTTACCATCTTTCTCAGGTTGTCCGTTACCAACGAGTGAGCGCAAGATTGAATTTATATTTTCATCTGAAGAGTTTGCAAGTTTTTTGTAGTGCTTATCTTTTCGGGATTCTTCAAGGAAGGAGAGTGTTTGGCATTGTTCACTTGTAGGTTCTTTTTTGCATATGGCCTTATCTTTCATGGCGCTACAAACGGATCTTGAATAATTCCCAATCAACGTTTTATAGGCTTCCGTTTTGAAGTTCTCAATAGGTAAATTCGAAATCTTAGAATCATTATGTAAGTTAATTTTCAAAACTTCATCAAAGCTAGTGGGAGACATGGTCTTATCTTCCGAGGCTCTATTCAAGTAAGCGCAATGTTTTTGAATTGATGCCTCAGCGTTATCATCTGAAAGATTTATAAATTCTGTTCCCTCTAAAAGGGACATCGAATTAGCGTTCATGGCAAGAAAGGGTGATTCTTTACTGCAATAAACTTTTTCTAGGATAGCACCAGTTGATTTGAAGGCAGTATCACAGCGGGCAGCAATTTCAGCCCCAAAGTTTTGAGCCGTCTCTGATTGGTAGAGTTTATCAATAATCGTCTCGATAGGATCTGATGAAGAAACTTGCGTAAGAAAAGCTTTAAACTTTTCGGGCTCATTGAACATGGATTTCATTAAGGGATGACTGTAAAGTTTTCGTGTGCTTTCAATAAAATCTTGATTCAAACCCGTGTTTAGTTCACTTATAGAATCTATTATTGAAACGCCTTTCCGGATATTTATTTTTTTCAAAGTATCGATTAAATCTTTTGTTAAGAGAGATTCATGATAGCGCATTTGTGCAAACATGAGTTCGTTGTCTTTTATTTCACAACTGTTTGGCGTTGTTCTTTTAAAGAAACCATCATTCAGAACAGGCGTTGGTGATAGGATACTTGCCAGTTCTGTTGCCATTGTGTTTTGGATCTTACCAATTTCTTTTTCAAAAAAAACAAGGTTTGACGAGTTTAGGCAAGAGGGCTTTTTAAGATTCTGAAAGTTACAACTTTTAATGGGAGCTTTTGGGTCAATCTTTAGAGAAAAAGATGAACGCATCTTCATTAAATCAACCGACATGAATGAAAGTTCTTTTTTAAGTTCATTCATTGTTGCTTTTGCATAGGCTTCTTTTTTTAGTTCTTGCTCCTTCGGATCGCTTAACCCAAGTCCCAAAAGGTGATTGTTACATCCTTTGCAGAATTTTTTTGTCGTTTTCTCTTTGATAAGTGATTTAATAGATTCTTTGGTGAAATCATCTACTAGGCATTTTGTTTCAGCGAGTGCAGTAATTGGCTGTCCACTTAGTGGCATTGAAGTTTCACAGTTTACTATTTCTTCTGAGAACGCATTAAAAGTGAATAGAAGGCAAATGATTATTACTATCTTCATAGATCCTTTGAGTGCTTGGCGCCATTTGCTTGAAGGAGTTTATACAAACTTTCGTATTCTTTTATTTTCATCGTCATATCAACGGGTGATTTTTTTACAAAAGCAATCTCGTCTCTTATGAAATCCAAGATAGTTCTGTTATCAACTGGGTCTTTGAAGTTCATGTCGAGTTTGTAGTCTTTAACTGCACTTATTAAAAAGTATGAGAAATTTATTTCAAGACTGGATTTTACAATATTTCCCTTCGGGACACTTAATCCAGGGAAGTTACAAGCAATGGATGTTCTATGTTTATTCCACATGGTTTGTATTTTCTTTCTGGCCGTTTCTAGATCATCCACTCCGTCTTTAGCGCATGACATTTTCCATAACGCCTCTTGATACTTAAAACTCAACTCACTCTCATCACTAGACGGTTTCTGGTCGTATACTTCGTTACAAAGTTTCATTAAGTCGATATATTCAGGATCCGGACAAACATCCGTCACCTTCGTCACTTCCTCTAACTCGCTCAAATTCTTCTCGAGCGCAGTCTCTTTCTTGCATTCTTTTTCCGAAGCTTGCGCACTTGCGACGGATGCAAAAATTAAAGTCCCCAAAATAAAGCTGACGCTTTTAAACATAAATCCTCACTATTTAGATGTTTGTTTTATCGGTGACTTGAGGACCTTACTTGAGTCTTTTGTTCATAGAGCAAATATCCTTAAGTACTCGTTATTGCAGAGGTTCCCTTTGGGCCCTTCAACAAAACCCTGGTAGAGAATTTGATATCAAGTTACGCTGGTTTAATGTTTTTCCAAAAGTCAGGATAGCCGTGGGCGGCCAGTTCTTGTTTGTTTTCCTCTAGCATCTGGGTCTTTACCCGAGCACTCATACCCGTGCTGCCAGTTTCAGCTCAACTCTTTTGGCGCCTTTATGCTCTTGGTGTTGTTCTCGCTGTTTTAGATCGGTACGGAGTTCGCATTGTTTATGGAACTTTTCCGAAAGCAAGCGCCGAGACAGTCGCCTGTATGAAATTTCATCTGGCATTTGTTAAGTCTGGTTTCCGAAGTTTCTTTGCAGATGTTCCTGAATATCGAACAACCCTACATCAGATTCATGTCAAATTTTATAATTACGTAAAACAATCGGTAGCAACTTATGAACTTAAATTTTAATGAACTGGTTTTAGATGTTAAGCAGGAGCGGGAACTGTGGTCTAAGCATCCCGAGTTTGGTTGCTTTTGGTCTGATTTAAATAATCCCCGAGGTCTCCAGCTAACACCTACAATCGAGCCCGGTAAAGTCTGGCTTGATTTTACGGTGGATAAATACCATTCCGGCATTATGGGCATTGCTCATGGTGGTGTTGCTGTGACGATCCTTGATGGCATGATGGCATGATGGGATGGTTTCTTCTTTCTCATCTTGGACGATCGGGAGTCACTACTAAAGCAGTTACAGAATACTTTGGTCCTCTCCACGTCGGGCGTACTTACAGGTTTCAGGTAACTTTGGTTGAAGGAATTGAGCCGAGCATAAAATCCATTCCTCTCGTAGGTAAAGTCTTAGATCCGGTGTCTGGTAAAGAGTTAGTAAAATTCAGAGCTGATTTCTTCCTGCCTAATCGGATTCAAGCAGCAAGTATTTTACAAACCACATTAGATCCTATCATTGCAAAATATTTTCCAGAATAAGGACTTTTAAATGGTATTCGTACTTCTGGCAAATTGAAGAATTATGTTTCTCTCCGGTGAGACTTAAACTGCCCGTATAGTTCATTAGGAAGCTGATCCACCCCTAAGGACCGCAATCTAATAGAAGTTGCGTCTACCCAACTTGACCCAATGGTCATTTCGTTTTAGATGATTTTGACTTTGTTTTCATTAATGAAACCTGTTCTTGGGTCTATTCAACACTCAATGACCATAAGTTACCGGATTCTTTGCATTATTCCCATTTGTTGTTTTCAGGCCAACACGGCAAACCTATTGCATTAAAGATTGCATCAAACAACGGTTTAACAAAATGAACCACAACAATAGGAGTCCTCGATGAAAAAATTAATGATTGCACTTACTGGTTTAACAGCTCTTTGTATTTTAAGTATTAACGTTCTTCAGTCTCCTTCTGCTACGAATGGCCTTGCTGCAGTTAAATTGAAGAAGGTTGTTCCTACTAACTCTGCATTTAATGATGAGTCTCTACATGCAGGAATTGGTGGAACTTGGTCGGGTGCTGGTCCAGTAAAAGGTTAATTTATAATTCTCATAAGAAAGATTATTTAATATAGTTAGTATTGAATAATCTTTCTTAATCCCCAACATCGAGTAATTATGGTTTTAAAAGGTCTTGATATTTTTTCACCAGAAGAATTTCTTGAAGTTCTGATCTCCGTAAACTGGGCCACTAAAGATACCATCTCGCTTGGCGGACTTAAAAAGGCGATAGATTCTTCAACCCAAATGTATGGGATTCGAAACGACAAAAATGAGCTTGTCGCACTTTCAAGAGTGCTGAGTGATAACTATCTTTTTTCAACCATCCCTGAGATCCTCGTAAAACCATCTTTTCAAAAACAAGGCTTTGGTCGACTACTCATGAATGAAATTAAACAAGATTTTGGTCATACGGTTCTTTATTTTGGAGCACAAAAAGGCAACGAACAGTTTTATGAAAGTCTTGGCTTTGACAAAGGAATGCAGTCATATACTAAAAAGTTTTTTAAATAACTCTATTTCATCATTTCTAGAATCTTTGTCAGATCTATTGTGTAATCGTTTGAAGAAAGAATTGTTATGCTGCCGTCCGGGTCTTTTGCTGCAAGTGTCGTTCCAGAAGCAATCTTTCCAACAGTTATAAACCTGCCATCCTTAATATAGCCACCCCAACAGATATTCTGAGAGCAGGGTAGCTTTTTAATTTCTAATTGTTGAAGAAAAATCAAAAGTTCATCTGCGGTGCCAACAATACCGAATGCTGGTTGAAAAAAAACTGAAATGTTAGGGCGTTTTCTTAGATCAATCATTGAATAATCTTTTGATTGATCAATTTCATATTTTAAAGAGCTTTTCTTAAACTTTTCTATGTATTGCCCAACAAGAGCATAATTGGCATTACTATATTTAAAGTTTTTATCCTTCGAAATAGAGTACAACTGGCCTTTGACTGCTTGTTCATCTGAGATACCACTCTGATGAAAGAGTAAGTCATTTAGAGGAACGCCTTGTCCGTTTCTTAGCTTGATTTGCTCTTGTCGACTTACTAATCCTTTTTGTTCAAGGTCGATAAATTCAAGAGCAGTATATAGCTTCGTAATAGAACCATACTCAAGTTGCATTTCATTAAATTGGGCATTTGCAATGATCTTTTTACCTGACCTGGTTACCATCTCAGGATCACTGTTTGTTTTAAAAACTAGTATTTTGCTATTTTCATGGAGGTTATGAGAAATAGAGCTTAATACCTCGCTGGAGAAATAATGAGAACCACTTGTTTTATAGTAGAAGATTCCAGCAGCAGAGAGCGCAAGAGTTAACAAGGCGATGGAAGTATATTTCCAATTTCGTAAGATCAAGTTTCCATATGTCTTTGCGAAATTAATGTCATCTTTTGTAATGAAGATTGAGTAATGGAAGATCATGACCAAAGAGAACATAATTAATCCAATATGAAACGCTATGCCCAGATGAATCGAAACACCCAGAACAATGGCGAGCAGCCTCCATTTTTTGACTGGCAAAAGTGTGAGAAGAATCAGTTGTGAAAGAATTGTAAAATAGCTCAGGATTGGCACGAGGATGGGAAATGCCTGAAATAAGTTTAATAGTAGAGTGCTGTGAAATTTATCAATTTGAATGATGTAATGGAGGGCCGTTCCGTTTTGCCAAAGTGGTCCGCTCACTTTGGATAAAAAAGCGCAGAAATATATTATGAGGACTTGGACCTGGATTGCTCTGATGCCCATTTTCGGAATCATGTTTGAGTTGGCACCGACCCGGAAATCAAAAAGAATGGAATAGAATAAAGTTAAGTGCATCAAATTATTTCCACCGTCTTGAACCGTCCAGGCCTGTGCATCCAATAGCCATACTGTGTACCATAAACCAATTCGCAGCAGTAAGTGGCGCTTTCCCCAAATTAATAAAACTGCCCCGATGATTGTTATTCCGTATACTAATGGGGCCAGAAAATGGAAGTGGGTGAGTAGATCGAGAATGATTGGCAGCTTTCTTCCATAGGCTTGTCGGCTAAGGATAAGGTTTTCAACGCCACCCCAGAGCGATTGATAGAGAGGTAACTGGGCAATAAAATTAATTAAAATCCAAATGCCTGTTAATTTGCTAAAAATCTCAATTCTAAATTCGTAATTTTCTACATCCTCAAAGAATTTTCTCATCAGTCCAACTCCAATATTTCAATTCCCGAATTCGGAATTTTATATTTGGCGCTGAAAGGCTTTGCATGTTCAATATAGACGGCCACTTTGGGCGCAGATTTTTGAGGTTGGCAAATAAATTTCGCCATGCTGTGCGCCTTTGAGTATGCGTCTTCCTTTTTTATCCACTGCTTGAAATTTTCCTCACAGGTTTTGATTTTCGCTTTTGAGCAATTTGATTCGTTTAAGAACGTCGTTCTCAAGTCGAGAATTGTGGCACTAATCGAATTAAACAAAAAAATGGACTTTTGGAGATGCACAAAGGGAAAAGTTTCATTCTGTTGCAGCATTGCACTGGTTGGATCAATCCACTCCTGCTCATCATTACATTTGACAATAATTCGGGCAGAAAAAGTTAGTGGGTCGGGCGCAAAAAGGTGCCAGCGTTGCTCGAAGATGGGTTCAACATAAAGTGAAATGAGAGGCCGAATTATATCTTTTATTGGACCTGAAGGCGCCATATAGACAAGGATGAATGCAAAGTGGCAAATGAACAGTGTGATTAAAATAAAGGGAAGTCTTTTCACAAGCCTCGCGCATACGGATGAGAATTTGAAATCCCATCCGTCTGTAATTGAATTTTAAGTTAAAACCGTACCCTCAGTTTCCATCTGATGATGCGTTTTCTTATCATCCACCAACGCCGCAATCACAAGATCACCACTAACGTTGAGGGTAGTTCGGCACATATCAAGAAAACGGTCGACACCAAGAATAAGCGCAATTCCTTCGGCCGGAATTCCCACGCCATTCATGATGATCATGATCATTGGAAGTGAGCCCCCTGGGACACCGGCAGTTCCGATTCCTGCGATGATACACATCAAGACCACTTGGAACTGTTGAGCTATGGAGAGATCCACACCGAATACTTGGGCGAGGAAGAGAACTGTCACGCCTTCAAAAAGAGCGGTTCCGTTTTGGTTGGCGGTTGCTCCCACTGTAAGAACAAAACGAGAAATCGAAGGAGTGAGGCCCAGTTTATGTTCGGCCGTCTCGATTGATTTTGGAAGGCAAGCGTTAGATGAAGAAGTTGAAAAAGCGTAGAGCATCACTTCTTTTGAGTCAGAGAAAAATTTCCAAGGTGAGCGCTTGGCGATGAACTTGAGCAACAGAGCGTAAACCACGAACTGCTGAATCAGAAGTCCGGCCACCACCACAGCTGTAAAATAGAAGAGGGACTCAAAAATCGATAAACCAAACTTGAAAGCGGTATTGAAGACGATGGCGAACACTGCGGCCGGCGCAATTTTCATGGCGAGCTCAACAATTTTTAAAGAGGCCTGAAAGATCTCATCAAAGATAGACATGATCTTAAGTTCTTTAACGTCCTCCGCACTTTTTTGGTAAAGATAAAAAGCAAAACCAAAGAACAGAGCACAGAACATAAGGGCCAGCATTTCGCCTTCAAGAGCTTTCACTGCAGCTTCAAGAGGATTCTTAGGAATTACTTCGACAATAGCTTGAGCAAAAGTTTTAGCGTTCTTCGCATTGGAAGCAATGGTTTCAACATTCGATTTAGCATCTGTGAATAACGACGTATCAACCTTAAAGCCTTTGCCAGGTTGGAAAACGTTAACGAGACCAATTCCAATCAAGACTGAGAAGGTGGAAGCGATCACGGTATAAAAAAGTGTTTTCGAAGCGATTTTTCCCACACCTTGGTGTTTGGCCAGATCATAGACGCCAAGAACCAGCGCGGAGAAAACCATGGGCACAACAATCATGAAGAGGAGTCTTAAGAAAATCTGCCCAACTGGCGCCATGAGGTATTCGTTAATGGCGGCGACCCAGGCCACATCCTGATAAGAGTGAGCAAAGGTCCCTAGACCAATACCGGCAACCAGACCCAACAGAAGCTTGTAGTGACTCTTCATGAATACTCCCAATTAAGTGACAATACTTAATCATATTAGGAATTAGATCAGTTGCGAAACTTTTAAATGACCAAGTGCCCTTGGTGCTGCAGTCCTTGCGAAGTGAGAAAAGCGCGGTATCTTAAGGCCAGGCGTCAGTTCCAGCAAAGAGAGCTTATGGATAACAAGGTTTTTCTCTTTCCCCTCAATAATTCTCTACTCTTTCGGAAGGTTACTCTTCCTTATCATATTTTTGAGTCCCGCTACCGGAGGATGATCAAGGACGCTATCGAATATCAAACTCCCATTGCCGTGGTGCCCTTTAGTGCGGACAATAATTATGAAGGGGTGGTGTGTGTCGCGGGTATTCCTCACATCCTGACGACCTATCCCGACGGGCGCATGGATATCTACATTACGGGCTCAGTGAAATGCCAGCTGACGGAGTTTGATCGGGAGAATCCCTATCAGGTTTATTACTATAAAATTTTAGATGAAAATCTTTTCGTCGATCCCAGCTTGGAATATGAAATTGAAATTTTGCGCAGTTTGCTTGAAAGGTGGGCCGGCCACTTTCTTCAGGACGCTAATCAAAGGGAGAATTTTTCAAGCACACTAGAGGACCCGGAAATCCTGGTAAATTACTGCGCCGTGTTCTTATTGGACGATGTGGAAATGAAAAAAGACGTTATGGAAGCGGAATCGATGCGAAAAAAGATTCAGATTTTACTCACCGCTGTAGGCCCAAAGGAGATACCCCTCGGGCCATTTTTACCAACATTAAGATTTTGATTATTTTTTCTTTTTGGCCTTAGCAACAGCGATCTTTTCTTTGATCTTAGCTTTCTTCTTAGCTTGACCCTTGCGCTGAAGCATTTTAACAGCTTGGCTCTTTCTTCCGTAACCCATATTCCCATCCTTCTTTAAAGTTGTTTTTGATTGTAAAGATTTCCATGCTGAATGACAATGAAAACGCTATTTAATCTAGGAATTTAGGAGAATCCATGAAGATAATTTTATCCCTCGCTCTATTAGGCCTTACCGCTGGGGCCTTTGCTAAACCTCAAATTTGCACTTTTGAATACGTAAAAGAGGGATCAACACTTGGTTGGACCGCCTTTAAAACGCCTAAGAAAGTGGGAGTTGGGGCCAAGTTTACAGATTTTACCATCACTTCCAAAAGTGCCAAATCTGTTGATGAATTGTTTTCGGCTGCATCCTTCGCTGTCAATTCTCAATCAATTGATTCAGGCGATAAAGCTCGTGACGTAAAAATATTCCAATTTTTCTTCAAATCAATGCTTAAGGGAAAAGACATTACCGGCAAAGTTTTGAAGCATACAAGTGGCAAAGCTGATGTTGAGATGACTATGAACGGAACAACTAAAGTTGTTTCAATGACAAGCAAATTTGATGAAGCTTCAAGTAAAGTGACTCTTAAAGGCTCACTTGATGTTCTGGAATTTGGTATGAAAGATAATTTAGCTGCTTTGACTAAAGCGTGCTTTGAAAAACATGAAGGCGTGACTTGGCCAAATGTTGATTTAGAACTAGTTGCAGTGATTAAACAAATTTGTAAATAATCAAATCACGAAGGGTGGACGCTTAGTTCACCCTTTCATGTCCTTTCGTAAGATACTTTGCCTTGATCTTGTCAGAAACAAACCAAACAAGAGTTCCTATCCAGAAAATACAGGCCACAGGGTGCAGAAGGATCGATTTCCAAGATTCCTGAAACACAATCTTTGAGAAAAAACGATAAAGCGTAAGTAGAAACAAGCTGGCCAGTGACCAAAATGGGTGTGTGAAAAGGCAAATGACTGGAAACGACCACAAAAACAGCGCCACAACAAAAAGCCAGAAACCAACTTTGTCCCGCTTCTTCCAAAGGTCTTCCCATTTTCCTCTTAATTGGTAAGTGAGAACACGCATATCTTCTGGATAATAGCGCAGTAAATGCTTTTCACCAAAGGCCAGGTGGTATGTCTTCTTTTGTTCGTCCCATTGTCTGGAGATAGCTTCTTTCCAAGTCGATATGCGAACCGTTTTGAAATCAAGTTCCTTAAACGTTTTTAGTGTCATGGCCATCCAGCCTTGGGAAATACTCAGTAGGGGATGGGTCAGATTTCTCTGCCATTTACGGAAACCAAAAAATGAAGCAAAGGCCAATGTCGGGTTTAAAACTGAAATCGCTTCACCCAAAACATTAAACTTCGCTGTCTGTGGAACAACAAAGTATGAGCGCTCTTTATCAGTCACATTCTTGGCAATTGATTGGAAGGCATATTCTGTAGGAACTAACTCAGAGTCTCCTATAATGACGACTTGACCCTGAATCTTGGGCGCTATCTGGTCAAGCATCCAAGGGATGGCCTCAACATGCGTAGGGCGCATAGGGAATGAGTGGATTTCGAGGTAGGGCATTTTGGTCTTGAGTTCCATCCAGGCATTAAGAGAAGGATGGTGACCATCGATCAAAATATGAACTTTTAATTGTTGAACGCGGATCTCGCCCCAGGCTTCAAGAAAAAATTCCGAATTGGGAGCGACTGGAATAATCAATTCAACAGTGCCATGAAAATGGTCATCTTTTGCAAGCTGCTTACCAAGCAGGGCATTCTTCACCAGTGTATAAATCATGATGGAGGTGAGTCCAAGGGCCAGAAGACCTAACATGCCGTCGCCTTTTTAAAACAGTTTGGATAAGATTATATTATGAATAAACGACAGTATATGCAAAAGACTTTTGAGCGTCAGAGGCTTCTTAACAAAGTAATGTCAGTACCTGGCCCTTTCCCTTATGTATTGATCCTGGATAACCTCAAGGTTGACTTCAATATCGGGAAAATTATCCGTTCAGCGGAAGCTTTTGGGGCCCAGGGCATAGATGTGGTGGGAACGAGTTTTTTTGATCCAATGCCGGCCAAGGGCTGCATGAAGCGGGTTCCCTGGACCATGCGGGAACAATTCATTCAAAGCTATCAGCACTATCAGTCTTTAGGTTTCACTTTTTATGCCTTTGATTCCGAGGCTCCAGTGAGTTTACACGAAGAGAGATTTCCGGATAATTCGGCTTTTATTTTAGGCCATGAGGGCTTTGGTTTTAGCTTTAAAAAAGAGGATTTTCCTCAGATCAAATTCGTCAAAATTCCGCAGTTTGGTTTGGTTGAAAGCTTGAATGTTTCAGTGGCAGCATCAATTGTGATGTACGAGTTTACCCGTAGCCGAGGTTTTAGTCCTCCAGCAGGGTCCCTTTAAGATTCAAATACAGACTGTATAAAAATCCCACCGCCATCACTCCAAAGAGGAGATGCGGAGGTTGTGCATTGGCCGGAAAACCAAAATAATTTAGGGCCAGGCCACTCGCCACATTTCCTAGGACACATAAAAATGCCATAAAAGTTAGCAAGAAAGCTCCACGATTATAGCGAGTCCGGTGTAGGTAGGCCAAGAGGTAGATAAAGAAACAAACGATGATCAGTGAAAACGAGCGATGGGTGAAGAAAATTGCACCCAAGTGATCAATCACGTTGGCGTAGGTCGTGGCCTGAGTATCTCGGGTCAAATGATCGACTTTCTGGCGAACCTGAGTACCTAAAAGTATTTGGATAAAAGTCAGCGCCACTAAGATTTTAGAAATCCGAAGTGCTTTGGTATCAATCTGAGGAACGATGGCAATATTCTCAAGATCTTCGCAGTACTTTTTTAAATAGAGCAGACCGAACAAAAGAAGAATGGCCAGAAACATGTGAATCGTAATCAAAAAGGGCTTCAGGTGGGTTGAAACCACAAGAGCGCCAACGCCGCCTTGAATCAGAATGAGGAATAGCAGTCCACCACAGAACCAAGGCAGACTTCTTTCTTTTTCTCTGACTCCAAAGGACTTAACGAAGAGAGTAATGATTCCAATACCAAGCAAAACTCCGAGTAAACGGTTAAGGTATTCGGTCCAGGTTTTGAAGGGGTCAAAATCGGCAATAGTTTTTCCCGCAATTTTGTAAATATCTTTGTAATTTGCAGGGAGCTCATGGATATCCATTGGCGGAACCCATTGGCCGAAACAGCGAGGCCAGTCAGGGCATCCTAGACCCGAGCCTGTACCGCGGACTACGGCGCCGGCCATAATGACCAGGTATGTACCAATCACGCACATAAGAATAATTCGCTGAAAGCTCTTCATAAAATAAAGCTACCATGAACACTTTGCTTTATCATCCATAAGATGTTGAAATATTATTATCAAAGGAATCTTAATGTTTTCCATAGAGACCTCACTCTTGGGCCTGGCACTTGCTCTGGATGCAGCCGTGGCAAGTTTTGCATTGGGCCTTCTTAATCTTGATCTTTCAGTCGCTCATAAATTCAGACGTGGATTTCTCATTTGCCTGTTATTTGGATTTTTTCAGTCGCTCATGATCTGGTTGGGCAGCCATGCAGGTTATTACCTTTCCTTTTCTTCTTATGGTCACTTGTTCCAATTAATTGTGGGACTGATTTTTATCATACTGGGTATCAGAGTCTTGCAAGAAAGTATGGATGGGGACGATGAAGCCATTGTTTGGGGATTTGTTCCCCTGATAGTGATGGCAGTGGCCACAAGTATAGACGCCCTTGTTTCAGGCATCAGTATTGGATCCTTACCTCATTCGCATATCACGGCAATTGAAATAGGACTGATCACTTTCTTTCTTTGTAGTATCGGATATGGGGCTTCATTTTTTATGAAATCCCTGCCAGCAAACTGGCTTTTAAGGTTTGCGGCCTGTATTTTCTTTTTTTTGGGTGGCAGAGTTTTCTTTGATTATTTGTAGGAGTCGTTATGAAAATAGAGTTTAGTGAATTTAAAAAAGCCTATGCAACTCTCAAGGGCATCATTGATCCTACGCCTTTAATTTATAATGAATGGCTTTCAAAGCAGTACGACTGCCAAATTTTTTTAAAATTAGAAAATATGCTCCCGATTGGATCCTTCAAAATGCGAGGAGCAACCAATAAGATTGCCTCCTTAACTGCCGCAGAAAAAAAGCAAGGTGTACTTGCAGTGAGTGCCGGAAACCACGCTCAAGGTGTGGCCTGGGCGGCAAACCGCTTTAAGGTGAAGGCGACTATTATTATGCCAGAGGGCTCACCGCTCACTAAAATCAGAAACACTGAAGCTCTTGGAGCAACGGTTGTCCTGAAAGGACAAAATATTGAAGAGTGTTTCCTAGTTGCCAAAGAAATGATGAAGAAAAAGAAAATGACTTTTGTTCATCCGTTTCATGATCCTCTCGTGATCACTGGGCAGGGGACAGTCGCCTTTGAGATTCTTAATCAGCTTCCCGATGCTGATTATCTTTTCTCTTCCATCGGTGGCGGTGGCCTTGTTTCAGGAATGGGGCAAGTTTTAAAAGGGCATAAGTCTAAGATGAAAGTCATTGCTGGACAGGCAAGTGGATGTTCATCCATGGTTGATTCTCTGAATGCTGGAAAAATTGTGACAACCGATAAAGCAGAAACATTTGCAGATGGCATCAGAGTAAAAACGGTCAACAAAGACATGTTTGAATTTCTGAGAAAGGTCGTTGATGCGTCTTACTCAGTGGATGACGAGAAAATGGCCTGGGCGATTCTTCAGCTGATGGAGAAGGCGCGAGTTATTGCAGAAGGAGCAGGGGCCCTGCCTTTGGCGCTCTTTGATCAGCTTTATCACAAGGATCCTAAGAAATTTAAAGGCAAAAAAATTATCCTTGTGATTTGCGGCGGGAACATCGACGTGAATCTTCTTGAGAGAATTATCGATCGTGGTTTAATTGAATCTCACCGTAGAGTCAGAATTTCTATCGCTATTTCAGATCGCCCGGGTGTCTTGCACCAGCTGACAAAAATCATTAAAGACGTCGGGGCAAATATCCTTGAGGTTATTCATGACCGCGATTCATCTGACGTTGGTATCACAGGTACCAAAGTCGTCTTCAATCTGGAGACTAAAGGTGAAGAGCATCTGAATGAACTGTTGAAGCAAATGAAAAAAGAATTCCCTAAAGTTAAAGTTATTCGTTAGGTTCAATTTTTTGTTTGCATCTTTTTACTCAGAAAATGCTTAAATAATTCTCGGGAACCATGATCTTTGTCATATTTTATGTCTCAGGTCCTGCGATAATTAACGCATGAAAAAATCAAAAGCAGCCAAAACTAGAAAATCAAAAATCATGCGTGTGGGAAGAGTTGTTAAAAAAGACAACATAGAACAATTAACAATTCAAGAAAGTGTTGATTCCGCCTTGGGAAATGAATCCTCATTTTTAACGACCCATCTTAAAAATCACTCCACTCAGGAAATTAAAAATATTTTCAAAGTATTTATGGAGTACCGCAAATTATCAGAACCACAAGTTGGCCCTAATCCAGATGAAGAACTATCGGATTTATGGCGCTCAGGTGGGTATCCTTATAAAAATTTACTGTCACGAAAATCATATGAAATACAAAAGTATAAACTTCAGGTTGAACTACTTAAACTGCAAGCATGGGTTAAAGAGACTGGACAGCGGGTCGTAATTATTTTTGAAGGTCGTGATGCCGCTGGAAAAGGTGGAGCAATAAAGCGCTATATGGAACATTTAAATCCACGGGGAGCACGAGTGGTGGCACTTGAAAAACCCACTGAAGCCGAGAGAGGGCAGTGGTATTTTCAGAGATACGTACAAAATTTACCAACCGCCGGCGAAATCGTTCTCTTTGATCGTTCATGGTACAACAGAGCGGGAGTTGAGCGAGTGATGGGATTTTGTAGTGAAGATGAATATATGGAGTTTATGCGACAGACACCGGAGTTTGAGAGGATGTTGGTTAAGAGTGGTGTGCATTTAATTAAGTTTTGGTTCTCTGTAAGCAGAGATGAACAGAAGCGTCGCTTTAAAGAACGTGAAAATCATCCACTCAAACAATGGAAATTAAGTCCGATTGATATGGCCTCATTAGATAAGTGGAAAGAATATACAAAAGCAAAAGAAGCGATGTTTTTCCATACAGATACTGCAGATGCCCCTTGGACTGTGATCAAATCCGATTGTAAAAGACGGGCCCGTCTTAATTCAGTTAAGTATGTTTTGCATAAGTTGAACTACAAAGATAAAAATATCGATTCTATTGGTACCGTTGATCCATTGATCGCTGGACGTGCGAATGTCGTTTATGAGAAAGGCGAAGTCTCGATCTAGAAATATATTACTCGAAAATGCTCTTCCTCGTGGCCCTCTTCGATTAGCTTTATCATAAAGGAAAAGAAACTTATTTGTTTTGTGGCGGGAACATCGATGTCTGTCAGCTGTCAAAAAATAATTAAAGATGTAGGCATAACAGGAACAAACGTCTTCTTCAATCTAGAGACTAAAAATTAAAGTGATTCGTTAGATCATCTCATAGGAAACGATAAACTCACAATCGATTTCTCACCTGAGAAATAAGAGTCAGCCGTGAGTTGGTTTGCCAGTTTGTTGTATTCAGTGTTTTCTTCGGCCCATTTTCTAAATCTCTTCAAACTATGCCAAGGTAGCTGCGGATAGAGGTGGTGCTCTAAGTGAAGGGATGAATTAATTGGGTAGAGGAAGAGTGTCGTCACTAAATTAAAACGGTGAGTGAATGTATTCTCACACAAACATGATTCTTTTTCGCGAATGTGTTCCCCGAATCCGTGCCACAACAGAAGAGTCGTGAAAACTGTGAACATCGGAACGATCCACACTATCAGATAAGTTCCAAGCAAGTTGAATTTCCACATTAGGGCGGGGACGGCGATCAACCAAAAAGCTATACACCCGTGTTCAAAGAGTCCGGGCTTTTTAATATGGCCCTCTTTTCTCTTCGTCATATAGAACTTATTCAAGAAAATGAGACCTTTGATTGCATGGACTCCGATAACAGATTTGATAAAAATAAGGGCAATTTGTGAACTTGTGAAACCTTCAGTTTTAATACCCAGAAAACGGT
>JAIFLR010000084.1 GCA_020048985.1 Halobacteriovorax sp. | reverse complement strand
GGCCATCAAGTTCCGGTCAATAATCTGGGTATTACAAACAAACGTTCTGACGGTAGGGGCAGATAACCTGCACCACTTTAGGGACAATATCCTGACGGTAGGGGCAGATAACCTGCACCACTTTAGGGACAATATCCTATTCTCTCCCTTTCTATTTCTTGTTCCAAGATCAAGGAAGTAGAAAACAATATGAATAACCTGAAAGAGACGACAACTGAGATGAAGAATAACTCAGAGGTCAGAAATCAGCAGGCGACCTCTGCCGAGGCTCAAGATACTCGCAATGAGCAGTTTAAAATCCTGAACTCCAAAGATGAAGATTTTGGGGCAAAAATAGCAGCAGCAGATGTCTATTTTAAGTCTTTAGAATTTCAATTTTTATCGGTCAAGGAAGCTGAACAAAGTCAGGCGAGAGAAATTTTACTACTAAAGGCAGCCAACGAATTCACGACAAAAATTGCAGACATTTACAAAGAAATAAATGTAAAAAAAATGAGTCCGATCAAAGAAGGGAAAAGACAAAGTGAAGAGAAGGCTTTTTATGCCCTCGCATCAACGATGCATGTTAACAGTCAAATCCAAGAGGATTTCGTTGAAAAGAAATCAGGCATAAACTCAATCTCATTCTATGATGCGATAAAGAGCGCGCTCAAAAAAGATGATATGAATGACAGCATGAAGGAGTATGAAGAAGTCCTGGTCTCCGGAATAAATAAAGAAATTATGATAGAACTAATCAAGGCAAGAATTGATATACTTTCAGCACTGGCACTTAAGAACTTGACTGACAAGAGAGATATGACCTTAGGCCAAAAGCTTAAAGCCAGCCTGTTCAAAATTACCGGTGGTAAGTATGGCGCAATTGACCTGCCTGAACTTTACACAAAATCAAACGGGCCAACAAAAAAACAAACCATCAAGTATCTGGACACGGCCACTAGAGCGAAGAGATTTCTTAACAGCATTAACGTAGAAAAAGATCTTGAGAAGACTCTCAAGGCAGCTTTTTCCAAAATTAATCTGGGTGATTCAGAGGAAGCTCCTTCCGAGGAAGGAGCCCTTATTGAAGAGCAAGAATCTCAGGACGAGGCAGATACCAGAAAGCTGCAAATTAAAAATTTAATCAACGGATTATTAGAATAAAAAAAGGGCCTGAGGGCCCTTTTTTATTTTTTTACTGACCTTTCTTGGATAATCGCTCTTGCTCAAGCTTCCATACCTCTTCGGTACTCCACTCATGGCTTGTTTTACTCTTATCTACGTCAAGCAACCCACCCCAGCTTGTGTAAGCATGAAATGCTGCCTTGGTGTCTTGCCAAGCACCTCGTCTAGAGCTTTTACTTAAATCTAAATGTCGCCAGTTACCAAATCTCAAAACTGGTGGAGTGTTTCCTGGATCACCACAACCACTACAAAGAAATGAGGCCCCCGTAGTGAGAGGAGAGACCGCTAGTGCAGCGGCACCGCCGACAGCTGCCACTACCGGTGTAGTTAGAACCATAGCGACTTTAAGTGGAAACTTAAGAACGCCACCAATTGTAACCTTGTGAGTTTCAAGTGGCTCTACCACGCAGGTAAAGTTATCCACATCAACCATGGCATTGAGGGCAATATTCACGGCCGGCGTTATATGTTTAGGATCAACACCAGGTATAATAGAATCTTCAACTGCTTTTCCTGAGATTCGCACCATTTTAAAGTCACCAAAAAGTAAACCTTCCCATTCAGCTGTTGAACGAGCAGGGGTTTTTGTGCCATTTTTTTCAGCATAAAACTCTTTTAAGAGAGTTACTTTTTTAGTGTTAGTCGCATCTACTGTCTTCAGGCGCTCCGTAAAGCCTGCCCCTTGAACAGAAGCATCACTCGCCTTCTGGCGCAATTGATCGATTTTAGATTGTTTGTCTTGAATCATATTTGAAATACTACCCAGCTGGTCTTTCATATCAAATAAGCTTGGGTCAATCTGTTTCGTACTCGTAAGGGCAGAGCGTACTTTTTCAAAATCTTTTTTGAGAATCTCGATTTGTTTTTTGATTTCTATGATCTCTTTTTCGTGATCAGCTTTTTCGGCCAGAGCGAGTTTTTCTTTTCCTTGCAGCTCTTCTTTCTCTTTGGCCAGAGTAGCAGCGAGGTTCTTAACTTCTTCACTCTGCTCCGCTTCTCCCTCAGTGTATGGACTTGGACCATAGTTCCCAGTCTTTCCCTTCTCATAGTATGGATGAGTCACCTCAACAGCTTTGGCATATTCTTTTTCGTCAGAGAGCCAATCTGGGACATCTTCCCCTAAGTCACATTTCTTGGGATCCATTAAACTGGCACGAACCGACTTCTGAATAAACTCTCCTCTCTTCTTAGCAAGATCAACAGTCTTGTCATTATAGAGGTTACGAGAAGTTTCAATTTTAAATTGTGGCTTAAGGCCCGATTTAGCAATGTCACACAACTGTTTAGACATTTTATCGACCTCACTCATGTCGTTTTCTACTCCGTCCATGTTGTGGTTACAATAGTCTGTCGTTTTAGTTGCTCCAACAATTTTCTTCGCATCATTCTCTGATAAGTTTTTATTGACCATGTATGAACAGTCATTAGTAAAACTACCAGTGATATTTTTCTCAACACAGAATTCACATTGCTTCACCGGTGCATCAGTTAATGCCGGCAACTTATCCACTTCAATCTTACATGAGTTTTTTTTCTTAGTTTGCACCATGACATTTAAGGGAACGTTTTCCGCTTGATGGAAACCGCCCTTAAACTCTGGCTTTTCTTGAGCGATCTTTGCTTTGGCCTTTAAATCTTTGATTCCTGAAGTTTTTTCAAGTTCTGAAAGAATGTAGTCTTCAATTTCCTGCTCGGATTTCCCCTGAAGCATACTTGGATCAAGCTTAATATCCTGATTAACTTTCTTTCCATTTTTAACGTCAGCATCATATTTTTTTCTTTTGAATAGAGCTTGAACCCATTGTCCTACTTTGCCTTTACTCATCAGGTTCTTCATCAAGGCTTTCTTATAAGCCTTAGCTTTCTTCTTACATTGTTTGGTGTATTCTTTTACTGCTTCATCTACGTCATCCTTACTCTTGCCAGAACCCACAAGCGTCTGGTTGTCACAGATGAAAGGTTCACTGGCCACACCCGTATGTTCAATCACCGGATTGTTATCCCCGCTACACTGAGTGGGATCACTTGTGGCCACATCTTCACAGCTCTGATATTCGCCTGAGCCACTACATGCAACTTCTGCATAAGCGTTTGCGTTGATGATTAGTACAAGAAGTAACGGAATTAGCTTTTTCATAGGATCCCTAGATGATTGAATTACCTAGGATCTTATCGTATGTTGAGAGCAGCAAGTTGAGTGAATGTTGCGAATCAGCTTTTCAGGTACTTAGCGGGTATATCAATAGTTTAAGAACTTCATTCTGACCACGATTTTTGGCAAATGGTCCCTCCAGGATCGATCCTGAAGGGCACCAATAATATCTCTATTTTTTACAATCTAATTCTTCTGCCTGAGGCAGAGAGTTCTCACCGGAGCACTCTCCAGAATCAACAATTCGCTGGGCAACGGCCAGGGGAGGAAGTCCTTCACACCCAATGACTTTCACCTTCTTATTTTCGTTTGCGAAGTGAGTCTTCATTTCGGAAATGGCTTTATTCATATTTTCACCATTAAGCCCCATCCACTTGATCCTAGACTCAGCTGGTTTCGCATCCTTGCCGTTGGCCCCAGCCTCGTTGGGAGATACCATACAGCTTGGCGGGACAGGGATAGAGACAAGACATGAATTCTTACCTACCGGCTGTTTCGCTTTATCAAAAGGAACTCCATCAATTGTAACAGCTTTACCATTCTTAACTGCTTGCTCGATAAGATCCGGGCTATCGCAGTTACAGTTTTCTAGCATGTAGAATTTAGGTTTTTTCAAACTTCCAAAAAGCATGCTGTTGGCATCATTATCAGTATTTTTTCCATCCCAGTTAGTTAAAAGATCTCTCGCTTTAATCCCCGGTAAGATAACCTGTTCGTAGCGTTTTGTTTCCTGAGTTTCAGTGCCTGCCATTTTGGCGCGAATATAATCCTTTTCAATGGTTCCGTAGATGGGATGGGTCGCTATTTTATTCATCCGCACAGTCTTATTGTAATCCTCAATTGAAATACCAGTTTTCTGAAGCATCGCTTGAAAATCTTTATTTTGGGTATCGTCCATAGAAAAACCAACAGTCTTAGTTATTGAGCCTATGTCGGTTGCGTTTGCCAATTTTTTGAGATTATTAAGGAACACTTTCTGTTTAGTGAGCTGGACTTTCTGATTGCGATCCTTTGAAGTTGCAATTTCTTTGGCATTTGCGGCCAATAGATCCTCAGCTTTTGCCAAGATCGATTTGGAAGCAGCAACAATATCAGCCGCTTCTTTGGGCTCAATGGGTCTGTAGTTTTCAAGTTCTGGATTTGCCTTGTCTACAATGTTTGCTTCACGGTCAACAAAAACCGGAACCATTTGAGTTTCTTCCTTTCCGGTCTCTGGGTTTTTATACTTTTTGGGAACATATCTGAAACCAGTCATACAAGCCTGGCATCCAATGTGCATGACTCCCCCAGCATCTAGCTCCTTAGGGTGAAATTTTATATCCACGTGGTCATCTGAAGCTTTTTTGTAATTATCAACTGGCTTACAAAGGTCATTTCGAAGGGATGGATTTTTCGTAAATTCGGCCTGCATAGCTGCCTTAGCTGAAAAGCAGTCGTTAAGAGTAGTCGACTGACCAGAGGTGGTTAAAAGAGGGTATTTTTCTAAATTTTCTATTCCTCCGAATCCGGATTCCATACCTTTGAAATAAGTAACCAGTTCTGCATTTTCATTATACTCGGCATCTTTAGCGTTCTTCACTTTCTGAGAGAGTCGCATGACTTCAGATTCAGACTTTTTACTCATCGTTGTGCGAACATTTTTGGGGGCTCTGGCAATTTGACTTAAATGCTCTTTAACCATTGTGCGGGTTTGCATGTTCTTACAGGCCGCTTTCATATCGCTATTGGTTATCCCGTTCATTTCCATAATTTTATCGATGATCTTATCGGCTTCTTTATCATCTTTCACTTTCGTGAGCCCAAGAGCATCTGCAGCCTTTAGAGTCTGGATAGTTGCCCCAAAGCTGGCCATCTTCACAAAATTTTTGCTCGCCGATCTGACTGAAGGTGAGATCACTCCCTTCTCAGTAGTTGTTTCAAGTTTTTTTGCATTAAATTCAACATCGATAACAGTCACTCGTCTCTCGGGACAATTTTGCTTATAGCTTGCTGCAGAGAATATTTTCCCATCAGGGTTATACTTTGCTGGAACAGGCAGACCTTCGACTAGAAACTCGCCAATGGGACTTGCTTTACCAAAAGATTTCACCTGACCAGGATTTACAAACCCCTCTCCATTAATGACCTGAGAAAAAAGCTGGGCTCGGTTTTGGGCGAGAGAAATATTTTTCATGATCGATGTTTCAACTTTATCCGCATTTTTGCCTGTTGAACCATAGTGTTGAGCATCGGCATAACCAGTGATGGATACGTTTCGCCCTTCTTTACATTGAGCTTCTTTGCCTGGTTCGCAACCACTATCAAGGTAGCGTCCGATTTGTTTCATCAAGACTTTTAAATTTTCAAGTTTCTCTTTTGGAACCTGATCAATGCTAGCAATCCCTGTTGGGTAGGATTTTGAATCTAGACCGATTGAAATCTTATCAGGTGTACCACCAGCATCCCCCGGCTCATAACTCAGACATAGCCCGGAATTTCCGCCAATTTTTCCCTGAGATACGAGATCATAAAACAGCATGAAGGCTCCGGCCTCAGCTTGCTCAGTCTCAGAGAGTTGGTCCAGCTTATCAATTTTATCCGCAGGGAATTGCGGCATCCCTCCCAGCACAATTGAGGGAACAAGCAGACTGACAAATAGTAACGGAAATTGTTTTTTCATATTTAACCTTAATTCAAATTAATGAGCTTTACCTTTCGCACCTGTAGAAGTCGCAGCAGGTTTTGTGGTGTTCACAATTGGTGTAACGTTTGTATCGACCTTGCATTTTTCAAGCTGCGTATTGTAAGCCTCTTCATCTATCTTTGTTTTGCCTGTCTGAGTTTTAGTTTGGGCCTGCGCCATCGAACATAGGAAGGAAGAAAGAACAACAAAGAGTAAAATGAATTTCATACAAAGCTCCTGGCCCATTTTGGGTTAGGAGTATTATATCTTGAACCCGAGGTTCAGAGGTAATCCGGTAGGTATTGCCCGAATAGCTGACTTAAAAAGTTGGCAACCATTGCTGGGGGTAAGGTGGTTTTGCCAAGTCCTGGCACTTTTGGAGCCATCCCATGAGTTCTAATTTTGCCTTGAGATCACTCGGTTTGCTGTCATCAACTTCCCAGTTTCCCGGGCCAATCTCTTTCAGAAAAGCTTTCTGTCCCTTTTCGTTTACCAAGGCCATCAACTTTCCATCAGGGGAATGAGTAAAGGTAAGATTTTTTTTGCTTCCATCGGCAGAGACCACAGTACTTTGAATAATACGGCCCGCCTGATCACGCTTAAGGGTCATAGACCCCATTAACTTACTGACGACTTGGGTGGGCCCAAATGAATCATAGCTATAGGTTCTTTCATCTTTGGGATTTTTATATTTTACCAATTCATCTTTCTCATTCCATGTCCAAGAATGAACAGCCCCATTGGCCTCAACGAGTGAAACAGGAAGTCCCTTTTCGTTATAGGTGAATTCGCTTTTTTTCTCCCCATCTTGAACAGTTAAAGGGCGCCCACAACAGTCATCAAAGATGGTTTGTTGCTTATGAGTACCTTTTTGAATCATCCTCCGATAGAGGTATGGCCCAATTTTACCAACTCTTTCTTCGTATTCGTAAGTAACAGGAACTTCACCCGCTGTTTTGATTTCGGCGCGCCGAATAGCACTCGGTTGTGTTTGACTGAAAAATTTGTAGGTGGTGGTTCTGCCATCAAGATCTGTGACTGATGCCACTTCACCAGTTTGAAGTGAATACTTAACTTCCTCAGAAAATTCCTTGCCTGAGATTTTGACCATTTTTCCCTGATCGTACTCATAAGTATAAGTCTCGTTATTTTGATCAACGGAATTTGTGAGCACTCCCCTGTCCATCTTGTATTTAGCGGACTTTGATCCAACCCCAATCGTCTTGATAGCTCCTTGGGGAGTTCTGATAAACTGAATAGTGAACTGCGGGGACAAAAGGGAATCTAGGATTCCTTGAACGTATTGAGCATTAAATTTGAGGCCACTTGGATGAGTCCAGCTCTTCAAAATCCCTTTGGCATCAAAATTCCAAAGACTGCCTTCACTATCTAGAAACTCAACCTGACCTGCCTTGATTTTTAATTTCAGGCGAGGGTCACTCTCGTTGTGATATTCACCATCTTCGGCTTTAGCATCCTTGGCAAACGGAGCGAGATCTTCTTGCAAAGCTTGGGGGTCCAGCAAGAGTCTATTTTTATATTTCGTGAAAGCATCATCTTTTAAAACACTCTTTTCTTTTAGCTTTTTAAACGACTCCTCTAAATTCTTCTCTACCGAGGATCCTTTAGGAACGAATAGATGATTCTTTCCATTACCCATTTCTTTAATGATGATGGCATTGGGCAGAATGCTCACGCCTACTTCAAAACTACTTCCCCAGCCCTTACCAAACATTCCCTCAAAGGAAGAGGCAGAATTGTAAGCACGTTTGAAGTTTAAGTTCGCCCCCGATTTAAGAGGAATGACCAAGTCGGTAAATTCTTGAAAATAATTCCCATTCCTATAATTGACGACAGCAAACAGACTAGAAATATTTAACCAAATCATTAATCCAAAAAGAATTGATCTCATAAACATCCTCGCATTAGGTCTCAGGAGCATAGATCTCATATTGTTCAGCGTGATAGTTGTTATCTGCACGAACTAATAGTGTTTTATTAAATTGTTCTTCTAATAGTTCAATAATCCCAAATTCTTCGGAAGATAACTTCGCACACACTTCAGGGTGAGCGAAGATCGTAATCTTAGAAAGGCTGGTGCGCTTCATGACCTTCTGGAGTTCCCGAATCACTTCAAAACTCACGGTTTCAACCGACTTTACTCGTCCCACGCCTTCGCAGTAAGGACAGGCCTCGCACATAACACGCACCAAAGTATCCCTAGTACGTTTGCGAGTCATTTCAACTAGGCCCAGCCCAGAAATAGGAAGGACATTTGTCTTAGAGCGATCTTTCTTTAGGGCTTCAAGCAGAGAAGTATAAACTTGGATTCTGTGATCTTCTTTTTCCATATCGATGAAATCGATAATGATGATCCCACCGCAATTTCGCAAACGAAGTTGGTAAACAATTTCTTTTACTGCTTCAAGATTGGTTTTAAGAATCGTCTCTTCAAGTGTCTTTTTACCAACAAATTTTCCGGTGTTCACATCAATTGAAACCAGAGCTTCTGTCTGATCAACGTTAATTGACCCGCCCGACTTCAAAAACACCTGATTAGAAAGTGCTCTTTCAATTTCAATATCTATTCCGTAGTGCTCGAAGATCGGAATATCCGCATCATAGAATTTAATCTTCGCCTGATGGTTAGGAATAAACCTTTGAATAAATTTCTCGATCTGCTTAATGGCGGACTTGTTGTCTGCAATCAAAGCATCCACATCCTCATCCATGATATCGCGCAGGGCCCGTTGAACAAACGAAAGGTCCTGGTGAAGTTCAGTTGGAGCTTTTGCCTTCTCCATTTTCTTTTGAACATCTTTCCAAATTTTAACGAGATTATTGTAGTCGCTCTTTAAAGTTTTATAACTTTGAGTTTCGGCCACTGTGCGAGCGATCACGCCCACACCTTCAGGTCGAATTGAGTCCAGAATGTCTTTTAAACGCTTTCTTTCTTCTTCTGATTCAATCCTTCGGGAAACACCGGTGTGCTCAATAAAGGGCATATAAACAATGTGACGCCCGGCCAGTGTAATATGGCGGGTAACTCTTGGACCTTTAGTTGAGATAGGCTCTTTCGCGATTTGCACCACGATTTCGTCACCCTCTTTAAGGAAGTCTTGAATTTTAACGTCTGGACGAAACTTCATATCAACCGTTTCAGTCAGTGTGGAGAACTCATCAGGAATCACTTCACCGAGGCGCTTTGAATTGCTCTCGGTCGTTGCAATTCGACTCTGCATTTCTCTTTGCTCATCAAGAGTTGGAAGATAAGCATCGTCTACATAGAGGAAAGCTGCTCTTTCCTGTCCTATGTCGATAAACGCTGATTGCATTCCAGGGAGAACTCTAAGAACTCTGCCTAAGTAAATGTTTCCAACGATGGGGGCCGATACATTGTTTTGGGGATGACGTTCGATAAGAAAGTCTAAGATCTCACCATTTTCAATGAGCGCAATACGCGACTCATTGTGAGTCTGGTTGACCACAAGTTCTTTTGCCATGAAATGTCCTAATTCTAAAAACTTAAAACGTAATTAGAATCAGGATACAAGTAAAAGGACCAAATATAAAGTCGGCAATCTATGCTGCGGGCAGTTTAAGTCAACATTCCCACAATCGTAGCAGTTAGGAGTGAGCAAATTGTTCCACCCAGAAGGGCTTTCATGCCGAGTTCCGAGAGCATTCCACGCTTAGTTGGTGCAAGTGCGCCAATTCCACCGACTTGAATCCCGATTGAAGCAAAGTTGGCAAATCCACTCAAGATATAAGTAGCGAAAATAATCGACTTAGGATCCTGAAGAACACCCTGCTCTTTCATTTTACCCAAAGTCATATAGGCCACAAATTCATTTAGGATCGTTTTTTCTCCAAGAAGCTGACCGATGTAAATCATGTCTGACTTAGCGACACCCAATAACCAGACAAAAGGAGCGCAGGCATAACCAAGAATAAATTGGAGACTGAATCCCGTGTACTGACCATTAGTAAATGATGTAATCATTTCATTGAGTCCAGTGTTGGCACCGATAAAATCATTCAGCACGTAGTTCACCATGGCAATCATTGCGATAAAAACGATCAACATCGCTGCCACGTTGAAAGCTAGCTTTAAGCCCTCTTCCGTACCAACGGCAATTGCCTCAATCATATTAGTGCCAATTTTTTCATTAGTAATTTCTAAGCGCTCATCGATCTCCTCAGTTTGAGGAAGAAGCATTTTAGAAACGATGATAGTTGCAGGAGCAGACATCACAGAAGCGGCCAATAAATGTTTGGCAAAGAAAAGTTGCTGAACTGGATCGTTACCACC
The DNA here is from genome assembly GCA_020048985.1 of Halobacteriovorax sp. Taxonomy (GTDB): domain Bacteria; phylum Bdellovibrionota; class Bacteriovoracia; order Bacteriovoracales; family Bacteriovoracaceae; genus Peredibacter. Next base: position 10,964 of record JAIFLR010000084.1, on the reverse strand, counting down.
CAAAAAGCCTACATAAGCGGCCAGTACACCGCCTGCAGTGTTGGCCATCCCGCCGATCATTACGCAGAGAATTTCTGAACGAGTCATGAATGGAAGATATGGTTTAATTAAGAGTGGAGCTTCAGTTTGTCCAAGAAAGATATTGGCAGTTGTTGAAAGATTTTCCGCACCGGAAATTTTCATAAACTTCCCCATCACCCACGAAAGCCCATAAACAACTTTCTGAAGAAGACCTAGATAGAAAAATAAGCTCGTAAGCGCAGAAAAGAAAATGATGGTTGGAAGAATCTGAAAAGCAAAAATAAAGCCGGTTGTTTTAGTATCCATGAGGTTACCAAAAACAAAAATTGAACCTTGACGGGTAAACTCTAGAACGACAACGAAAAAGCCAGAAACCTTATCAAAAATCGCCGCCACCAAAGGGATGTGGAGAATTCCAACCGCAAAAAAGATTTGGAGCAAAAACCCCAGACCCACAAGTCTCCAGGGGATCTTTTTTCTGTTAGAGCTGAAAGCATAGAGGACCAGCGTTAAGACTGCCAGGCCTAGTATTCCTCGAAAAAATGACTCTAAGTTCATGCGACTCCCGTTCGGTTATTAGGTAACTCATGGAGTTATACCGAGAGGCATTCGTTTATGGCAAGGGAAAGTGGACTGTTTTAGAAAGTTGTTTGCCAAATATTAGTGCCAAACTGCACCGAACTGATTGTCAGAGATTCAGATTTTTCAGCATGCCAGACCACACGCTCAGAAGTCGAAAAGCCCTCTGAAGGAACAGATCCTTGTAGTTCTTCTGAGCCTTTTTGAGCGCTGCTGTAAGCCACAAAAATGACCCCGGCTATAATCCCGATTGCTGCACCAGTCCAAACATTTGAAATGTGCTGAGAGGGTGTTTCGTAAAAAGAAAGAGTCGAAAGTCCAAGGACTGCTCCACCTGCACCAGCGGCTGCAACAATCAGAATATCATTCTGGGTATTTTTCATGATGTCCTCTTCCTGCTGGGCAAATGCCACATTCGAAGCAAGAAATTGAAAAATAATTATTCCAAAAAGCCATTTTTTCATGTCGATCCTTAGAGCAATGTTTGCCAAGCGGGAAGCCTTAAGACTATGATAAGTTCCCATCTTAAAGTTGGCAAATCCGTAATTGTACTGCGAGTGTATATGAGTAAAGATATTTTTCAAGTTTATCCCTTAATCGACAAAAAGAAAAAGGGTCAACGACTGACCGACAAAGAAATCAAGTGGTTCATCCAAAGCTATACCGACAAAAAAATTGAAGATTACCAAATGTCGGCAATGCTTATGGCTATGTTTATTCAGGGCATGGATGTGTCTGAAACGGCTGCTTTGACGGATGCGATGCTGGAATCTGGCGAGCAATTGAAATTCACCGGAAAAAACGTGATTGATAAGCACTCGACAGGCGGAATTGGTGATAAAGCTTCATTTATCCTCGCCCCAATCGCTTCAGCAGCGGGAGTGAAAGTTCCCATGATTGCTGGCCGCGGCCTCGGTCACACAGGTGGAACAGTTGATAAGATTGAGGCCATCAAAGGTTTCAACACTGCCTTAGATCTCAAAGTCTTCCAGGAAAAATTAAACAAAGAAGGATTGGTCCTGATTGGGCAAACTCCGGATATCGCCCCAGCAGATCGCCTGATTTATGCTCTTCGTGATGTAACCGCCACCATTGACTCTATCCCCCTTATTACGGCTTCGATTATGAGTAAAAAATTGGCCGAAGGTGCCAACGGGATTGTTTTTGATATTAAGTGTGGCACTGGTGCTTTCATGCGAACAACCAAAGATGCCCGTGTGTTGGGAAAAAGCTTAATTGCAACCTCTAAGCGCTTTAAGAAAAAAGCAGTTGCCCTGATTACTGATATGAACCAACCGTTGGGGAATGCTGTTGGTCACTCCAATGAGATCATCGAGTCTATTGAAACACTTAAAGGCAAAGGTCCTAAGGATATAACCGATCTTTCGATAGCTCTTGCCGCTCATATGATTCATTTGGCGGGTGTTGAAAAAACTTTTGATAAGGCACTTAAGAAGGCCCACCTCATGGTGGATTCTGGCAAGGCACTTGAAGAGTTCAGAAAACTTCTAAAATCTCAAGGCGGAGACGACCGTGTTATTGATGACTACTCCCTTTTGCCACAAGCAACTGAAGTGACAAAAGTGACAGCTGCAAAAGCTGGTTACATTAAAATGTTTCAAAATGATCAAATCGGCCTTCTCCTTATCGAACTTGGCGGTGGACGTAAATCCAAAGCAGACAAGATCGATCACGCTGTAGGATTTAATTTCGAGAAAAAAATTGGTGATAAAGTGAAAAAAGGTGAAACTATTTTCGTTATCCATCACCATGCTCAACAAAAAGAAATTGCTGAAAAAATAAAATCTACCTTCCTAAAAGAAGTTTTGGTCATGTCTGCCTCTAAAGTGAAGACTCCGAAACTTATTATAGAAAAACTAAGCTAAGGATATCTCTATGCTAGTGATGAATAAAATTCTGGAGTCTTCTCAATATATCCAGAGCAAGTTTAAAGCAAAACCTGCGATCGGTATTGTTCTGGGCTCAGGGCTTGGAATCTACGTCGACCAAATTCAAAACAAGACCATTATTCCGTACCAGGAAATCCCTCACTTCAAGCGCACAACCGTTGAGGGTCATGAAGGCAGACTTATTCTCGGTGAAGTTCATGGTGTGACCGTAGCGGCCCTCCAGGGAAGAATGCACCCTTATGAAGGTTATCCAATGGATGAGATCGTTCATCCAATCAGAACTTTGGCGGCCCTTGGTATTGAAATGCTTTTCGTCACTAATGCCTCGGGCGGAATCAACGCAAATTTTCATCCTGGTGATCTGGTGGCAATTGAAGATCATATCAACCTTTCAGGCCGTAACCCTTTAGTGGGTCCAAACATCGCTGAACTGGGACCACGTTTTCCGGATATGAGCCAGGCCTACGATCCAGAGATGAGACAACTCTTGATTCAAATCGCTCAGAATCACCACGTAAACCTTAAAAGCGGAGTCTACTGCTCAGTTTTGGGTCCGACCTATGAAACTCCTGCCGAAATTCGCATGCTCAGAACTCTTGGTGCCGATCTTGTCGGCATGAGTACTGTTTCAGAAGTTATTGCCGCAAACCACTTGGGACTAAAAGTCGCAGGAGTTGCCTGTGTCACTAACTATGCTGCCGGAATTAAGCTTGAAAAGCTCAGTCACGCAGACGTAAAAATAGTGGCAGAAAAAGCCATGGTTGGATTTGCTACCATATTGACTGAAACTATAGGTGAACTTAAAAAGCTGGGAAAAGTTTAAATGAGCGACACTAAGTTACGAGATTTGGCGCAAGACGCTTCAACAAGATCACACTCGCCGTATTCCAAGGCGAAAGTTGGCTCTGCAGTCGTAACGGAAGATGGAAAAATCTTTCAAGGCTGTAATATTGAAAACTCAAGTTTCGGCGGCACAGTTTGCGCAGAAAGAGTCGCCATCTGGAAAGCAGTCTCTGAAGGTCACCGGAAATTGAAAAAGATCTACGTCTACACCGATGCTGGCTGGCCTCCATGTGGCATGTGCCTTCAGGTCATGGCAGAATTTGCTGGACCCGATTTAGAAGTTACGTTCGGAGACAAGGACGGAAAAGAGAAGACCAAAAAGCTGGGAGAACTTCTAACCCACGCTTTCACTCCTGATCATATGAAGTAACCAAAATAATAAAAAGGAAGGAACGAATGTTCCTTTTATTAAATGAAAGAACAAATCTTCAACAGCTCTGAAGAGCTATTAGACTCCCTCAAATTCTGTGTCATTGATTTGGAAACCACTGGTGGAAATCCAGAGACTGAAAAAATCATTGAAGTTGGGATGATAAGAATCGAGCACCGTAAAATTACCGAAGAGCGCAGCTTTCTCATCAATCCTCAAAAAGATATTCCAGATTTTGTTCAAAAACTCACTGGTATCAGAAAAGCTGATGTCGAGCATGCTCCGAAGATTGAAGAGGTCATTGATGAGATCGTTCAATTCATCGGTGATACCATACTTGTGGCCCACAATACCTCTTTCGATATCCCCTTCATGAACGGCGTTCTCAAAAGACTGCAGATGCCGACTTTAGAGAATAAAGTGATCTGCACAAATATCATGACCAAATACCTGATTCCCGACATCATGCTATCAAACTTGCAATACATGTCTCAAATTTTTAATATTTCACATTCCAATGCCCACAGAGCAATTGAAGATGCTCGTGCCACCGGCCACCTACTCTTAAAATATTTAGAAATGTTTGAAGAGAAAAAGATTCGTAAGATTAATCAGCTCTACTACCCTCGCAACAAGTTCGAACTCGACCGCTCGATTATTGAACACGAAGAAGGGCTTGACGAAGTCTTCAGAGTTCTTTCAAAGATTGAATCCCCGGCAATCCTTTCAGTGAAAGGTGATAACGGCGTTATTTTGACTATACTTCCTTTGAAAGACCCTTCAAAAGAAGTCGAAGAGATGAAAGTCTTTCTGGCCGATTTTAGATGGAGTCAGATTCATATTAGACTCTCAGGTCCATTCATCGAAGGCCTGTTTTTTATGAATTCAAATTTTGTAAAGATACCAGATACGTACAGAAAGAAGACCATTGAATACCTTAAGAAGCGCTATAAGCTGCCAGCGGCACCAAACTTAATTGATGAACATGACTTCGTTATTACGCCTCACCTGATTACAGGCCAATATATCGTTTATTCTTTTTTGAATTTCTCACCCTACGCACAGCTGGTCTTTAAATATCCTTCCCATAAAAAGAAACTTCACCAGTTCCTTTCCGGACAAGTTTCAAGATTTGAAATACAGCAGAAGGGAAAAAAGAAAGTGTATCTACAAAATGATATTAAAGAGATTTTCCTCAGTCTGTTTCAGGATGCTTTAACCACTGACCCGAATCTCTACGTCACTTTAAAGAATTCAGATATCAAGGATGACCGTAAAACTTATTTGGATAGAATTGAAAAGCTTGCCCTGGAACACCCAGATCCTTATCAGTTCCCGACTAAGCATCTTTAGGTGGGTTATAAATAAATCGAAGTGAATAATCAGTGACCTGCAGAACAAAATTTTCAATAGTCAGCAAGTTCTGAATAAGCTTGGAGAGACTCAAGGTAGAAATATTCAATTCGTGCAATTGAATCTGAATTTCCTGAGAAGATTCAATAATTTCCCCTTTAATCACTTTTTCAATCTGATTCTTGTCGGCCACCAGTAGCTGGTGTGAATAGAGAGTCATAAGCTCACCTAAGATCAAATAAAAAGTCATCGTCAGAAGGCTCAAATTAACACTCGCTCTGAATTCAGAATGACGGGAAAGTTCAAAAGAAAAACGAATGCCACTTTCAACAGTTCGAAAGCGAAGTAAGTTCTGCGCCTGCTGGTAACAAAGCACGATGGGGCTAAGCTGTAGCTCCAGAGAGGTAAGACTCTTGGGATTAGCGCGTGAAAAACCAAGGAAAGTCTCAATAAGTTGTTTGCACCTTGTAGCACCGTTTTTCATTTCAACCAGAGTCAATTTGGCCTCTTCATTGAGCTGATCTCCGAGCATTAAAAGACTTAGAGCGGCCTGAATTCCGGCGATTGGATTGTTCAGCTCGTGTGCAATGCTGGAACAGATGATTCCAAGTTCCTGACCTGAAGGTGTCAGCTGTCCATCGCCTTTCAAAAAGAAACTTTCGGTAAAAAAGACAAAGAGGATTTTAGTTTCATCCAAGTGATGGACGTCTTTTCTGAACACGTTGTACGGAATATCGTTAACCAGGATTTTTTCCCGAAGTTTATATTTAAGGCAGTCCGTCGGAGCAAGATTCATTTTAGAGAACAAAGTATTGTGTTGATAGACTTCTCCAGAGTGAGAAAAGAGTGCTACCGGAAATGGAATGCTATCAAGAACACTTTCCCATAAACTGTCGTCGAAAAATGGATCCTGAACGTCTAGTTTAAAGGAGAAAAAGTTCACAAGAGTATAAAAGAAGAACATCTTCTTTATTAGTCTTGAGTATTCTGAATCATCCCAGTTCAATTCAATCGCTAAAAATTCCCCTTTGAATCTGGGCAACGTAAGGAAGTTCAAACTGGGGTTAATGTTTGAAGTGTCTGAGGACATAAAAAATTGAAATTTGGCCTTCTCTAAGTGAGTTTTAACAAACTGCTTGAGAACTTTTTCAATTTTACCTGAGTCAGAAGCATGGATGAGCTCCTTCTCCAGATCAACCAAGGACTGAGCATAGGCCAGCAAGTTTTCAGAAGTAATACCTCTTCCCTGATCCAGAGATTTTGTGGTCTCTTGTCGTGCCAGAGTCTCAAATTTTCTGATGTTTTTACCACCCAGGACGTAGAGAGAGTCTTCCTGACGTCTTATCAAAGACCGAACTCTCGGTTCAATCAGCTTCTGAATCTGTAAAATATCCAAGGCATCATCAAGGATAGCATCAACTTGAGAGACTTCCATGTTTTGCCCAAAACTAAACAGGCCCTGATTTTTATCCAGAAGACATATTTTAAAAGAAGGGCTTTCTTTGATGAGATGAAGGGAATTTTCTGAAATGAAATCCACAACCAAGCGTCCAGGAGCGAGTGTGAGGGAAGTCGCATAATCCTCTATGTGGGCATCTTTGAAGTGTGACAACAATACGTCCAGGGACTTTCTGAGCTCCTGAGAAAGTGATGAATCAATCCTGAATGATAAAAAGCCCGAGAAGTTTTTCATATTTAGTTTTTAAAATATTTCTTACTTTCCTCTACTAACACAAATCCATCTATATACTGACCCTGAACCTTAGTTCCCCAATGCAAATGAGGGCCAGAAGTTCTTCCTGTGTTCCCCGAGAGTCCAATTAAGTCACCTCGTTTAACAATATCCCCTTCATTAACCAGAGTTTTAGAAAGATGACCATAAACCGTAAATATGTCCACGCCATGATCAATTATCACGGTCCAGCCTGTGTAGAAAAGGTCTCCTGAGAAAACAATTTTCCCCGCATTGGCCGCTGGAACTTTATCTCCAATAGCGGCACGATAATCAATGCCCAGGTGCTGTCCCTTCTTTTGTTTGTTATAGACACGTCTGTTTCCGTAGACACTTGTGACAACACTGTTCAGTGGGCTGATGAAAGATTCCGAAAAAAGAAACTCGGGCAAGCTAGATGAATAAATTTTATTCAACACCACTTGCTCGGCAATTACTCTTCGCTCATCTTTGGGAGCAAGTTTAATTTTTTTGGGATCAACCTTCAAGACTTCCGAATGATAGGGTCTTTCCTTAACGTTGAAGTAATACTCAGAAACAGTCACTCCCTGAGAGAGAACTTTGCAGGTAAATGGACTAAAATCAGAAAAATAACTTTCCATGACAAATGCCAGACCAATACGTCCTTTTTTGACAAATTTAACTTCTTGATCGCGGCATACCAATTTGGAATTTTCTTTGGGAATCGGAAACTCAAGCCACCGAACCTCACCCTGACTGATGACGAGCTGTGAAGGTAAATCTCCCGATGGTTTTCCCGACTGAGCACAGGCCGCATTTATAAGTGATATAAATATCAGTAAAAAACATTTCATTCGACTTCCTTCGTAACGATACCTTGGCCATCATGAAACTGTAGAGTGAGCTTAGTTCCAAGCGGGATTTTATTAAATTGTTCGACTGATGGGATAACTTTGCCCTCTTGGGCCTTCACAAAGCTATAACCACGTTTAAGGACTAGTTTAGGATTGAGAGCAGTGAGGACATGTTCAAAGCGCTTGATCTTCTCAGACACTCCGTTCATTTTGATGCTCATGGCGTGCATTTGTCTCATTTGAAGCTCATCAACACGTTGAGCTGCCTCATTGATACCTATTAACTCTTCAACTCGATCCAGTAGTCGAATTTGAGATAGGGATTTTTCGGCCCTTTGAACTTTCTGTGAAATTATATTGATCATTTCTCTTGGATGAAATTTATGGGTGATGAGTTCCACCCTCTGATGAAGTTTAAAGAGGTCTGATTTCAAATGCGTCTGGCAAAAATGAATTCTCGCTTGAAGCTCTGTCTGAGGTTGAGAGAGTGTCTCTGCCGCTGCCGTTGGGGTTTCACAACGAAGATCTGCAGCGTAATCAGATAATGAATAGTCTACCTCATGCCCGACAGCACTAATGACAGGGATGGCGCATTTGTAGATCGTGCGCACGAGTTCTTCGTCATTAAATGCCCAAAGATCTTCTAGGCTTCCTCCCCCACGGGTAAGGACAATGGATTCAACTCCCTCAAGGGCTTCGGCTTTTTTGATTCCAGAAATCAAACTTTTTGCGGCCCCATCGCCTTGAACCAAGGCAGGTATAATAATGATGTCGCACCAAAGGCATCTTCGTTTATAGACGTTAAGAAAGTCCTGGAGTGCAGCTCCGTGTTCAGCAGTGATAACGGCAATTCTTTTTGGAAACTTGGGAATGTTTTTTTTCTTTTCAAGATCAAATAAGCCCTCTTGTGAAAGCTTTGCTTTTAACTTTTCGAACTGAAGCTTAAGTTGACCGGCCCCGGCCGGAAGAATTCTTTTGGCAAGGAGCTGAAAGGATCCTCTTTTCTGGTAAACACTCACTGGGCCCAAGACAATAATTTTGTCCCCATCCTTGAGGGATCTGATGAGAGGATTTCTTAAAGCATCACCTTTAAACAAAGCGCACGAGATGCACGCCGCCTCATCAGACAGAGTGAAGTACCAGTGGCCCGCGGCCGATGGTGAAAGATTTGTCACCTCACCCTGGACAAAAACTTCCTGAAACTCCTCTTCCAGGAGATTTTTAATTGAGGAGACTAGATCTGAGACGGACGCAGCTTCATAATCCATTATTTAACTTGAGATTTTGTCTCTTTAAAAACATTAAATCCCTGAAGATATCTAACGGCTTGAAGAACCTGGTAGTCTTCATTTGCCTTATATGTTTTGAACACCTCATCATCACCAGCATCATCTTTTTTCTTCGTCTTACGCTTTTCCATTCCCTTCATCCTGTGAATACGCTCTTCTTTTTCAAAAGCTTCACGTTGTTTTTTTTCTGCAGGAGTTTCAATGGTAGCAGTTAAGTGGTTGCGTAGATCTTTTTCACGTATATAACGATCCTCTTTTAAATCTTTCTCAAAAGCTTCCTGATCCACTTCTTCAATTGTGACATCAGGGACAATACCCACCGCCTGAATTTTTCTATTTTTAGGAGTCATGTATTGAGCAATCGTTTCCCATAATGACTGCACGTTTATAATCCTGAAGTGCACCTGCAACAATCTCAGAAGCCGAAGCCGATGCACCATTTATCAAAACTACCATGGGAGAAGTGAGGTCTTTAAATCCCGATTTTTTAACGTAACGAATGTCTTTATTTTGATGATCACGAGCTTCTGTTGATACCACGATGCCGTCCTTTAGAAATAAAGAGGACACATCAACAGCTTGATCAAGAAGCCCACCTGGGTTTGAACGTAAATCCAGAATAATTCCATTGATGCCGCCGGTTTTCTCAGTCTTTTTGATTAATGCTTTCATGGCCTCTTCCATCGACTCTGCTGAGCGTTTTTGGAATTGAGTCAGACGTATGTAAGCAAACTGATCGGCAACAAGTTCTGATTTTACCGGCTTAACTTTAATTATTTCACGAACCAGGGTAAAGTGCTTAACACCTTCATGGCCTTCTCTTACGACACCAAGATGAATTTTTTCGCCGATTTTTCCACGCATTTTTTCGATTGACTGCTCAAGAGACATTCCGACGATTGGCTCATGGTTAATTTCAACGAGCTTATCTTTGGGCAAAATCCCTGCACGAAAAGCCGGCGTATCATCAATTGGTGTAATGATATAAATAACACCTTCACGTTGAGTAACTTCTAGACCTAACCCACCGAACTCACCCTGAGTATCATTTTGCATTTTTTCAAAAAAATCTTTATTTAAGAAGGCAGAATGTGGATCAAGTGTATCCATCATGCCTTTGAGGGCCCCTTCAATTAATTTCTCGGTACTCACGGGGCGGTAATATTGTGTTTCAACTAAATGGAGGACTTTGTTGAAAAGTTCGAGTTGCTCAAATCGAGAACGGTTTTCAGTAATTTTTGGCGCAGGGGTTTTAATTTCTTTGGCTTCTTTCTGAGCAAACGAATTGAAAGACAAACAAATGAGAAATGAACTTGCAACAAGTGAGGGAAAAGACATGAGTACTCCTAGACTGATTATCAGTCTTAGATTTTACTCACTCCATTCTGCTCTAACCACAAAATAGTGTTTTGAGCGGTGTTTTTCTTGCGAACTTCAAAGTAGAGATTCTGATCCTCTTTCGAGGCCTTCTGGGTATAAGCGAGGATGTCACCATCATTGACCGTGTCATTTTTCTTCACTTTAATATCCATCTTGCCCAGAAGAACCGTTCGGAGGTCAGAGCCGTGGTCAATAAGGACCACCTGACCATAACTAGCAAGATCTCCGGCAAACACCACTTTTCCTTGTCCAACCGCTTTCACAGGCTGAACGGAATTATATTTAAACGTCACCCCTTTAGGGCTGGCAGTGTAAGTTGAGAATTCTGTCACTGGATTTTTGAAATAACGATCAGGTCGTTTTTCAACAACAGGGGCTTGAGAAAAGGTCTTTTTAACTTCGGCAATTTTCTTTGTGAGTTTTTGTTTTTGAACTTTGGACTCGGCCAATTTTTTATTTTGAACTTTAGTAAGATAAAGCTCCATGGCTACTTTTTTGCGATCTTCAAGTTCTGCAATGACCTGTGCCAATTCTTCTTCATTGGTCTTGAGGGTTACCAACTTACCATCAAACTCAGCAACTTTATTCTCAAAGGAAATAAGCTCGAGCTCTTTATTCTTTAATTTTGTCTGGGCCTGCTTAAGTAGCTCTAAATGAACCTTTTTCTGCCAA
>JAIFLR010000054.1 GCA_020048985.1 Halobacteriovorax sp. | reverse complement strand
TGTCTTGATTAAAATCTGATCCTTCTTCATAGAAATCGATTAACGTAACTTCATAATCTTTTATTAATTTAGAAAGTATCGTAACAAAGTAATTTGAATAAACTGAAACACGCCAATGAATAACAAAAAAAATCATGTAGCCACTAACAAATTGGAACTGGGCCTGGTCGCGGTGTAGCCGTATCATCATCATATCCGCCGGGGCCGCCAATCGAAGTAGGATCAATTAGTTTTGCAAAGACTGCGTATTCCTTAAAGTCTTCTTCGGCCTTATTTTCCAAATCGATGAGTGTAATTTGGCTCCCATCAACAAAAGAGACTGGGTCAGAATTTTTCTTTTCAGCCTTGAATTCCTTCTGTTCATCGAGAAGGTTAGCCTCAGAGCGAGCATTCAATTTTAAGCCCAAGCTTCAGATTATTGAGAAGCTCACTCTTAAGTGGCCCGGTGACGACTAAGACCGAGTTATCCTCAAGCCCCATAAGAAGTAGTTTGTGGCCTTGTTCAATCCAGAGTAGATCTTTATTAAACTTCATGATTATCCCAACTCTAAAAAATGTGTATGATCTAAGTAATTATACTTATTATTAACGGTTTGAAATATGATTTTAGCCCCATTCGCCTACATCCCTGTAATTACAAGAAAAATGCTGGGCCATATTCTGTGTTTAGACCCCTCAGAAGCCCCACTTTATTCTCATAATCTTAGATTCTTGGATAAACTGACAAAACTATCTGGCCCCCAGGCAACCCGCTACTACCGCTACTTCGAGTTGGCCTGTGAAAATCCCCCCAAAGGGGCAAAGCCGAATCATGACTTAGACCTCACTCCTCTGCTCCTTGAAAGTTGCCAATCTGAGAATACTTACTTTGAAAGTGAAGAAATATTTGATCATAGTTATCAGAAAAATATGGTTCTCCCTGCTGAGCTACTGATTGGTATGGGAGGTGCAAGTAATCTAGCGGCCTCAAGAAATATTATGCTCTCTGGTCTCGAATTAAAGGGCGTTGGCCGCAATTCCGGGGCCGTGAGATTGGATTATAAACATGCCTGGGGTGGAATGTTTTTTACTGAAGCAGTTACCGAATTTATTAGTTCTAACATTTGTGAGTATTCAACTCATCTAGGTGCTGAAAGAACACTTGCGATTGGGGTCCATGGACCAAAAGATCACAAGCTCAATTTTAAAAGTAACAGTTTTATCCTAAGAAAAAGATCGGCGCCAAGGGTTTCACAATCGTGTCGGCAATTCGAGGACTCACAGTCAAAAAGCGTTTTTCATGCAATCTCAAATACAGACAAAGAATCAATACAAAACCATCTCAAGAAAATCACCTTTCACTATTTTAGCTCTGGTCTCATAGGAATGAATCATAAATCACTGATCCCTGAGAACGCTCTACTTAACGGAAAATTTATCGATACCAATTCCATAAACTTGTCTGGAGACTTAAATAACATTCAAGGGACGATTCTCCTATCTATTGAAGGTAAATATGCTGACAAGATTAGAAGCCTTGAAGACCTCGTCTCACACCAAGAACTAGACATCACAGTTGACAATAATAGTGTAAAAAATTATTTCGACGTGATTCTAAAAACTTTCCAGGCCTTTGAATTACAAAACGATGATTTTGAATTGGTGCTTAGAAGAGACAAAGAGTTGATTGCAGAAATAATCCAAAACACACTTCACGAGATGAATTGCAGTGATGAGGTCATCAATTCAGTGCTTGGTTATGCCCGTCTGCCACAGAAAAAAAAGCTCAGCCTCTCTGAGAAAAAGTCAACATTCTCACTACTGAGTGCCGGTGAAATCAGGATCAATTTGTTCAGGTCATTTATTGCAGATGAAAAGACTGTCATTCAAATCAACTTTAGCATTGATACGGGCATAAGCACCAAAGCAATTTTCCAGGATTTCAATAAGTCACAAACAAGCTCTTTTGAAAAATTCATTCTATCATTTTCTCGGATGATTGAGCTCATCGATACAAAAAACAATTCACTTTTTTCAATGCTTAACAAATATGTCCTTGAAAACGTAAAGATCCTCCCCTTCACTTTAAGTGATGCAAATCATGTCATTGAGAATATCCAATCACACGATGAAGTGGATTTTCTTTTGCCCAAAGAGGCCGAATCATTTTATTGTTTCATGGGTGAGAAAATCAAACGTACAAGGCTCGAAATATTAAATGAAAAGAAACCAATCATTGTGTATGGATACGACTACCAATGCGGGGGCGATCTTCAGCAACAGGTCATGAAACCTATATTATTTCAGTGAAGTTCATCCCAAAACAGCGGGATAGTGTCATAAGCAACAAGTGCTACAAGTAAACCGATAAAGAGTCCCGGTAGACCCAAGAGCAAAGCTCCACCAATAACAAAGACAAAGCATACGATGGCCGGAGCTTTTGATTCCCCAAAAGAGGCCAGCCATGGGCGAAGGAAATTATCGACGATACCGGCGAAGAGAGACAAAACGATTAGAATGACTGCTCCAGTCGTATTGCCTTGAAAAAATGCCACCAGGGTAAAGAGAAACCCCATGGGAGCTGCGCCAACAACAGGGATGAATGAAAAAATAAGTGTCACAAAGAAAACCAAAAACCAATCAGCACTCGTCACGAAGTATACGCCTGTCGCAATCAAGGTTGATTGTATGGTGCCTGTCACAATATTGGAGAAATAGATCTGTCTTGAATTCCTATGAAAGATAGAAACGATCTGATCCATTTTGATGTCATCAAAGCCAAAAAGTTTCTGAAAAAAACGTCTGACACCTGCTCCGCCGCTTAGGAAAGAAAAAGTGCACAAGATCACAACAACAAAGAAAAGCACCAGTGAAGGGACACTCATGGCAAACGTTTTAAATAATTCGAGAAGATAAATATTTGCACTTTTAAAATAACTGTTAATTTTTTCTTCAGTCAAAAAGCTCACTAAGGGAAACTGAGAAAAATACGTCAATATGCTATCAATAACATCATTTCTAATCACTGAAAATACTTTCTGCAAACCTTGGTTCTCTATCTTTTCTCCCAGCGCAAATCGCTCAAGAAGATCAATAATAAGAATCGTTCCCTTCGCAAGAAAGAACATAAAGGGAATTGAAATCGCGAAAGTGAAAATAGCTGTGATAAAAGCCGCAGCAGCGTTCTTGCTCCAGTTCATCTTTTCAAGTTTGAGTTGAAAGGGATAAAGTGCCAGCGCAATGGTAGCGGCCAGAACAATAGGAATTACAAATGGTAAAACAAAGACAAAACTAAGAACGGAGAGAATAAGAACATATCCTAATCGTTGTAAATAAAACTGCGCTTTCGTTGACATCTCTTAGCCTTGTTGAAGTGCCCACTTGGAAAGTTTGGTTCGATCAATCTTAATATTATGTCTGACATCCACCGGGAATGAGGGATGCATAAAAAAATCATTAATCATGCAAGTATAAGGCGAACTCAAGGCCAGTGCTTCAAGTTGGGCCTTAAAGGTATCGCTTAAAAGAGTCTGACCATCATGCCTCTCAATGGCAAGGGCCGGAGTTACATGGTTATCTTTTAAAATTTGAATCAGTGCCGTTCGCTTTATCTCTGGATGTTGGTTAAAAATCGCCTCGACGCGAATCGAATAATGCGTAGTCGACTCGTCAACTTTTACCCGGTGAGTTTTTCGCCCTAAAAACCATAGATTCTGATTCTCATCCAGATACCCAATATCACCAACTCTGTGCCAAAGTTTTCCATTCACTGTGATCTTGGCCTTCAGGTCTTCTTCTTTCATATCAAAGTAGCCGCTTGTCACCTGCAGTCCTGAAACGATGATTTCACCGATCTGCCCAGTTTCCATTTCAAGAAAACCCGACGCAGGAATATCCGAAGCAGCTATGATTTTTATCTCTATGCCGGGAACGGCCTTACCAATACAAGTCCCTGCACCGGTATTTGTCAGGGCCGATTTACCATTCAGAATTTCAGTCCCTGAGATTAGGGAAATAGGTAGAGATTCAGTTGCTCCGTAAGGTGTATAGGTATCACCAATAGTAAGAATCTTTTTGTACATCTCATGGATTTCCGCTCTCACGGGTGCCCCAAACATCACGACTTGTTTAACCGTTGGAAGCTTAAGATTTTTTTCAACACAATACTTCCCTACTTTCTCCCAGATGGAAGGTGAACCAGCAACGAAGGTAATATGATTGTCGCAAATATTTTTCACAATTTTATAGGGATCACATTTGGCAGGTTTTGTGGGATCCATGTCCGGAACAACTGAGGTCATACCCATGGCCAGGGTAAACAAAGCAAAAAGCGGAAAACCTGGCAGATCACACTGGGATTCATCAAGAGAAAACATTTTCTGAAGAGCGTCCGTCTGAGCGTTGAGGATTCCGTGGGTATAAAGCACACCCTTAGGAATTCCGGTCCCACCAGAAGTAAAAAGAATCGCCGAATAGTCTGAGTCTTTGGCGGGATAAATAGGAAAAGTCTTATCTTCTTTTTCCAGTCCATCATAAATATAAGTCGTAGAAAATCCCACTTTCTGGAGAGAGACTTTCACTTTGATATCTTTGAAATAAGAGGGTTTTAAACGTCTGATCCAATGGACCAGGCCTATTGAGACCATCGCCTCAGGCCTGACCTGCTTAATACTAGCAAGAAGGTTTTTGATTCCCATACCAGGATCAATTAAAACCGGAATAGCCCCGATTTTAAAAAGAGCAAAGGTAATGACTGAAAAATCCAGGCAAGGCTTAACAAATAAAAGAGTCCGCGTACCCGGACCGATGCCGGCCTTGGTGAGTTTATGAGCAAACTGATTAGAGCGCTCTTCAAATTCTTTAAAAGTATAAAAAGGATATTTATAGGTGCCGTCAGACTGCCTGGCCGAAAAGACGACCGACTTTTTTTCCGGGATTCTTTTCGAAGTTTCGGCGATCCGATGAGCAATATTCATATTATTTGATAAAATCCCAGATTCTTAAACTCACATCATCCAGGGCGTCTTCAAGAACATAATGTCCCGCCTTGGCGTACCAGTGGGCATCAGCGTCAGGATAAATGTTGACCCATTTTTCAAAAAAATTCTGATTAAAACAAAAATCCTTACCGCCCCATAAAATAAGTTTCGGATGCTTAAGGGATTTAAGTTTGTCCTCAATATCACTCAAGGTTTTATAAGAAGGATGGTCTTTATCCATAGGTATGTCTTGCACGAACCGGGCAACCGCTACACGATTCTCCCAAGAATTGTAAGGCAAGAGATAGCCCTGCTTAATCGCCTTAGGTAGAGGCTTAGTAGTGGTCATGAAGGTGGCGGGCCAGGCAAAAAGATTTAATTTACGAGTCAGCCATTCACCAAACTTGCCTTGTTTGAGTAGATTAATTCTTTGAGGGATGTGAGGACTCGGATAGGCGGCAGTATTTAAAATAACAATTTTATCAAAAAGCTCCGGGTAGCGAGTGACGAGTCCAAAACCAATTGCTCCACCCCAGTCGTGGACAATCAGTATGATGTTTTTCAGATCAAGAAACCGAATAAGCTTATAGGTGTTTTGGATATGATTTTCTAAAGTGTATTCATAATCCTGTGGTTTATCAGAGAGTCCGCACCCCATGTGGTCAGGCACAACGGTTCTAAACTTAGGTTTAAAAGTTTGAATCAGGTTGCGGTAATAAAAAGACCAAGTCGGATTTCCGTGAAGCATGAGAATTGGTTGCCCCGTCCCCTCATCCACGTAATGAAGATTATTATTATTTCCCAATTGAAGAAAGTGCGATTGAAACGGATACACTCCATCAAGCCCAAGGTCTTTAATCTTATTTTTCATATCGTTCATTATATCCATTCCAATCCCAGCATAGTGCTAGTGAGACCACTTCCGATGCCTAAAAGAGCAACCTTATCACCGGATTTAAAGAAATTATGTTCTGAGGCTTTTATTAGTGTTAGAGGCAAGGCCGCAGAGCCAGTGTTGCCAAACATTTCAAAGGTCTGAAAATCACGATCAAGGGGCAGTCCCAATTCAGTCAGCATGGCGTAGCGATGAGCGGTACCAACCTGATGGGGGATAATTTTATCCACGTCAGAATTTTTCCAGTCTAAAACTGAAAGGCACTTATTCCAGTTTTCTATTGAAAGTTTAATTCCTGCTTTCAAAAGCGCTTCTGAGTCCGTTTCCATCATCAGACCGTGGGTTGAACCATCCCCTTGGCAAAGCGCCACCGCCGAAGAATCTGTAAGTGTAGAGCCACCCAAAATCTTGGGCGCCTTAGGGGCCAGAGATTCATGAGTGATTAAAATTGCCACACCGGCAGAGCCAATGGTGAGTGAAGCGATGAAAGGCTTAATGCGTTTGCGGTCCATTAAAGGATCAGTTTT
>JAIFLR010000021.1 GCA_020048985.1 Halobacteriovorax sp. | reverse complement strand
TTGGTAAAGGATAGGCCTTATTGGGTACAAATTCCGGCCATTCATTATCCTCGGCAGTTAGTTTCCAATGGATCACATCCCAGATTGAGAGAAGTTTATTTTCTCCCGGGTTAAAAAACTTTTTTCCGTCATAGTGATCAGAGACTGGATAATCTTTTGCCTTGACCGCAAAACTCATGAGAATCATCAGCAATAAGATTATCCAGGACTTCATTAATTAATAACCATTTCACTACCGTTCCATGACATACCTAATTCCCCTTCTTTTAAATTTCCCTCAAGGATCTTTTTAGAAAGTGGTCTTGTCACAAGCTTCTGGAAAACACCATTCAGGGGTCTTGCTCCGTACTGGCCATCAAATCCCTGGTTCTCAAGGGTCTCATAGGCCTTAGGGTCAAGCTTGAGTTGAACTTTTTTCGACTTCAGTCTTTCGTTTAGAAGCTTTAATTGCTTATCAATCAATTGCTTCATCACAGACTTATCAATCGCGTGATAAGTCAAAACGGCATCAATACGCCCCAAGACTTCAGGCTTAAAGTCAGCTTTTAAATCTTTGGAGTTCGAGGTCATCATGATGATGGTATTTTTAAAATTAATCACTCGCCCTTTGTTGTCTGTCAGGCGTCCATCATCCAGAATCTGGAGAAGAATATCTGAAAAGTCAGGATGAGCTTTTTCAATTTCATCAAAAAGAACAACTGAATAAGGTTTACGTCTAATGGCCTCAGTTAAAACGCCGCCCTCTTCGTAACCGACGTAACCAGCAGGTGCTCCAATCAGTTTTGCGACTGAATGCTTTTCTGAAAACTCAGACAAGTCAAAGCGAACCATGTTGTCTTCGTTTTCAAAAAGATATTGAGTCAACGCCTTGGCCGTTTCAGTTTTACCTACACCGGTTGGTCCAAGTAGTAGGAATGAGCCAAGAGGACGAGACTCATCTGAAAGTCCTGCGTAGCTGGCAATTAAGGTTTCACCAATTTCATGCAGGGCCTCTTTTTGACCAAAGACTCTCTTACTTAAGAAATCTCCCACGTTAAGAATTGAATCTTGTTTTGATTTAAGAATTTTCTCAACCGGAATCCCCGTCTGACGAGCAATAATGTCCGCCACATGTTTTTTGCCTAAAACCCAATCATGCTGAAATAGTCCCAGCTCTTTTTGAGTCTCAGGAATCAACATGTATTTAAGTTTTGAAGCTTCTTCGTAGTTTTGGTTACGCTCAGCTGTTTCTAACTCAAACTGTAAGCGGTCCAGACGGTTTTTAATTTCAGAGACTTTTTTGAGTGAGCCGACTTCTTTTTCCCACGCCTTCTTCCCTTCGTTAAATCTTTTTTCAAGATCCTCGATTTCAACTTTGAGCTCTTTGTTGTCTTTTTCAATTTGAGCATAAATTTTCTTAGAACGAAGCTCGGCTTCGAGTTCCACTAAACGAGATGGCATGGCCTCAGCTGATAACTTGAGTGCAGAGGAAGATTCATCCAGAAGATCAATCGCCTTATCTGGGAGGTATTTATCTGTAATGTACTGATCTGATAAAAAGACTGCGTTGTAGACGGCGTCATCAGATATTTTGATACCGTGGTGGGCCTCTAGCTTAGTACGGACTCCCATAAGAATCTCAACCGCATCTTCTTTACTCGGTTCATTAACGGGAACACTTCTGAATCTTCTCTCAAGTGCGGGGTCATTCAAAATATACTTTTGATATTCATCAAAAGTTGTTGCTCCAATACAATGCAACTCCCCTCTGGCCAGCGCAGGTTTTAGTAGGTTCGCAGCGTCCATCGCTCCGTCGGTCTTACCGGCACCAACGAGTTGATGTAGCTCATCGATAAACAAGACAACTTCACCTGATTTAGATTTAACAAATTTAAGCAAATTCTGGATTCTTTCTTCAAAGTCACCACGGTACTTAGTCCCCGCCATGAGTGAGCCCATTTCGAGAGAATAGACCGTTTTATTTTTTAACACGTCAGGCACATTGCCTCTGACAATTTGTTCCGCAAGGCCTTCAACAATTGCTGTTTTCCCTACCCCGGCCGATCCTACCAGGACTGGATTGTTTTTTGATCTACGCCCCAAAATTTCAATCACCGAACGAATTTCTTTGGTGCGTCCGATAACAGGATCCAGTTTCCCGGCCGCTGCCATTTCATTGAGATTGATGAGAAATGAGGGAATTTCAATTTCTTCTGCGGGATCAGCAAACTTCTGATAATCCACTTTTAATTGAGGAAAAATTTGAGGCAGGTGCTTAAGGAGATGTTTTTCACTGACTTCCGACTTACCCTGTTGGGCCGAGTCCCCTGAGGCCAGAGTGATCCATTCCTGTAATTTTGAAGAAGTCCTCAAACTTTCAATATTGGTCTGGCCCGTTGTGCGGGGTAAGCGCTCAAGCAAGGCTTCAACTTCCTTTTGATTATCCTTCATCGCCTTGGACGCATAAGAAGACTTATTCAAGATAAGTCCCATCAGCAAATGTTCAGGGAATAGTTCGGTATTTTTTCGTTTGAGAGCGTCAGACTGAGCAATGTCTAAGGCCCCGAGAACAACTTGATCAAATTTATTCATTTTATACCTCTTTGGAAGTAACCTTACTTAGTTATAAGATGGGAGGCAAAAGTATGGTGTCAAGGTCAGAGAACAGAGTTATTTATGGACTTCACTTTGACGCGTTTGGAGGCTTCTAATTCCTTGTCTAGCTCTACTTCTAACGCTGCCCCTGCCAGAGTGCTGCTTAAGTGCCCCAAGGCAACCTTGCTTAAACCACGCTTCATTATCTGATAATGCTCAATGTGATTCAATTCGCACCCCTCCCACTCATAGCTGAATTTTGTCTCAGGCAAAACTCTTACAACACGCGAGGTCGGATTATCCGACTTAAAGATTTTACTAAAGGCGTGAACTGTTAGAGGAAGATTGCGGCGATCCTTTCTCACGATTTGGGACAGGCGCTCAACATCATTTTCTTGCCTGACCTGGATGAATTGATGGCACCAATCAGTAGCGGAATTTTTCATGGGACACTCATCCGCTGTAGGACAGGGAAAGAGAATGTTAAAACCACTTTTAATGAGCCCATCACGAATTTTGAGCATCTGAGGAAAAAAATCTTTGGTACCAGGTTCAATAAATAAAATATGGTCGGGATTTAATTCTTTTATGTATCGAAGGGCCACATCTGCCCCCATCTCGTTGGCAGAATGCCCAAAGAATAAAAAAACTTCCCCTTCAGGCTTTTGCAAAAGTTTTTCGTCTGGGTAAAGACCTTCCCATATCTTTTTTGCCTGCTCTCTCATAACGGCTGAAGTTTCAATTTGCATAACCTTGACTGGAGCCTTGGCCCATTCCCTGAAGGCCAAAGAAAATGTTCCAGGTCCAGCACCTAAGTCAATAAAGGTGCTGTTTTTAAGTTGCTCGGTCCACGCCTCGGGCATCCATTTAAAGACGGCTTCGAGCTTTGGCATATTGGTTGTGAGGTAAAAGGCGGTATAGGCAGAAGTCAGTCTCTCGTCTTTAAGATAATCAGAAATTCGCTCACGATTCTGAGTAAACTTTAAAGATAGCTCTTCAATCGCCTTGATCAGATCACTTTCATTTTTAAACTGATGAAGCAGCAGCGGCAGTAAATTGGTAAGTTGCATAGGTCCTTTAAAAACTGGCCATGATGGTCTTGATCGACTCATTATCTATATTTTTTTTGACCATGCCTAACCAATACTCTTCTTTGATCCCTGAAATGGATCCAATTTTGAAGATGCTCCCGGTCTTCGCTAAAAACTTGGCACTTTCATCTCCTAGAATAATCATCCCTTCTCCTCTAGTGGCGAGTTCTTTTTGCAGGGATGTATCCTGGGCCTCAACTGTGACTTCAAAGGCCAGTCCTGTCTGAAGCATAAAGCGCTCAAAGTCATGCCTCATTTGGTTTTGAAAACCTGGTAAGACAAACGGTTTATGATCAAGTGATTTGGGAAAGTTTTTTTTCAGAATGGAGTATTTCTTTGAACCCCAGACAGAGACAGTCTCTTTTCCCAGAGAATGATAAAGCATTTCTTTAGATTCATTCATGGGTCTAAAGTTACCAATAAAAAAATCGATTTTATTTGTAAGGAGTAGCTGGAAAAGTTCATCCCCGGTACCCTCAATAACTCTAATTTTAACAGGGTTTACTTTATTCATAACAGAAATTGCGCTCGCCAAAATTGATTTAGGAACAGATTCCTGCGCTCCAATGACAAATTCCTTTTTGGACAGTTCACCGGCATGACTCAAATTCGCCATGAGTTCTTCTTCCAGGGAATGAATCGCCTTGGCGTACTTAAGAACGAATTCGCCAGATTGTGTAATGACGAGTCGCTTACCAGTGCGGTTAAATAAATCCACTCCCAGCCAGTCTTCAAATTGCTTAAGTTGGGCACTTAAGGCAGGTTGGCCTACCAGTAATTTTTTTGAGGCTGCTGATATTGACCCCTCTTCCGCAATGGTCATAAAATATCTTAAATGGTGAAGATTCATAGGTATGGCCATGTTAATTCCTTTCAATGGTTCGATTTAATCGAATTATATGTTAATTATTATCTATTTGATCAAATTGTCTAGTTCTATCATAATGACCATAGATTCAGGGAGTAGCCTTCTCCAAAATGGAGATTTCCGCAACGTCAATACGAGGTAACACTCCGGGCGGAGATTAAAACGGCAAGACTGAAATATATAACTGAGGAGTTATTATGTTTTCACGTCTTATTATGTTTGTTTTTATTGTTTCTTTTGTCTCTTGTGCTTCTAAGCAAAATGGAGCTTCTGATCATCATCGGGATCTCATGCAAAATGAAAAATCATTTCGAATTCAGCGCTAAAAGTTACGCTTAAATAAATTGAATTTGCTCTTGATGGACTTGGAATCAAGGACATCATCGTGTGTGGACACTCTCAATGTGGTGCCATGAAAGGTCTGCTTCAACCTAAAATAGTTGAAACTCTTCCTGCAATGAAGAGTCGGCCGCAAAACGCCGAAACGACCAAAAGAATTGTTTTTTATCACTATAAGCACCTGGAGGGGTACGGTCTCCTCATAGCAACGATCGAAGAAAATGTTTTAATGCAAATTGAACACCTGAAAACTCACCCGGCAGTGATGAATCTGATTCTCGTGTATTTTCTGAATCAGAAAATTTTACGGGCAAGCCTGCTGTGAATCAAGCACACTTCGATCTGTATCAATTTCCAGGCAGTGCTTTTTAAATCGCGTAAGACTCTTCTTCATATCGACCATCAATTCCTGACATTCCCACTCCTGAAGCATCACAACATGCTCACCTAGTGGGCCAAAAAGAAGTCCTTGAATAAAGCTCTGACAATCCAGAACCACTTTTTCTTCAAGTGAAGTCTTAAGATCGTAGCGCTGCGAATAACCTGGGCTGCGGTTCATTCGGTCAACTTTGATTTCCATTGCTGAGGCATCGTAAAGGGCCAGCACTAAAATCATCGCAAATATGGTTTTCATAGACATCTCCAGGATGTCTACCTATCGGTGCTTGCAACCAACAAGGGGAATTTATCCTCACATCTCCTTAAGGCGGGAAATCTTTGCCTCTTTTCGGCGCTTAGAACTTTTACAAAGTGGTGTATATTCTTAATATTCTAATTCACGGAGGAAAAATGAAATACCTAGGTTTATGTCTACTATTATTGTCTTCTATGTCTTTTGCGGCCCGCTTTAAGGCAGGAATCAAGCAGGATTGTGCCCAACCAAAACAACTTGTAAATATCAACGCGATCCCTAGCACTTCACCTGAATTTGAACGCTGCCAGCACATCTTTAAGCAAACGGGAAATGCTATGTGCTGTGTTGAATCTCCACGTGGGAACCCAACTGAAACGACTTGTAAGCCACCAACTGTAATGACAGAAATCTCTTCTCTTTCAAGCAGCTCAGAGGCCTATGCTCTTTGTAAGAGAACTCTTCTTCCAAAAACTGAAAAATGTTGTCTTGATCCGAAATTTTTGGAAGTAAAAGAATGTCCAAGACCGACTGTGCTTACCGCGCTTTCTTCAATTGATCCACGCTCTCAGGCCGATCAGTATAAGATTTGTATGAATACACTTACCCCTGGAACAAAGAACTGTTGTCTCGATCCGAGACTTTCAGACGTTAAACAATGTCCGAAACCATCTGTGTTAACAGCTCTCTCTTCCCTTGATCCAAAAACTCAAGCCGAGCAGTATAAGATGTGTATCAACTCTCTGATCCCAAGAACAAAAAATTGTTGTCTGTACCCAATCAGATAATAAAAAAAAGCCCCTCGCAAGAGGGGCTTTTTTTTTAGTCATCTTCTGGATTACGGGTACACATTCTAGCAGCTTCAACTCTGGTGTTTGAACCACGATAAGCTTGAGTTACGCAGGCCATATCCCTAACCCGTTTACAGGCATTGGCCGCTTCAACACGAGTAGCACTCCCCTGATACACAAAACGTAGACAATCGATTGATGAGACCATCTGGCAAGCGTCAGCTGATTCGACTCTTGTTGCCGAACCTTGATAAACAAATTGTAAGCACTCCATTTTCACATTTCCGCGACAAGCCTTTGCTGCTTCAACTCTAGTAGCAGAACCTTGATAAACGAATTGAACACAATCTAGAGCTCTCACTCCTTTGCAGGCCATAGCTGATTCTACCCTTGTCGCTGACCCCTGATTCACAAAATGAACACACTCAATACTTCTCACTCCCTGACAAGCTGCAATGGCTTGATCTCTTGAAGCAGATCCACCATAAACAAACCTAACGCATTCCTCGATAGTATTTGTTTGCGCTTGGGCAAGTGAGAATGAAAAAATGATGAGAAGAGTTAATGTTTTAATCATATACATTCCTTTAATTAAATTGATAACAAATGAAAGGCAGATAAAATAGCCCTTGAAAGAAGATCTTAGTAAACAAGTTAAAACTAGTGGCCATTTGGCCCCAGAAGGATTTGAAATGAAAATTTTAATTGGCGTTCTCTTTTTAACTCATGGAATGGTTTACGCTGGAACATGCAAACGTGTCGTTGATTGCGTAAAAGAAGCTACTGAGGTTACAGGAATCAAATATCTTTATCCCACGAAAATGTTTGACGCTAAAGATGAACTAAATACTGAAATGAATCTCACTAAAGAGAATGCTGATGTTGTTTTGTCTGAAGTCTTGAGCATGTTTGATTACATGAAAATGCCAACCAAAGTCGAAAATACTTGGGAGATTATTCCTGGCCGAGACATTCGCTACCACCCGGACCTGCCTTCATTTAAAGCTTCAAAAAAATTGATCCCTAATCTGCCTAACAATAAAGATCCCATTCATCTCGTTTATCAGGCACAAGCAGGAACAGAGGTGGGCGACATCGCTCGCAACCTAAGACCTTTTCTTTCTCGTTATGGCCGCATCATCGATATTAAAGGTGGAATCATTATCCTGATCGATAGAGCATCGAATATCGGCCAGTGCCTCCCTATTATTCAGGCGGCAGATATGCCACTAACCAAAGAAGAGAAACTGGCCCGTGAAAAAGCAGATAGCCGCCACCATGAAATGGAATTGGCACGTATTAAGAGTGGAAAACCATCGGATCATGGTCCAGGTCCGGGGCACCATCCTAAGAAAGAATAGGCAATTAGATCCATATAAAATCAACAAGATGGCTCAATATATCGAATATAATCAATACTTTAAGCACTTTACATAGAATATATTGAACCTTTTATTAATTTATTATCGAATATAGACGATAATAAAGTCATGAAAACTCCCCAAGAGCAGAAAATTATTACCAAGCAAGTGTCTCGCCGGCTCGAAGAGCTGCGAGCACTTCTCTCTCAGGCCAAAGGCGTCCCATCGTGGATCGATTACGTGCGACTCGGCCTTGGAATGAGCCTCACTCAGCTGGCCGCCCGTTTAGGTGTGGCCCAATCTTCTCTCAGCAGCTCCATCAAACTGGAGAAAGAAGGGCGAATCACCATTCATAAATTGAAAGAAATTGCGGATGCTCTGGACTGCGATCTTGTGTATGGATTTGTTCCTCGAAAAAAGATTGAAGATATCATTCATGATCAGGCCGTAAAAAAAACCACCGCCCTGATGGCAGAAGCAGAAACTCACATGAGTCTGGAAGATCAAAAAGTCATGCTGGATAAAAACGAGCGACTTAAAGACCAGGTCGAAGAAAGAATTTATTCAAAGTATCTTTGGGATAAATAATGAACACTCATAATTTTGTCGACCGAGATGGCTCCACTCCCCTTGATCCGGATCAAATTAAAGGCATTCGTTTTTCTCATCTCACCAACATGGGTGAATTGGATGAAGTGGAGGATATCAATATTCAAAAAGGTCTGGAGTGGCTTAATCATCAAAAGACTGAGGATTATCTTTCCAAAGAATTTTTATGCAAGCTCCATGAGAAACTTTTTGGAGATGTTTGGAAATGGGCCGGAAAATTTCGCACAGTAGAAGTAAACATCTCAAAATACCGTCCCTATGATGTGGCCCCTCAGCTCCTTAATTTTTTTGAAGACGTAAAACTCTGGATCTCCGGAGGACGAATGAGCTGGGATGAAATCGCGGCTGAGATGCATCACCGTCTAGTCACCATTCACCCTTTCCCCAATGGAAACGGGCGTACAACAAGGATATATACCGAGTATGTTCAAAAGAGAAATCAGCAAAAAGTAACGAGCTGGAAGGCTTCCCTCGCTTCTGACCCTAAGGAGCGACGAAAAAGTTACATCAAAGCTTTGCAAAGAGCAGACAACGGTGACTTTGGAATGTTGATTGAGTTTATGAAAGAGACGAAGTAATCCCAGCCTAAAGTTCAGTACTGAAAACATTTAAGGTATATCCACCAATAACTTACCTTTCTATCAATTCATATTTTACTCTCCTGAGATTTTTCACAAGGAGCTAAGTATGAAAGATGTAACGATTAAAACAATTGAAAAAATGATTTTTGAAATACGTGGTCATAGAGTCATGCTTGATTCTGATCTGGCCGAACTGTACGGCGTCGAAACCAAGGTCCTAAATCAGGCAGTAAAAAGAAACAGTGAACGATTTCCAGAAGACTTTATGATCGAATGTATTTTAGGCGACTTAGAGGATTTGCGGTCACAATTTGTGACCGCAAATCCTCTAACTACCTGGAACTTTAAGAGAAGATCTTCACCCATGTTATTTACAGAAAACGGAGTTGCCATGCTTTCATCCGTTTTAAATAGTCCAAGGGCCATTCAGGTGAACATCTCTATTATGCGAATCTTCACAAAACTCAGAAGCTTTCACCTTATGGAAAATACCCTTACTAAAAGAATGGATAACATCGAAGCAAATACAAATAAAGTTTTCAAAGTTATTTTTGAGACATTGGATTCAATTCAAGAATCAACTCCAACTCTCAAGCCAAAAAGGAAAAGAATAGGATTAAAATAAAAAAAAAGCCCCTCTTGCGAGGGGTTTTTGCGATTAGCGAGATTTAATGTCTTTATATTTGTTCGACGTATCGCCAGTATAAATCTGACGAGGGCGACAGATTTTAAAGCCTGGCTGCTCAACCATTTCTTTCCACTGCGCCATCCAACCAGGAAGGCGACCCATAGCAAACATCACTGTGAACATATTGGTTGGAATTCCAAGAGCACGGTAGATGATCCCAGAGTAGAAATCCACGTTCGGATAAAGTTTACGAGAGACGAAGTACTCATCTTTAAGAGCAACGGCTTCAAGGCCTTTAGCAATATCTAAAAGAGGATCTTGCACACCCAGAGTTGTTAGTACTTGATCACAAGCGACTTTGATAATTTTTGCGCGTGGATCGAAATTTTTATAAACTCGGTGACCAAAGCCCATCAAACGTGAGCCGGAGTTTTTGTCTTTCACTTCAGCAAGAAAAGCCTCGTAGCCTTTGCCCGAATCTTTAATTTCAGCAAGCATTTCAAGCACGGCCTGGTTAGCACCTCCGTGAAGCGGGCCCCAAAGAGCGTCCACACCAGCAGAAATCGTGGCGAAGATATTCGCCTTAGAAGATCCAACAAGTCTCACAGAAGACGTTGAACAGTTCTGTTCATGGTCCACGTGAAGGATAAGAAGAATATCAAGCGCCTTGGCAACTTTAGGATCAACTTTATCTGAACCAGTCATCATGTGAATGAAGTCAGTGCAGTAGTCGAGATTTTTATTTGATTTAACAAATTCTTTGCCTTGAGAATGACGGAAAGCATAGGCTGCCATCACTTTCAACTGGCCCATCAATTGAGCAATCGCTGTATCTTTCTGAGCAGGAGTTAAATCCTGAGCGCAGAGATCATGGTAGAAAGCAGAAAGAGAAACCATATTGGCCGAAAGCACTGCCATCGGATGAGCATCCTTAGGGAATGCTTTAATCATCGTCTTAATTCCTTCCGGAACTTCATCAAATGAAGCAATTCTTTCTTCGAAAGCTTTTAACTCTGCAGTGGTTGGCAGTTTTCCGTAGAAAACCAAATAAGAAGATTCAATGAATGAAGACTTCTCTGCAATTTCTTCGATTGAGTAACCACGGTATTTTAAAATACCTTGCTCACCATCGAGAAAAGTTACTGCTGAAGTACAGGCACCAGTGTTCATGTAACCTGAATCAAGTGTCACGTAACCAGTTTCAGCACGAAGCTTCGTAATATCGATTGCCTTCTCACCTTCACTACCAGTGAAGACGGCCAACTCGACAGTTTTATCGCCTAAAATAAGTTTTGCCTTTTCAGACATGAGAAACTCCTTAAAAAATTTTTGCCATTGTAACTTTAATGGCGTGTATCTGTCTAAAACTATGGATGTTTACCGATCGGCAGTCGGCCAAAAAAAGTTGAGCATTCTTACACCACTGGTGCCAAATTGCTCCGCGAGGTGGTGACAAAAACACTCCAGTAAGTCCATTCAAACTTCTTTCTAGCGGCGCGTCTTCTAATTGTTTTATATGAGATTTTACCAATTCTTGAGTAGTTTCTTACACTTTGGCCCTTTCCTTGCTTTACAAGATTTAAATTCAAACAAGACGTTTGGGTATCAAGGAGAAAGAGCATGAATAACGCTTCATCATTATTTGTTTTAATTCTTTTAGGTTCATTGCTTGCTGACGCTGTTGCGCAAGTAAATCCAAGACCCCGTCCTGGACAACAACCTGGATCATCATTTCCTACTTACAATGAGCCGGGCAATCAGTACGGCGGCCAACAAGGTCAAATCATTTCTGAGCGCGTGATGCAAAACTTAAGAATGTTTGAGCGAGTTCGCCTCTCGGAGTTACTCCGGCTTTCATACTCACAAAGTGAGCTTGAAGTTAGATCAATCACACTTCTTGCTTCAAGCATTCGTGGTCAGGCGCAAATTGATCTCGTCAACTCCCGCGGTCAGTCTCTCGGATCGGGAATTGTTAGAAGACAGCAAAGTGAAATTCGCATTCAACTCCCTCCGAGAACTAGGCTCTCGGAGCTTGAACTCTCCAGCTCAGAAGAAGCTCTCCTCGACACTGTTACAGCTGAAGTTGAAAGCTCCTACTCTCCAGGACCTGGTCCTGGACAAGAAGTGCAACCGGCACCCCAGTCGATGTTGCGCTTGATGGTCAACCAAGACATCAGAGGCATGGGAGAAATTCACTTAAAGCAATTAGTAAAACAACAAATGGGTCTAACTCTTGAAGGAGCTGAAATAGAGCGCGTAGTGGTTGAGGCTTCACCCTTAATGTACGGACGAGCAGCTTCAGTTCAAGTCGAACTTAATAACCGCTTAGTAGGTCCTGCTAAATTTCTTTCACCGGCCCAGCAAAGACTTCCGCTTCAGGTGAATTCGATGGAAGAAGTCCGCACTCTCAAGCTGATTGTTCGTGGTGACGCCAGAGTTGAGTTGGTTCATATTCGCATCGGTCAGGTTCGTCCGATTCGTGGTCAAGGACATGGACAGGGTCAGGGACAATCACAAAGATTGATCGTGTCTCAAGAAATCTCTTCTGGTCGCCCACTTGAGCTGGGCCGCCTGTTGCCTTACGAATCTCGTCTGATCTCAAGAATTTCTCTTGAGGCACGCACTTCAAGACAAAGTTCGGCGGAAGTTGCGCTGATAGCCTTCGGTCAGATTCAAGGCAGCACCATCGTATCAAGTGTTCCTATGAGACCCATGATTCAGTTAATCCGACCTATGTCGGCCCGTGAGCTAACTCTTCAGTCCCTTTCCCCAGTAATCATTGATTCTATCGAAGTGGACTTTGATAGCTTTCAATCTTGGTAGAAGCTGGTTTATACCTTAATAGATACTCCCCTTACCCCGGGGGAGTATCTTTTTTTTAGATGGAATGAATCGGTTTAATCTATTTTCCATATCCCTCTAGCGGGCATACAACCCGCCCATGAAAAACATCCTTATTCTTATTTTTTGTCTTTTATGCTTTAACACTTTTGCTAAATCTATCGAAGTGGATGTGATCTCTGCTGAATTTGGGGTTGAAGACCATTTTCAAAATAAATCTCTATGTCTCACAGTTGTTCGAGTCCCGGTTAGCGGCGAGCTTATTGGTTTAGTCGAAGACATCCAAGACTGCTTCTATGCCCGTTCTGCCAAAAGAGCACCCGCCCATAAAATCCAGGTCGACCTTAAGAAGCTAAGAGCTTTCACGAACCCTGAGATGCAAGCACATTTACAAACTCTCGATACCCAATTAAAGTTTTTATTCTCCGAAGGGGAATAAATTTGAAATGGTCTCAGCCACTGATCGAAGCCACTATCCTTAAGCGCTACAAAAGATTTCTCGCCGATGTTGATCTCGGAGGTAAAACCATTACCGCCCACGTTCCCAATACCGGAAGCATGCAATCTTGTTGGGAGCCCAACTGGAAGTGCGCGCTCAGCCTCTCAAATAATCCTGACCGAAAGCTTCCTTATACTCTCGAGCTCATTCACAACGGTGAGAGCTGGATCGGGGTCAACACAGGGAACGCTAATAAACTCGCCAAAATCTGGCTGACTGAAAATCTTTTGCCAGAGCTGACCGGGTACACGGTGGTAGTTCCAGAAAAAAAAATTGGTCTTAGTCGGGTGGATTTTTATCTTGAAGGTCACCCCAGTCTGCCTCCTTGCTACGTTGAAGTAAAAAACGTCACCCTTAAGCTGGATGGCATCGCCCAGTTTCCGGACTCTGTGACCGAGAGAGGCCAGAAGCACCTTAAGGAGCTGATGGAGATCAAAAAGAGCGGTTTACGAGCGGCCATGCTCTATATTGTCCAACGAGAAGACGTGAGTACCTTTAGACCAGCTGCGAGTCTTGATCCCCAATATGCTACTCTTTTGCGTGAGGCCCATAAATCAGGGGTCGAAATATTAGTCTATCAGTGTAGAATGGAATTACAGGAGCTCTCTTTAGGCCAATCACTGCCTTTTGAGCTGAATTAAAATGCAACGCCTTTTTCTACATCTCGACAATGAAGTCCTGAAGGCCCGCAAGGTAGAACCTTATGAGAAGCTTTCGAACCCTTTAGTTTGGAAAGATTTGGAATTTGAGTTCACCACTTCTCGCCTCCTGATGATCAACTGGCCCATTATTCTACCTGAACTCTCTCCACTGACTGCTAGAAGTTTGCTTGATCTGGTCGGGGCCCGCTATCCGTTTTCCCCACACCACGAAAAACTCAAAGAGCTGTGCCCTGAATTACTTTTCACTAAGAAGTCCGATGAATGGGTCTTCTTTGGCGGAACGTTCAATCCCTGGCATAAAGGTCATCAGGCCTGTCTCAATCTTTTGCCTGAGGATAAACTCTGCTTTATCTTGCCTGATAGAAGTCCTCTCAAGGAACTCAAGGTTGTTGAGCCCGTCTCTACTGTTCTTGAACTAGTTTCCAAAATCAAATTCGGTAAACACCACTATATTGCCCCAACGTTTCTTTTGGATTTCCAAACCAATCCCACCGTCACTTGGATCGAGAAACTCCAGCAAGATTTCCCTCACCAAAAACTCTCCCTCTTAATGGGGTTTGATAGCTTAAAAAACATCATGAAGTGGGTGCGCCCCGAAGCACTTCTCAACATCGTTCACACTATCTATGTCGCTTCAAGACTGGAGGATGACGAGGAACGCGAAGAAGTCGCGGGTCCACTGAGAGTGGTTGCTCCAAAACTGAATATCGAATTTTTGGGAAGGCACGAGTTTGAGTTATTATCATCGACAGAAATCAGATCAAAAAAATAGCAAAAAAAAAGGGAGGCCGAAGCCTCCCCTATTAAGTACTGCTTAGTAGCAAGTATACTGAGAAGTCCAGTAACAGTCGTCGTAACAAGTGTAACCAAACGGATAGTCATCATAGCAATAAGTATCACAAACATAAACGTCATCGTAGTAACAGTTGTTACCGTTATTGTAACCGCCGCCAGTTGAAGTTCCACCGCTAGCAATCGCAACAGCAAGGGCCACGATCAAAACACCAACAGCTAGGTAAATGAAAACTTCACCGTTCCAGCTCGCTCCAGCTGAATACGATTTTTTCATAGTATCAAGTATGTACTTGTTAGCTTCAGCAGGGGCCATTTTATTAATCTGGATCATGTTAAGAGCTGTCTCAAGGTCTTTAGCAACCTGAGCGTTCTTAACTTGAGACTTAGCGAAATCTACCAATTGAGCGTTAGTAAGACCTTTAGATTGAAGGTCACGAAGAGAAGCTGTGAATTTCTTCATTTGAGAAGCATGGAAATCTTTATCTTTCTGATCCCATTCAACAGTTAGAGCATAATTTAATTCATCAAAAGCGGCCTTAAGACCGTCATGAGTAGATGCATGGGCCTGAACTGTGAAGATGGAAAGAACCATCATCAAAGTGATAAGTTTCTTAAACATTTGAACCTCCGGATTAATAAATATTAAGTAATCTATTTGGTTCTAGCGTAAATAAAACGGAAACAAAAAAAGAAAATGTCAGGTGTAAATATTATTCACATTCTTACAAAAATTCGGTGTCAATAAGACACTGGTCTTTAGATTCCTCTTAGATTCAGGGCCTTGAGGATGTGGATTTTGTCGACAAATGGCTGCTCACAGACGGCGTCACAGGTTTTTAAGATCCCGTCAATCAATTGACCCCGAATGGTGGAGTTGGTTGTCAGGCGTTTTCTTAAATCAAACATGAACGCCTCGCCCTTCTCCTCTCCCAAGATATTTTTGATTTCCCATAGAAGGCCAAAAACGAAATCAGTATTGGCATATTCAGTCATCTCAAACTGGATGACGTAGTCTTGCTTTTTCTTAGCGTTTTTCCCGTTATAGGTATTGTATTTTTTGATGTGCTTCGCAAGCTTGGGTGAGCCAGCAATTTGACCTGCAAAAAAATCGGCCATGCCTTCAATGATCGCCGTTGAATGAGACAAAACAAGATGATCGGATAGAGCCGCGTGAGCGTACTCATGATAAATAATTTCTGGGATAAGAGCTGTATCAAGCCAGTACCATTTTCTCGCCGTGGCCTTAGAAATCGGGTCAATAAACTGATAACCAAATTCCATAATTAAACTAGAACCTACAGTGCGGATCACATTATCCATAGACAGAGGATTCGTGCGAGTTGATCCCGAGACTAGGGCTCCAACCGCCCCTGCCAAAAACCTCTGGAGAGACTGCATATGGATCTGATTTCTAAAACCGCGCATCAAAACTTTAAATTCCTGATTAGCGAGATTATTTGTATTCAGGTCACTGATATGAATTTTCTTTTTAGGCCTAAACCAAATTTCTGATCCCCAAGGCTTGACTCCTCTGGAAGCAAGACCTTTTCCGGCCGGAACAGTTAGGGCGTTGTTGAACTGAGGATCTAGATTATCGTGAGCATGGTGGCCCAGTTCAGAAAACTGATTGGTGTGCTCAATACGAATGACCATTTTTTCAGATTTTGAGACGTATTCAGATTTTACTTTATTAATGAAATAATTTCGAGCAACTGTCAGGTGGTGGTAAGTTGTAGCCGCTCGGAAAACCAGGTCTTCTTCAGCATCAAACTTAATGGCCTCGTCACTTTTACCTTTAACAATTTTAAAATGCTCACCGTCAAAGCTCGTGTCAGAAATTAAGTTTTCGAGTTCAATCATCTCTTCAGCGGCGCGGTTATTTTCCGTACGCACCACGGCCTTAAACTTTCTGGCTTGAGCAAAAGCATTGGTGACAAAAATTAGAGCGATTATTAAAATTAAGTTTTTCATATTAAAATAACACCGATGGATCGTTGGCGTTTGGATCCTTTTTCTTGCCCACTGTTGCTTCAATCACCACGATAACCAGAGCTGGAATAAAACCATAAGGCGGAGGAATAACAATGGTGGCCACCGAAGCAAAAGTCTTGATCCAGATTCCGGCCTTATCCCAAAATGTTTTTTTAGGATTCCAAATCTCTTCCAAAGAGGCCACGGTATCTAATTCTGAGGCTGGAATAATTCCAATCTCATAAGAAGCAACCATCAGGTCCATATAATCCGGTGAGCGACCGTTAAAGAAGGTATTAAGGGAGAGGAGAGACATCTCTTTTCTTAGGGCCTTAATAGCAAAACGAAAGCGCTCCATTGGATCCAGAGGAATTGTTTCCTGAAGAACTCCCTCTTTATAGCCAGAAATTTCAACGGCATCGTATTCCAGACGGGCACGCAGTCTTTTAATCACGTTCCCCATCATAATAATTTGAAGATCCGAATAGTTCTCAAATAATTTCTGACGCCGGCTGGACTTCATTTTTTTGACTTCAACACTGGTGAAGTCACTTCGCTCTTTGATGTCTCGCAAAGGATACTGAGTTCTTAGGGTTTTAACTTTTTGCTGAAAACCTGCAAGAGAGAGAGTTGCAAGCTCCATTTCATTGAGGCGGGCCTGCTCCAATGTGAGGTAGAGGCCCTCAGATATGCGCTTTTCCTGGAGGGCCTTAAGGTTTAAGGCCTCTACTTGAAAGGATTTGATCTTTTTGTCAGTTTTTAATAACTCAGCATAAAAATTTCTGTAGGCCTCATCGAGACAAGCATTTTTAGCAAAACGTTTTTCAAATGAAGCGATAAGCTCCAATTGCGATTTTGTCTTTTCATCATCTACCGGTAAAATAATATCTTCTTCATTTTTATTAATGAGAGAAGTCGTTTTAACTTCGTGGGCGGTGAGAAGAATCTTCGCCACCACATCATCTATCTCATTCTCCTGGCGAAGAATGTAGATAAAGGCTTTAAGATCAATCGCCATGGAACGCGCTTCAAGCCCTGATGAAACTTCACGGTTCAAATCATAAGCACACAATTTATTGGGATCTTGCTTTTTGAGAGCGGCTTGATAGACATCGACGATATCGGCACGTGTGGTTTTTTTAAGCGCTCGCTTCACGGCTACATCATGAATATAGCCTGAGTAGTAGGACTTACCCTCTCTGACGTTTTGGAACGTCAGTATCTCTTCCTGTGCATGCACATTGAAAGCGAGAATGAATAAGCTTACTAAGATGAAGCGCATAATACTTAAGTCCTTGATTGTTCGATACTAGCACCGCGTCAAGGCCAGTCATAGGCACTAGGTAAAAAGGAAATGATGAGTTGTTGAATGTTTTTACAGGCAACTTCCTTTATCATTCAAGGGCATAGGAGTTTATGTGGCAAAGATACCTACCGGATTATGGTCTCGAGGTTCAAAATTAGTGGGCATGGCGACCAAGATGGCCGCTAATGAGCTCGGCACACGCCTCAAGACCTGGGAGAGCGAGAAAGATCGGATCCAATCCAAGATAGAACTTGCCCAGACGATTGTGAAAACCATGTCTGAACTCAAAGGCGCCAGCATGAAGCTGGGTCAGCTCATGAGCATGGACATGGGTGAATATCTTCCTCCGGAAGTGACTAAAGTGCTCGAGACTCTCCACCAGAACGCCACCTTCCTGCCTTATGAAAAGATCGAAGCGATATTAAAAGAAGAGCTGGGTGATAAATTTCAACACCTCACAGACATCTCTCAGACTCCTCTGGCAGCGGCCAGTATTGGGCAAGTCCATTCGGCTACACTTGATGGTAAAACTGTCGTGATTAAGGTCCAGTACCCCGGGGTCGCTGATTCTATTCCCTCGGATCTGAAACTCCTTAAGATGCTCATGAAAAACGTGAGCTTCGTTCAAGGAAAGGACACTGATCTTGATCCCTTCTTTAAAGAGGTAGAAGAAGTTCTTATACGGGAAACCGACTATATAAATGAATGTGAGATGCTTAAAAGATACCGCGATGTCTTTAAGGATTCGGACTATGTTGTCCCTCTGGTCTACCCGGATTACTCCACAAAAAAAATCATCACTATGGAGAGAATCCATGGGAAAAGTTTAAACGAGTGGACTGAGAAGTCTCTCTTGGGTGAGAGACAGGCCCTGGCCCACCAAATGATGAGTCTTTATCTGGAAGAATTCTTTAAGCATGGACTCGTCCAAACGGACCCCAATCCAGGAAATTTTTTGTTAACTCAAAATAATAAGATGGCGCTTTTAGATTTTGGGGCCGTTAAAGAATATGATCGTGATTTCATTGAGAATTACCGTAAAGTTTTAATTGCTTCGTTTAAACAAGATAAGAATAAAATTCTGGAAGAAAGTGTGAAGATGAATTTCATCGATCCCAGAGAGAACGATGAAGTTAAAGACCTCTATCTTCAAATGATGGACTGCCTCGCGGCCCCCTTCAGGCAGGAGCATCCATTTGATTTCGCTGATAAAAAGTTCTACGAAGACTCTAAAAATCTTTCCTGGACCTTAACCCGTAAATGCAAATACTCCCCTCCTCCTAAAGACTTGCTCTTTCTTCACCGTAAACTTGCCGGGGTTTTTATTTTGGTGAAGAAACTAGAAGTGAAGTTGGTGTTGAAGAACTATTGGAACAAAATAGAGACTGATTAGTTTTTGGACAGTTATATAGATAATTCACACAACCCAAGATTAATTGCTAAGAATCACCTTCCTCTTTTACACTTTTCACATGAAAACACTACTTATCCTTTGCTCTTTAGTTATAAGCACTCAAAGTTTTGGCGCAAAATGTGTCATTAAGGGTGGTGTGCAGAATGGATCTTCTTGTCATCAACTTTTGACCCGAATGGATGTCAGTGATGTCGAGGCCTGCGAAGCTTTTGCAAAGGCTGCTAAAGAAAATAGATTTTTTAATATTTTAGAAAAAAACGAAAAGCTACTTTCTACTGGCTACAAATTCGTTGATCGCCAAAATCACATCAAAGTGAAAAAAACATTTAAGTATGAATCAACTGAGGGATGTTTATTCTAGGATTTAAAAGTTCCCTTTACTTTATCCAGAACGTCCCCTACCTGACGTTTAACTTCTAAGGCATTAGCCCCAATTTTTTCAGCGAAGTCTCCCCAGCTCTGAACTTCATCAGATTTGTCATCGATGTTTTGATTTTTAGCGCCATACATTTTTTCCATAATACCCATGACAGAGGTTTTAATCATGCCTCGGAAAGGAATCTTCGCCATCATTCCATACATTGCTGCCTGACCTGATGTATTGAGTTTAGGATTGGCCTTAACAACCTCCACTGCTTCACGAAGATCAAAAACAAATTCCTTCATGTGATCAGCATGGACAGGAGATAAAGTGAGATGCAAAGATTCTGGGTCTTGTTGTCTTGTTATGTTCCATCCCTTCGCCTGCAGTTGATCAGCAACAGCGTAAACGCCTATTTTAGAATCGGCCGAAGTAAAACAAACCAAAGTTGAATCAGGGTAAGCAAGAAGTTTAAGCTCAGGAATTTTAGCCAGCTCTTTTAAAAAATAGTCCCGAGTATCCAGAATTTTTTGAGTCAGCTCCAGATACCCCTCTTCACCAAGTTTGGTAAGAGTTGCCCAGGCCGCAGCAATTGGGCCTCCAGGCCTTGTTCCAGGAATTGATGGAGAAGCATATATGCCTCCACCTTTCCACTCTGTATAAACGAAGAACTGATGCTTCATGTAGGACATATTTCGGTATATGAGTGCAGAAGCACCTTTGGCGGCGTAACCATACTTATGAATATCGGCAGAAATCGAAGTCACACCCGGAATACGAAAATCAAAAACAGGCACTGGGTAGCCAAGTTTTTCTATGAAAGGAAGAACAAAACCTCCAATGCACGCATCAACGTGAAGAGGAAGATTATGTTTTTGGGCAATCTCACCCAGCTGAGCAATAGGATCCACCACTCCTTGAGGATATTGTGGTGCCGACCCCAGAATCAAAATGGTATTACGGTTGATCAGTTTTTTGACTGCCCTAAGATCCACTCTGAAATCAGGACCCACAGGAGCATGACGAACTTTGACGTCAAAATAATAAGCCCCTTTATCAATAGCAGAATGGGCCGTTGCGGGCACAATCATTTCTGGCTTTAGAATCCAAGGTTTTAATTTTCTAGCGCGGTCACGATACGCTTTGATGGCCATGATAAGAGACTCTGTTCCACCCGAAGTTACGAGTCCAACCGTCTCGTCGTCGCCGTGAAAAAGATCCGCGCACATTCTGACTGTCTCGTGCTCAAATCGTCTAAGGGATTTAAACGCCATAGGATTTAAGGCATTCTCTGAAAAATACATATTGTGAGCTTTCTTCAAAAAATCATGATGCTCGTCACTCACGGGATAAGTCAGACTAAATGAGCGACCATTTTTCCAGTCCACGTCTCCAGATTTAAATTCCTTCATCTGACTTAAAACTTCTTCAGATGCCGTACTTTTTTTGGGGAATGAAATAGAATCGGACATTATTTTTTCTCTTTTTCAGTAATCAGGGAAATGTTTTCGAGTTTATTAATCTGCAGCATATCTAAAACTTTCACGAGACGCTGGTACTTAACGTCTCCGCCCACTCGCAAATTGATGAGGGCTTCTTTTTTGACTGTTTTAAAAGATTCAGGAAGTTCTTCCATCGTTGTCTTTTTACCGTTCACAGCTAAATCATTGTCAGACAACTCAATGGTGAGCTGATC
The DNA here is from genome assembly GCA_020048985.1 of Halobacteriovorax sp. Lineage (GTDB taxonomy): Bacteria > Bdellovibrionota > Bacteriovoracia > Bacteriovoracales > Bacteriovoracaceae > Peredibacter. Next base: position 54,207 of record JAIFLR010000021.1, on the reverse strand, counting down.
CATTTTTTTATCTGTTCCGGCACCCTGTTCAGATTTTGGGAGCTTCAGCAAAAGTGCCAACTGCTCTTTCTTGAAACTGGAAGTCACAAGGAAGAAAATCAATAATAAAAACACCATATCAATTAATGGTGTGAGGTCCATCGCAATGGCTTCTCTTTTATGACGTCTACCCATTTTTATTCGCCTTGGAGCATTGGGGCCATACGCTTTTCCATCAACACTTCAAGCGAATCTAGTTCACCAGAAAGATAGTTGTGGGCGATATAGTGAGGGATCGCAACAATCAGACCAACAATAGTTGTGATAAGTGCGTAGGAAATCCCGGAGGCAAATTTACCTGGATCATCTAGGCCTGTAGTCGAGATAACCTGGAAGGCTTCATAAATACCAACAACAGTACCGAGAAGTCCCAGAAGCGGGGCGGTAGTGGCGATAACCTTGATACTAGTCATTCCAAACTCTAGCAAATGCACTCTTTGTGAGATTGCATCCTTAACCAGATCCATACTATCGATAAGATTTTTGATTTTGTAGAGACTAGAAACTTCGGTCGCAACAAGCTTTGATTCTGAATCAATTTTCTTTTTAAAATCCCTCAGGACAAAAAAGCGCCATAGGATAAGGGAAATTCCAAAAACATTCATCGCCACTAGTATCCAAGTAATGGATCCACCAGCATTGATAAAATCGATCAGACGCATAAAAATCCTTTTTTACGATTCGATATAAGATGCTCCAATGATAGTACCAACTTGGGCCAACGTAAATACTTTACGAAATGGTGCCCCCATGCCAAATTTACCTGACTAACTGATCGCATTTTACGAGGTGCCGCCATGGACAATGGGCTGAATGAAACTTTAACTGCCTTAGGTATGCTCTGGAAGCTTAAGCTGATCACCATCGCTGGTATTAAGCTCAGTTTTGGTAACGTCCTTGTGGCAACCATTCTTTTGTTATTTGCGACTCGCCTGTCCAGACTTTCAGTCAAAATAATCAATAAAAAGCTGATTCTGCGCTTCGTGGAGGACAAGGCTTCCCAAACCACCTACCAGACCTTTGCTTTTTATGGCTGCCTCGCGCTATTTGTGACCCTCTCCCTGACCATTGCCGGCATCCCGCTAACAGTCTTTACGGTTGTGGGTGGAGCTTTAGCGATCGGAGTTGGTTTCGGGTCACAGAACATTGTTAACAATTTCATTTCCGGCGTCATTCTACTCGTTGAACAACCAATAAGAGTTGGTGACATCGTCGAAATTGATGGAGTCACTGGTAAAGTGATTGGTATCGGAACAAGAAGTGCCAGAATTCAAACGGGAGACAACAAGATCTTTATTGTACCCAACAGTCACTTTCTTGAAAAAGGTGTCACCAACTGGAATCTTGAAACCAACATCATTCGTACCACTATTGAATTTGGCGTGACCTATGGCTCAGATGTGCGAAAAGTTGAACATGTCTGTATGGATATTATGCTCAATACTGATGGCATAGAACAAGACCCTATTCCTCTTGTGATGTTCACGAACTTCGCAGATAGCAGTCTCATGTTTGAACTTATCTTTTTCTGTAACATTGATAAAGTCGCTTCTCTCAATCACGTGAGGAGCGATGTTCGTTTCAAAATCGATGATAAGTTTAGGGAGCTTGGTATCTCGATGCCATTCCCTCAAAGAGACATGAACCTCAGGGTCGACAGACCACTCAGTGTGAAGGTTCTATCTTAGTCAAATTACAGCGAATCAAAACAATCCGCTCAAGTATATCTATTACTTAACCGATACAAGGGACATGAAAAAATCCCTTCTTATTCTTATCGCCATCCTCTTTCCCCTAATGCCGACTCACGCACAGATTATAACCGGGGGAGACATGGCACCAATTGTGCTGATGACCAAGTACCGGAAAATAATGGAAGCTAAGGACACTATAAAAGAAATGGAAAAAAGCCTCGTTGCCAGAGATGCCAAGTGCTCACCTCAACACCGCTTACTTAAGACAAATGATCTCATGCAGTCCTATTTAAAGTTAGCACTCTTCAAAAATCCTTCGGCCTCTACCGATAAATGCGATGAGATAAACAGGTACTTTGCTTGCTTAAATGATAAGCCATTTAAAGCTATGGCCAAAGACTTGAAGATGAATTTTGAAGCAGCAAACGTGTTGATGAGTCGCTATAAAATCTCTAAACCGGAAGCAGATAGGATCCTAAACTTTTTCCATCAAATGGATAAAAAGGTAAAATAAATAGGGCCATTTGTGCAGCAAAAGACTTTTTATAAATTATTACTAGATGTGAATCTCAATCCTAGCAAGGTTAAGCAGAGCTTGTTAGACAAACGATTGACCCGCATTGAAAAGACTATTATTGAAAGCTATCTTCTTATTCGTAATAATCAGAACAATGAAGCTCTAAATATTCTGAAGGGACTCCCACCTTCAGAATTCGCTTTCGTTGAGGCCCAAAAGAACTTGTTAATTGGTATCTCTTTAAATAACCAGTCAATGTTTACTGAGGCAGAAATCGCAATTTGGAAGTCTATTCCCACTTTAAAGACTTTAGAGAGTCAATATTTTCTGTTCGCGGCGTACTTCAATCTTTGTTTCATTTATTTCAACAATCGCCACCTCAGCAAAATGAATAACATTATTCAAGCGATGGAAGGTATAAAGCAAGAATCTGACATTCAGGAGACGAGACTCCTACGTTGCAAATTTATTTATTACTCTGAAATAAATGAAACTATTCAGGCGAAGGCACTCCTAAAGCAAATTGAGACTCGAAAAAGCACCATGCCTGAAAGTGATGCCATTTCACATTTACTCCTCGAATTTTCTTTCTTCGTAAAAATGGAAGACTTTGTGATGTGCGAGCATCTTTTGCTCGAAATGAAGAATTTCCGCAAATACAATCTCACTGAGAACTATAACTTCTTGAAAAAGATGCTGCATCACCTGACCGCTGGTGGGCCAATCTATGCTTATCAGAGCGATTTTCAATACACTCCAATTCTTCACCATCAAATTAAAGTCATCCAGTCTCTGGAGGAAAAAAATCTTGACCTCGCAAAATCTCACTGGGACGCGCTAGCATCTAGCAATGCCAATATTTACCAAGAGCATTTTCATTACGCAGGGGGGAAATGCCTATTCTCACTTTGTCTTGCAAAGCACACTCAAAGTATCGCTGTCCCCAAAAACTTAGAAATCAAAGGTGGCGTTCCAAAAGTAGATGCACTCATTTCATTACTGACTGAGGCAGGAGCTCCACTACCTGGCCCCATGATCTACGAAATTCTTTGGGGTGAGACCCCTGTTGAAAAGCAGGACATGAATAAATTAAAGCGTCTTATTTATAGAGCTAAAAATGAGAAACAGATCGAGATCAAGTTTCATAAAGGTACATACGCAATTGGAGTAGATAAAAAATCCAACAGAAAAGCTTCTTAATATTCGATCCTTGGCCCCCGACTCTTCATACCTCTTCAAATTCAAATAGTTAGACGTCCAAAACCCGTGGGACTATTTTTCCGCCTAGTTTCTATAGAGGCCGGATATCATCTGTAAGGATTAATGAACAAATAACTGCTCGGGGAGATTTTATGAAGCATCTTTTTCTAGGACTAGTATTAGTAAGTTCCATGACGACCCTTGCTCAGGCGCAAAGCTACGACCCCCATCCTTGTCGTACGGGCAATGCGAATACCAGTATTGACCTTTTTAACAGTGATGATCTTTTTTTTACAGGAAGATTTCTTTCACGTAATGGCAGACCTAAAGAAGCGGTTCAATGCTTAAATAGAGCAAAAACGATCGCTCCTGCCTACATCGATGTGAGATTAGAATTGATGAATGCCTTTCATAACTTGGGGGATAAGACGAGTGGAATGAAAGAAGCCATTGCTTTGAATCGGATTGAACTCAATCCTGAGTACCAGGAAACCTATCACATCTATAACGCAAAACTTCAACGAATCACGCAATCAATTAAACCCATAAAAGGATTTGAATATCTGGAAGTTGCGGTCACTGATTTAGGTATGGCGTTTAAGAAAATTGATGATCGTAAGATTGTTCATGAATTAGCACTTAAAGAAGCAGTAGCGATGAAACATCGTGGAGAATTCGAGGCCGCTAAAAAGATGTTGGCTGAAAAAGTTCTTCCTTATAATAGAAATTCTGCAACTGTATTTATGTATAGTGGGATTATCTACGCTGCTTTAAATGAGTTTAAGTCTGCAGAAATATTTTTCAATCAGGCGATTCGGTTAGCACCTCGAGATGTGGACGTGACTCTTCTTCTTATGCGCGCTATTTTTTCTAATGGCTTTCCCCGAGTCGCATTAAACTACGCGAAGAATCAATCTGACCTGTTTGTTGACTACGGTTGTATTAAATTAGCAGGAAATCTTTCGGATATTTTTGGTGCTTTAGGACAACAAAATCAATCACGTGCCATTGAGAGATTTGTGATTCGTAATAATCACGAGCAAAACCCTGAAAGTGATGTCTGTCTATACGTTAGAGATCAACTTCTGTAATTTTCTCAAGTTTTTTAAAACGAAAAAGTCGGTTAGCTGGTTTAATTCTTAAAACTTCATCTTCAAACTCGCTTGGGGTCTTGCACCCCAGGCCTGATTGAAGTCTCTTCTTGTTATAAACTTCATCGATAAATTTGGGCAAATTGAAAATTACATCCCTAGGCCAATTAACTAAGTTTGGATGTGTTCATTTGCAGAGACTATACCGAAATTCAAATGTGACGTTGTAAAGATTTTTCGTTTCTTGCCATCGGCACTGAGATTAATTTACCGGAATGTGATATAAAATTGAGTATATTGAATTAGCCACGAATGCAGAAACATACGATCATTCACCCAACAAAGAAAATGTGAACATAACTTTTTGTTATGAATCAACACCCACGGCATTTGAACTAAACCTGAGTTCACCTTATTCAGCTGTAGAATTTCATACAACCTGCAGGATGATCAAAAAATAAAATTTCGAACAATATTTCATCCCTGGTCTTAGGGCCGGGGATTTTTTAGCTCTAAAAATCATGCTCCCAAACCTCTACGTAAAAAAGCATGTAAATCCATGCACTTACACCTTATTATTTGTGGGATTATTTTTCCGCCTATTTTCTATGGTGGCCGGATATCATAGCTAAGAATTAAAAAACAGAACATGGATTAGAACCATTACTCAATTGAACGGAGAATTTATGAAAAGGTTTTTGTTTGGATTATTGGCACTAGGATCACTATCAGCACATGCAGATTTCTTAGCGTGTAATATTACTCAGTATGTTGATGGACAGAAGACTGAATACAGACTGGAAGGAAATCTTGCCGGAAATGGATCTATGATCCTTGTGGATCTAAGAGAAAAATCTGTAGACAATAGATATGAATTTCGAGCGTTTGCAAACAAAAACCTGGATACAGGATATAGTTCAATTGTTGTTGATATTTATGATGCAGTTAAAAATCAAAACCTTCGCAATGTGAGTAATGGTAAAAGTTTAAGGTTTGGGGTTCTTGACGGTAAAGGATCAGAACAAACAACTAAATCTAATGGATACATTGGAAATTGTTCGAAACCTTAAACCTCTAGTAATCATTTGGTGCGAATACAAGTTTTGAATAATAAACGGAGATTATATGAAAAATTTATTAGTAGGATTATTGGCGGTAACATCTTTTTCAGCTTTCTCACAAGGGATTGAAATGAAAATCACAAATGAGAATTACCCAAGTCGGTCCATCATCCTCACTTGTCTGGATGAAGACTGCACTCAAATGAACGTAAAAACTCCGAGGGGTGAGAAGATTGTAGATCAAACCCGTCTTACTGAACTTTCAAAGAAGAAACTTAAGAGAGAAAATGGCTGGGATGAATATCCATTTTCTTTTGTCGCTACCAGTTATAAAAATGCTGAGCGTGATTTTGAATACGGTGATGTGGGAAATGGAATTGGCAACTCTATCGTTACAATTCTTGCTGTTCCAGCTGATATCTTTCTTCTCCCTATGAAGGCTTCGATCTATTTAACCGGTAAAAGAGATGGAATTGAGGGTAAACGCGCATCAAAGAAACTACTCAAATTTATTAAAACCAATGAATCCGTTGATGTAGTGATAAAAGATTATCAATTTCAAAAAATTACAAATGGACTTGATTTACTTTAATAGAAAAAAAATGGAGTAAAAATGAAAAAAATATTATGCCTGGCCTTATTTGCAATTACATCTACGACTTTTGCCAATGAGTTGCCAAAACCATCAGACGAATGTCTTAAATCAATGAGAAAGATTTCTGAAAAACTTGAGGCATTACATGCTCCTGATGAGGATGTGTACAGATCATCTGCTCCATTCAGCATTAAACGCTGGAATGATAGAAAAAGCCATGCTTACGGCGGAAGATCAGATACACGAAAAACGACAGTGATTTCCCCGGTTTTCATGAAAAACGACGGAAAAGTAATACAGTATAACTTCAATGGAAAATTCGACAGTGAAACTTGTAAGGTCGAATCCGTTGAACGAATAATTGTTCAATAAACCAAGTGATTGCCGACAACATGCACAATACCAGAGGTTGTTCGCAAAAGATCAAGTATACAAAAGAATAATTACTTGAAACTCTAGTCTTCGATTGTAAATGGTGGCGATAGACAGAACACAGAACAGGAAAACTCTAGTGAAACATTTTAAAAAGATTTTTAACGGACCTCTAATTGCTGTTGTTTTTGTATTATTTTTTAATATTGGATGCTCACAAAAAAGCAGTCTCACGACCTCCCCCAATGGTCCAACTGCACCCAACACACCTACTTCCCCAACTGCCAATTTTTCGTTTCGGAATTCTTTTCTTCAAGATAGTCGTTCTCTACATACGTCCACCCTGTTACCGGATGGAAAAGTGCTGCTGATTGGTGGACTCGGCGATTCAGGTCCATTAAATACTGTCGAACTTTATGATCCCCAAACGAATAGTTATAGCAAACGTGCCTCGCTAAAAGATGCCCGTCATGGCCACACCTCTACTCTATTAACGAATGGAAAGGTCTTGGTCATTGGTGGAGAAGGAAAAACTGGTGATGTGAGCAGTGTGGAATTATATGATCCACTCTTGAATACCTGGAGCGCGATGGCCCCCTTAACTGAAGCTCGCCATGATCATACATCGACAATACTTGCCAATGGTAAGGTCTTTGTTGTGGGCGGAATCAATGCTTCTGGAAATTTAACCAAGGTAGAACTATATGATCCTGTTGCAAATAGCTGGAGACCAAAATCATCATTGATTTTTGGTCGAAGTGCACACTCCGCAACTTTAATTGCCAATGGAATCGTGTTGGTCATTGGTGGCATTGATAATTCTGGCATATTAAATAGTGTTGTCGCATATGATCCGGAAGATAATTCTTGGACTCCTCGGGCCTCAATAATAAAGGCCCGCCTTAACTTTTCAACGACCTTATTGTCGGACGGAAAAGTCCTAGTGATGGGCGGGACAGACAAGTTAACTTATTTAAAGAATGTCGATTTATACGATCCAGTCCTAAACACTTGGACCACAAAGGCTTCGCTTGCTGACGATCGTATGATGTTCTCCTCAACTCTTTTACCCAACGGGAAAGTCTTAGTCATAGGTGGATACGGGACTTTAGGATGTCTGGATAGCGTCGAATTATATAATCCGACAACTAATAGCTGGAGCAAGCAGGCACCATTAAACGATGCTCGTTATGCTCATCATTCAGTATTGTTAGCAAATGGAAAAGTCCTGACAGTTGGCGGAATCAGCAATACAGGAAATTTATTATTAAATTCAGAATTATATGACCCAGGAGTAAACAGCTGGAGCACAAATGTGCAACTCGCGGATGCTCGTCATTTACATACTTCAACATTATTAGCAAATGGAAAAGTCGTGGTCATTGGAGGCCGTGGTGATTTTGGAGAAAAATTAAGCACTGTTGAGTTATTTGATTCAGGTACCAACACTTGGAGTAAAAAGGCATCACTCAAAGAAGCTAGATATTCGCATACTTCGACATTACTACAGGATGGAAAAATTTTAGTTGTCGGAGGAATTGAGAATGGAGTTTTTGCACAAAGTTCTAATAGTGTCGAATTATTTAACCCTGAAACTAATATTTGGACTACCCAAGAGTCGTTAAGGGAGGATCGTTATGGCCACACCTCTACTTTATTACCAAGTGGAAAAGTGTTAGTTATTGGTGGAAGAGGTTATCGATCCGGGATGCTAAATAGTGTCGAATTATATGATCCTCAATCGAATAGCTGGAGCATCCAGAGTTCTCTAGTGGAAGCTCGCCTTAACCATACATCAACATTGTTACCAGACGGAAAAGTAATTGTCGTTGGTGGGTATGGTTATGCCGGGCAATTAACTACCGTCGAAATATATGATCCAGAGTTAAATAGATGGAGCGCTCTAGCGACATTAACTCAAGGACGCACTACACATACGACAACTTTGTTAGCTAATGGGAAACTATTGGTAATAGGTGGGTATGATGGTTCTAGAGTTATACGTACAGTTGAATTATATGACCCTAAATTAAATACTTGGGTAACTCGAGCGTCTCTTAAAGAAATACGCCAACAACATACTTCAACATTATTACCGAATGGTAAAGTGATTGTGAGTGGTGGGGTCACAGGCCAAGAGCGAACTTCATTAAAATTAAATACAGTAGAATTGTATGATCCAGGAACGAATACCTGGAGTAATCAAATCCCGTTAACAGATGCACGTATTTCTCATACATCAACCCTATTACCAAATGGTAGAGTCTTGGTTGTTGGTGGACTTGGAATTCTAAATACGTTGTGGTTTTGGGAGTGGCTGTAAGTCTACTTTTTTACTGCATTCATAAGGTAAAAATATTTCAGCTCTGTGATATACCGTCTTTAAAATCATCGACTTAACTTTTTCAAACCTGCCCTGCATTCTTGCAGAGGAGCAGGAGTCTCCCATAACTCCCCAATGAAGGGGAGCCTTTTTCCAAAAAGAGGTTTTGTTATGGAAGACATAATCAGGGTACTGACTTTGATTATTCTTATGTTACAGCTTGCTGTAATTTTAAGAGATCAATGAGGTTTTAGGGAGTGTGTTAGCGCACGCTCCCACCTGATCACGCTCTTATAAAGTATAGCTAATTTGAAATTCCATCACAACCCTCAAAAAGGTGCCAGGTAGAAACAGATTTCAGTCGTTTATCTTAAGATTTTGATCTAACGCCAGAGCACCTGCCACTACACCCACCAGCCCCTGCCCCGGGAAAGTGGTGTCCCCGACTCGATACACTTCTTTAAGGTCTGTACCATGACCTTGGATCTTCCAAGGGTTCATCCCATAGAGAAAAGGAAGTCCACCGACGTAACCTGATTTTCTTCCCGTATATCGCTCGAAAGTTTTCGGGGTTCCTGCGGTCACGAATTTCGTTTCAGAAATTCCAAAACGATCCAAAAAATCTTTGAGAATAAGATTCATAATTTCAAGTTTATTGGCCTGATAAAGTTTGGGATCCACATCGATCCACTCTCCAACATCAACATGAGTGGAAATAGTCACGGATTGCCAGCCTTCTGGAGCTCGTGCCAAATCTTCAGGTATAGAAAAAGACACAAAATAATTTTTAACTTTCGGGTGATTTAAATGGATCTGTTGGTAAAGCTCGTGACATTGACCTTTAACTCCCAAATACAAAGTAAATGCACCCCAAGCATGTTTTTCTTCTTTCATTTCACGCTTCAGAATATTTTGTTCTGGCCCTAAAAAAAGACCAGGAATATTCCAATACGGAACATTTAAAATCACACGATCCGCTTCTAACTCTGTGCCTTGCTTGAGTGTAACCTTATTCGAAACAAGATGAATGACAGGACTTTTCTTAAGAATCTTGACGTTATTTTCTAAGCATTTCCTCTCCAGAAAATCCATGAGCCCTTTCATCCCACCAACGGGAGCATAGGTTTCTCGCGGATAGGCCAGCGCCATCGCCCCAACCAAAAAGGGGATCTCACGTGCCTCTGCTTGCGCCGAAATTATCAAGATTCCATTTAACAGTTCCATATAGTCAGGTCGGTTGAGTCCATAAAACTTCACCATCATTTCTGTTGAAACAAAAAGATAGGGATAAAGATGATAGTGACCCGGAGAGCGGATGCCCTCCCAGAAGTCACTAAGTTTTTTAAACGGAAAGGAAGGCAAATTGGCCAAGAGCCCCCATGATTCTTGATTCAAAGAATAAATCTTTTTCCAGAATGGCCGGTGATTAAGATCAGGAAATTCTCTTTCGAGTTCTCCCATCCACTGACCATAGTCTTTAAAGTAATGAAGTTTTTTTCCAGATGAGAGATGAAAGACAATTCCTGGATCCACGCGCTTTAATTCTGGCGAATCCCCAAGGAGAGCAAACAATTTTCCCATCGGCTCATGTGGAGCAACTCCACTGACAGTAGTTGCGCCTGCATCAAAACAAAAGGCCCCACGATGAAACCAGGAAGCACAGCCACCGAGATTCTCATGAGCTTCCACCAAGGTGACATCTTCATTTCGAAGGCTTGCCAGAAGAGCAGAAGCTATCCCTCCCCCCCCAGCACCAACCACAATTGTTTTCATGAATTAAAGTAAAGGCTCAATTTTTGAAAACATTTCTTTATCCATCGGCTCAAGTGAAGAGCGCATGCGGTCTACGACTTCACCCTTTTTGTTGATTAAGAATTTCTCAAAATTCCATCCCACTTCGGCTTGAAATTTCTTAGGCGTTTTTTCAGTAAGGTACTTATACAGCTCTCTTTTCTCTTTGCCTTGAATAGTCTTTTTGGCCAGAAGTGGAAAAGTCACTTTATATTTTTTGGTGCAAAATTCTTTCATCGCCTGATCATCTTCTGGAGTCTGGCCTCCGAAATCATTAGTGGGAACACCCAGCACGACTAATCCTTTGCCTTTATACTTTTGGTAAAGGGCCTCTAAGTTCTCAAGCTGAGAAGTATAACCACACTGAGAGGCAATATTGACGATAAGAACAACCTTACCTTTTAATGAACTCATCTCGAAGTCAGTCCCCTCAATTGTTTTATCTTTGATGGAATAAATTTCCTGAGCAAAAGCAGATGTGACAATTAACATCAAAATAAAAAACCATTTCATAAGGACTCCTTTGGGCATATAATTCAAACACTATGGATGATAACTCAAAACAGATACATGATTGGCAAGATAAACTTAAACATAGCTTCGACAGTGAAGAGAAGCTCCTGAGTTATCTGCTTGAGACCATAGACAATTTCCTCTACCGCTACCTTGAAACCACAGAGAATAAAAACCTCAAATCTTTTCAAATTGCGCCAAACATCTTTGGTCAGGAGAGCTTTGAGAGCTCTATGGTTGAAGCCCTGAAAATAACGCATCCAGAGGCCAAGGCCGGGATCATGGAGCTGGCCAAGACTGTCCCCAAGGCCCAGAAACCCATGGTTAAGTATCGCCTCCAGGCCCAAGTCAAAGAATTAACTTCTGAGCGCGGTCATTTAGTACTCACCGCTTCCATCAACTGGGATTTCCCTCTGTTCATGGACAAAACGAAGGTCTCTAAACGAGAAATCGATTTTAAATATACAGATCTTGGTCAATTCAGAAAGGAATTGGCGCTTAAACTCGAGGCTGTTTGTGAGTTGTTTTCTTAGACCGCAGTCTTTCTAACATTCTTTAAGTACACTCTGCGAATTAGCCACACAATCAGCACCACTCCTAAGACTCCGATGACTACGAGTTTGAATTCCTTCAAATGCTCTAAAACCTTTCCGCCGTAAGAAGCCACGAAATAAACCTGAGTCGGCACAGAGAGAAGTGCTGCCAGTCCGTCCACAGCGCAGAATTTCCAAAGTGGTATTCCGAGTAGCCCACAGCTTAAGTGCCCTGGAAAACGCAGACCAGGTGTGAAGCGGAAAATTCCGCAGGCCCATCCACCATATTTTTGAAACCATGAATTGATTTTATCAAAGCCAGCACCTGCAACTTGTTTCTGGAAAAACTTGGTCTTTATGATTCGCCCACCAAAAATTTTCCCGATGAGATAGACCACCAGATCGCTGAGAAAGACCGCTAAAAAGGAAACAATACAGAGGGTGATAACGTTAACACCTTCCGCCCCAGGGTAAGGAGGAGGAAACTGGGCCGGGTTTTGGGCCATGTAAGCCACCAAACCAGCGCTGATTAAAGTCAGCTCTTCAGGAATCGGCAGACCGAAAGAAGCCGCCAACATAAAACAGCAGATAAATGTATAAACGTAAGCAGGCTGATAGGCATACTGACTAAAGAACTGGACCAGGCCTGCTTCTGAAAATTCTATTCCAAACATATGGGAAAAATTCTAATTACTCGTCAGCCGCTTGGGAAGAAAAAACTCTAAAATTAAGCGTCTGATAGTAGCTCCCGGGGTTTTGCTCTTACCGCACTCCATGAAGAAATGAGGATCGTGACTAAACAGAGAATACTTAGAAGGAGTCCGGGGTAAAAGATCATCTCCCAATTGATGCTCCAGCCGAGTTTGAAGACTTCTCGGCCAATAATTACTGCCATCAGCCATCCCAGAAAGAATCCTATCCCCATAGCTAGGACAAACAGGAACCCAAACTCGATCAGAAGCTGCTTACGAAGGGAGCCGGAGGAAAAACCCAGGGTCTTCATGAGCGCCAGATCATAGTAGCGGCGGTAGACCTGGTCATGGGAGAGGCCATAGAGGATGACCAGTCCAACAATTAAACTCAGTGCAGAAATCACTTCAATCGCTCTGCGGGACTTATCAAAGGAGGCGGCGAGCTTTCCGATGATCTCCTCCACGTCAACAAATGATATGTTAGGAAATTTCCCAACTGCTTCCCGCTGAAAATATCTTTTTGTCTCTTTAGGGCCCTGAGGCAAGACTGCGAGATATGTTTTCGGGGCATCATCAATAAAACCAGGTTCAACGTTCACAAAAAAATTCGGATAAAAACTAGTCCACTTCACTTCTCTAAAATTTCGAATAATACCTTCGACTTCCACCCCTTGAATATCAAAGGTCAGGCGATCACCTAATTTCAAATTTAAGCGACCAGCGTATCTTTTTTCAATTGATACGTAAGCTGGCCGTTTTCCATCAGGTGCTTCATCGGGAAAAGGCTCACCCTCTACCATGGTTTCCGCCGGACTCAAGTCCTTTCGGTAAGTCAGATTGATGCCGCGATTTTTCATTCGCGTCTCGACTTCTTCTTCCCTTGTGCGCAGGTTACTCTTTCCTTCTACACGTTTGAAGAGTTCTCCATTCACTTTCTCTAGGCGCGCCCGAATCATAGGTGTGACACCTTCAAGCTTCACATTTTGCCCGTGAGCAAATTCGGCCAGCGACTCCATTTGGTCTTCCTGGATATCAAAAATAAAAAGACTTGGTTTTCTCTCATCCAACGTGAATTCTTTCTGAATAAGGTGATCAAGTTGTAGGATCAGGGAAATAAGTGTCGCTCCCATCGCCAGAGCTAAAAAGCTCAGAGTGAGTTTATGCCCAGAATGAACAATATTTCGGATCGCCACTCCTGTTTCAATATTAGGAAAGAGCAGACTGCGAGGTAGTGCATATTTTCTTAAAATCCATTGAATGATTTTTATCAAGCAAGTGGAAAGAATAAAAACCACAAGAAGCCCCAAAAAGAACAGACTGCCGATAGTAAAGGAATGGCTCAAGTAAACAGCAAATCCCCAGAGAAGAAGCACAAAGGGGATAAAATCATAAAATCTAAAATGCCCCATCGACATCTTGGCCGATTTTAACTGAATCCCCATTGACGTCCGCATCAGGCCGAAAAGAAGTGGGATGAGAATCGCCAACCCTAGTCCGTAGAGAAAAGGCAGTTGGAATAAGACTGATTTCAGATTAACTTCCGGAGAAAGGTCCAGCCCCAGTGCATTTGATAGCATGGGATAAATGAGTTTATAGCCAGGAATAATTAAAAGAGTCTGAAGGATAACTACAAAAATAAAAACAATTGAAAATTGCAGGATCACGCCGTAGATGATGTGTCTTTTCTCTAGACCCAGTAAATTAATGAGGCAGAAATCCTTGAGCCTCGCCACCAGATGGGACTGATAAAGATAAAAAATCCCGACGAGAGACAGAAGCAACCCGATAAGAGCGGCGAGGGACATAAAGTCAGTCAGGTAGGCAATGACTCTGCCACTCTGCTCGCTGCTCTCTTGAGGGAGTGTGACCTTGATCGCCGAATCCGGCAGGACGGTAAGCAACTGATTCGTTAAATTTTCAAAATCCTTTTCCAAATAACCAGGGACACGAAAATGTCTGGCGTAACTCCCGGTTGATCCAGGTCTGAGTAGACCCGTCTCTTCCACATCCCGAAGTGGGAGATAAATTCTTGGGGCAAGTGAAAATCCCCTTAGCCCCTGGGAGCTATCATTTTGAACAATACCTTTGACAGCAAAAATTTTCTCACCAATTTTTAAATCATCCCCTATCGCAATTCCCCAAATCTCTGCGAGATCTTTGGAGATATAAAGACCATCAACTTTAAACTCGCCCTTGGTAAGGGTTATTTTTCCGTAAAAAGGAAATCCCTCTTCAACGGATCGAACCTCGGTCAGTCTTGTCTGAGACGACTTCTCATGACGAACCATGGAATAAATATCAACGATTTTGTAAGTCTGGTGAGGTATCTTGCTCACAATTTTTTCCAGGGCGATTTTCTCATCATCCAGTAAATCACGTCGAGCACTGACTACCAGATCAGAAGTTAAAAGCTCACGAGCACTCGCTTCAAGTTTTGACTTCACCTGCTCAGACACAACACTAATTCCAGTCAGCCCCAGTGTCCCAAGCAGCAAAGTAAAAAGAAGGAGTAAAAAGAAAAAAGGAAATTTCTTAATCTCTTTGATTAAAAAGAGTTCAAAAATCACACCAAACTCCCGTGCTCCAGATGAATGATGCGTGAACACCTTTTTGCCAGATCAGGATCGTGGGTAACCAAAACCATAGTGGTGCCGGTTTCACCGACCATTTTAAACAGAAGATCCATGACCTTCGCCCCGGTTTCTTCATCCAGGTTACCACTTGGCTCATCAGCAAAAAGAATCTTGGGACTGGTAGAAAGGGCCCTGGCAATTGCCACTCTTTGGCACTCCCCTCCACTTAGCTCCGACGGCAAGTGATGAGAGCGGTGACTGAGACCGACGTGATCAATTAATTTATTGGCTATCACCTTGGCATTGGGATCTTTCAAAAGATTCAGCGGAAGAATGACATTTTCAAACGCTGTCAGGGTTGAAACCAAATGAAACTGTTGAAAAACAATTCCCATGTTTTTGGCGCGAAATAATGTTAACTCATTTTCAGAAAGTTGATTCAGGCACTTACCTTGAATCCAGATTTCCCCCGTCTCCATTTGGTCCAAACCGGCCATAAGAGACAAAAGAGTTGATTTACCAGAACCGGACTTGCCCACTAAGGCGAGTGTTTCTCCTGAAGCAATTTTGAGATTAATGCCCTTAAGAACCTCCACCTTTGAAGGCCCATGCCCATAACTTTTTTTGACATTGATGACATTCATCATAGGAGTGGTTCCAGTTTTGTTTGTACAGTTTTGGCCATGATTCTATGCCCCTCGGTATTGGGGTGAATACCATCTGGCAAATTGAGTTTGGGATTCCCACCAATGCCTTCCAGTAAAAAAGGAACTAAGGCCAAGTGATATTTTTTCGCTAAGTCTTTGAATAGCTTTTCAAAATTGCTGCGATAAGGCTCACCGTAGTTGGTTGGCATCTTCATACCTACCAGCAGTATTTGGATCTTATCTGATTGTGCTTTTTCTATAATGAGGGAAAGATTTTTTTCTGTTTCTTTTAAATTCATCCCCCGCAGTCCATCATTTGACCCAAGAGCAAGAACGATAATATCAGGCTTTGCTTTCACGTACCAAGTGAGTCGTTTCAGTCCGCTCGCCGTGGTCGCTCCACTGACTCCACCGTTGATAATTTTCAAGTCAGGATATTTGGGTTTTAAATTGTTTTCAATCAGAGCAGGAAAGGCGTCTTCTTTATCAAGCTGGAAGCCCTCGGTTAGGGAGTCTCCCAAAAAAAGTACAGTTTTCGCCTGAATCTGAAAGCTCAGAATCATCAAAGCGAAAAAAAAAGTCTTCATCCTATTTTCCTTGAAAAAACTTCTTATAAAGGCGAGGCCTGATGGCAAAACTTGGCCACAGGGCAATATACATGAACTTATTCATCCAAGGATGAACGCATTCAAAGTTGATATCATCAATGATTTTTGATGACTTTTCATCTAAATAAACAACCCGGTGATGATGTCTCCATGAAGCAAGGGGCCATGGAATCATCTTTCCTTCATCGACGAAGGACCATTCCTTGCCATCATTCTGTTCTTGGGTAATGACGCTAATCCATTTCTGTTTTTTACCCAGCATATTAATTGCCAGGTGAACTTCGTGCCCCGGAGAGCAGCCGTCAAAGCGCTCCACGTTCATGCTCATGAAGGGAGGTTTAAGGGCCACAAAGAGGTCGAGAGTAAATCCAGACTTGATGGTCGCAATTGAGCGATCTATCTTCGTTTCAAAAAAAAGTTTCATTTTTTTGACTTCAAAAGTTCAATTTCTTTTTTCAGTTCGGCGATATCGGCTTTCATGGACTGGAGTTCTCCATGAAGCTTGTTAATTTCTTTCACATTGGCATCAATTCTTTCAAGCCTGTTATTTCCTTCCATACTGTCGTTCTTAAAGTACTGTTGATCTTCTTTTTTCAGATAACCATAATCAGTTTGGGCCAATAAGAGTGAAGTGTTCATTAGACAAATTATGGTAATTAACGTTTTCATCAAGGACTCCCTTTTCTTCTATTTTACCGCGAAAATGGGTGGTTTTGACCAATTCATAATAACTAACTGATTTCGTCAGGATACATTCCTATTGCATGACCCAATAACTCTTTGATTTAATGAGGGATGCAAAAAATAGCGTGCATCTACTCATTCACAGAGTCCAGTTGGGTGAGCTGCCAGAAGATTGTGTTTAATCTGCATAAGTCCTACCAAGCATGCCAGAAGGCTGAACTCAAAAACTTTAACTATCCCCACGAGACACTACCGGCAAAAGACCTTACACAGCTAGCAGATGAGATCGTCAAATTCGCGCCCGATGTGCTGGTCATTATGGACCATAAACCACATCCGCTGCAACTTATTCATAAATTAGCTTCGCTCTATCAGAGTAAGAAAAAACCAAAAATTCTTTTTCATATCTTTGGGGATTTTTCTCTCTATTATCATCAATGGGAAAAACTGGGCGATCTGCTGGCCGGATTTAAAGTCGAATTTATAGTGGCTTCTGATCGGCAGAAAACCTTAATCGATAAGATGTTGGCCAAAAACACTGCCGTGGTTTGCCCTTTTCCCGTTGACCCACAGGATTTTTATCCCAGTGAAGAATTAAGAGTTAAACAGCGAAAGGAATGGAATCTCAAAGAAGAAGATGTAGCCTTTATTTTTACCGGCCGCTTATCCCGCCAAAAAAGAATCAAAACTCTTATTACATCATTTGCAAGTGAATTCAAAAATGATCACCATGCCCACCTCTACTTGTATGGAAATCAGGACATTATTGGGGATCCATTTGTAGGAATCACAGACCTTGAGGGTGAATATTTTAGAATTTTTTTCAGTGCCTACAAGGCCCTCGCCCCGGAGACACAAAAACGAATTCATTTTATGGGCCCAGTGCCAAATTCTGTGCTTCTTCAAGTTTATCAGGGTGCTGATGTCTTTATGAACCTGAGTGTTCATAACGATGAAGACTATGGAATGAGTGTTGCCGAAGCCCAGTTTGTCGGTCTGCCAATTGGACTCACCGATTGGGGGGGACTCGCAAGCTTTCATCACCCCGAGCTTCCGGAAGCAACGGCGTTCATACCGGTTAAAATCGGAACAAGATCAAAACAGCTTTCAGTGACTAGTGTTAAAACTGTGCTTAGATCCTTCTTACGTAATCCTCTGCGAGAGCAAAGAGAGACTATTTCTAAGTTCGCAAATAAAAAATTTAACCTTGCGAAAGTCACCTCAATACTTGAAGCGACATTAAATAAAGAATCTTCTGAGTTTGGAGGATTTACCCCTCTTTTTGACCAGGCATCAATTGCTCATCAGTTGATTACAACTGAGCCCATGTACCTGACAAGTAACCGCACGATCAACCAACTCTTTAGGGATATTTATTCAGCCTATGTTAGAAAAAATTAAATCCCAATATAAGAGTGCGAACACTCTGGCAAAATGTCAGTTCTACCGGGCTTCCTCGCAGGAAGTTGGCCAGGTTTTTGGTGAATTATTTCCCTTGGGTTTAGATTACTTCCATGAATTAAATCCGGCCTTTCTTTCCCGTGTAACAAATGCGGAATATTTAAATAAATTTTCCGCGGTAACTGTCAGGGATGGTTCTGCAGCTTTTGGTTCTTTCCTTCTAAAAAACTTTCAAATAATTCCTAAATTAAAAACACACTTTTTTATCCACCCCGACTTGGCACGATTGGTTCCTGAACATCTGAAAAACCAGTTTTCAACCTGGCATGTGGGGCAGAATAAACAAATCAAAATGTCTGAGGCAAAACGAGTCGTCATCGTGGGACTAATGAGTGATCAAACTTTAAATCCACTAGCAGTGGTTAAAGATCATTTAAAAATATTGTCCCAAGCCTCTTCAACTTGCGAGGTCTATCTTTTTCTCCCCCATAGGCGAGATCCGTTTGGTTTGTCGTGGAAAGAATCGTATGCAGGCTATGAAGTCGTTGAAACCATCAAAAACGAAACCCCTGACAAGAAGATAAATTTTTTATCCTACCGCGAATTTATGGACACTCGCTCGTGGCAGGATACTTATTGCATTGATTTAACTGCCAATAAACTGGTGATCACTGATAGTTTTGTTAATCATTATGTAGCTGCCCGCGGAGCAACTGTTGAGACCTTTAGCGGAAACAAAAATAATGACCAGGTGTTTGAAATCGACTTAAGTTTTAATCACAAAATTCAATTTTCCCATCTTCCAAAAGTAGAATCTATTTTCCCTGAAATGATATTCTACAAGAAGGCCGCTGCAACCAGAGATTACGCTTTCGATCCCGTCTTCCACGCCCTACTGAGTTAATAAAATTTTCAGCTTCCTGAAGAGGCTAAGTTTATGGGATAAAACTTTCCCGATGTAGTCTTCTTCTTTGATAGGATAATCCTTGCCACCCCGAATGTTGCGAGTCTGCAGAAGGATGGGTTCGATGAAACGGTTGATGTTCCAAAGATAATGGCAGATCAGCATTTCATCTCGCCAAAAAACAATAATATCAAATCGCTTTAATTTTCTGGATTTCACTTCGACCGTAATTTCCTCACCAATATTGATAACGGGAACCATAGATCCCGAAACAATTCTTCCTTTAAAAAAAGGCAGGGTAAGAATCTTCTCTTTTGTTTCTTTATTTATTTGCACGAAAACCTAACCGGTGAGAGAGAAAGCCCAGCCCATACACAAAGACGATAAAATAGTGCAGCATCGCTATTGTGCCGAAAAGGCCAATCTTTTGTCTTCTCGCCGCGAGATTTAAACTCATCATCACGATAAGACCGACATAGATTCTGGCAAGCACTAAGAAAAATGCTGGTGAAATAAAAATCAAAAAATGGAGGACTACAAATAATGAAGGCAACCAAAAGAGGGCACCGCCTCTAACGGACTTATCTTTCAACACTTTTGAGCGGTAGTATCCGGCCTGAAAAGTAGGCCGCAATAAACTAGCGAGATCTTTTCTGCGGTGATGGGCCACTACAAGTGCCGGGTGATAAAACATCCGGGCACCTTTTTTCTGTAGATCAAGCAGCAAGGCCGTCTCTTCCGTCCTTAAATAATCTTCCGGGAATTGTACTTCTCTGAGCAGCTGGGTTCGGACCCAAAGGTTGCACGACGTAAGAATTTCCTCGTTTGCCGAAATCAACTCCTTGCCTTTTTTGTTGTGCCGGTTAAATGTTTGTCCGGTACAAAAGGGAGAAGCAAGAGTTATCGCAAGGGCTTCTGAAAAATGATCCATGCCTTTTGCGGGGGAATCCGGGCCCCCCAGGACGTCAATGCGTGATTGACCCAAGATAGGCATGACGGTTTCAAAATAGCGCGGATAAACGTAGGCATCGTCATCTATGAAGTAAACCCATTCATGGCGAGCGAGCTTGATTCCCTCATTGCGAGATTTTCCAGGATTCTCTTTTGCTTCTAGCTGCAAAATATCGACTTCAGAAGTCAGAGAGTGGGCCAGGGTCAGAACTTTCTCCGATACCGGAAGCCCATTGGCGACAATGATAAGTTGCCATTTTTCAACCTGAGGGCGCAACGAATCAAGACATTTCAATAGCAGTTCTTCACGACCATGAGTTATGATTAAGACACTGAATGAAACCACAAGGATCCTTCGTTTGCAGCTATACTTAAACTTTCATGATCATATCATTCTTGTCACTAGCAATGAAGAGGCGACCTTAACAAAATTGCGTGAAGAATTTCATTTTTTTGTGCAGGAAGAAGCCCAGTCCGTTCAGACAACAGTTGAGATATTCCGTGAGACTCCGCCTGAACTCCCATCAATGGTGGCGGTAAAAATCCTTGAGACGTGCAGCATTTATCGAATTGGACCAAGACGCTACATTGATTACCGAGGTCAGGCCCTAACCATCTGGGATAAACAGGAAGAATCCATCAGGATTTATTCTTTGGATCTGGAAAGGCTTTATGAAATCGCGTTCCTCGCCATTCATTCGATTCTAGGCCAGGAACTCGACAAAAAAGGTCTGTGCAGAGTTCATGCATTGGGGGTTTCCCTTGGAAAAATCAACGCGCTAGTGATGTTGCCCTCCAAAGGTGGCAAGAGCACTCTACTCACTCACCTACTGGAAAACCCTGAAATCAAAATTATTTCTGATGATATGCCTCTAGTTGATATCGCCGGAAATGTGCATGTTTTCCCTTCGAAAATCAGTGTCGATGTAAAACCAGAAGACGGGCCTCTCTCTAAACTAGCCTGGACTGAATTCGTACGCACCCAATTTCCACCTAAATGGACGGCCGGTTTATCTCAATTAAAAAACCGTATAGAACCTCAAGCGCCAAAACATCAAACACTTCTGATTGCGGGCCACAGACTCTCCCACGGTCAGTCTATTCTGACACCCGTGCCAAAATGGAAAATGATTGCTCCCATGTTCGAACACATGATTACTGGTGTGGGTCTTCCTCAAATTATTGAAATGTTTTTAAACTTTAATTTCACTGATATTCTTAAGCTTTTTTATCACGGCCTTATCAGAGCTATTTGTGCTTTTCAGTTGGTCAGAAAGTCCAAATGTTATCATTTCTATATAGGCCCCGATCGTGCTTATAATGCTCAACTGATCTTGGATCAAATGTATGAACAGGGTTAGTATTATAGGCTTGGGCTGGTTTGGTGAGGCACTTGCTGAAGAGCTAAAAACTCAGTATGAAATTTCTGGCACCACTCGCTCCGAAGAAAAAGTGACGGCATTTAGAAGTCACAACATCCAGGCCGAGAAACTCACACTGACTGATCTTCCCTCCGAGCAGTTATTATCCGCAGATACTATCGTCTTAAATATCCCTCCCTTCCCAGGGCAGTTGGACTGGCTTAAAAGTTGGAAGTGGAACAAAAAATCTCACATTATTTTTATCAGCTCCACATCTGTTTATGGAAAAAATACAGGCGTAGTCGATGAACTGGTCCTCCCACTGCCTGAAACCGAAAATGCAAAGGTCCTTTTGGAAGAAGAAGAATGGATTAAAACCTTTGAGAAATTTACCATTGTCAGATTCGCAGGACTAATTGGGCCAAACAGACATCCAGGAAAATTCCTTAGTGGTAAATTGAATTTGGCCGGTGGTAATTTGCCTGTTAATTTGATTCATCTTAAGGACTGCGTTGGTTTCACAAAATTTGTCATCAACAACAAGTTAAGTGGAGAAACTTATAATTTGACCAGCCCAGAACATCCGCTACGCAGGGATTTTTATTCAGAATATTGCCTAAAAAACAATCTTCCTAGTCCCACGTTTATCGATACTTATGAAAATGGAAAGATCGTTTCTACTGAGAAAGTGATGAAAACATACCAAATGACTGCTTCGATCTTTTAATCCGGCGCAACCGGATTATATATTAGCGGTTTGTTTAAAGGTATCGAAATATTTCTTCCATCACTTTCGGCAAGATACCTCACCTGGTCTCTGTCTATCGCAAGAATGAATTCGCGAATGTCTCCTAAATCATGTTTTAAATCTTTAATCCTAAAAATTTGCTCACGATAATTATGAACATTCACGACGAAGTTCTTATCACCACTCATATTACTTAGACGAATTTTCTGCGCTCCAATTCCCCCTAAAACTAAAAAAGAATTGTCGCTCAAATTCTCAGGCAAAGTTAATCGTAAAATTACTGTACCTCCATGCACGTTATTTTCTGAAAAATCACCCCAATGAGAATTATTAATTAACTGCCTTACATCTTGTAGATTGATGGATTCAAGTGCACGTGGCCTCATTCCAGCATTTGTATCAAAAACAAATTCATTGTGGTTTTTTAGACCTCGATGACTCAGATAGCTTGATTTGATATTTAAAAACCGATTCTCAACTTTTAAATCTAAAACAGATGACTGACCTGGAAGTAATTTTGCTATATCCGAAGTTTCGCCATTAATATCCAAATGAACATCTTCAAGCGGATAATTTCTGCGATTTGAAAACTCCAACTTCCTATCACCCAAATACCTAAAATCCAGATCAGATAAAATAGTGCTCAAATGATTAAGTTCTTCTTTGGGCTTGTTATCAATATCCCAAAAACCTCTCAAGTCATCGGGCATTTCATCATCGAAAGGATCGTTGTACCCTACCGGAACAGGCTGCGCCCAATTATCGTGGGATTGAAAAAAAGCTGCTCCAAGTGAGCCATTCTCTAAAAGAGTTTGCCAGTTTTCATACAAGCGGTGAATTCTTAAAAACGTAGGCGTCTGTTCCAAGAAAGCTACAAACCCACCAAACTCGCTTGCGTAAAATGGAATATTTAAACTTTTGATATGATTTAAACCATCTTTCCAATACACATCACCAGAATCCAGCATGTTGATCGCAAGAATATCCACAGGATACTTGATATAAATATTGTAAGTGGAATAAGAAATAGGATAGCGATAATAAGGTTCTTTGTGAATATTATCTAACGCTTTGGAAATATTATAAACACTTCTCCCATCGTCACTGTTAATCTCTAACTCGTTACCGAGGTGATCAAAAAAGATGTATGGGTTGCCGGCAGTGAAAGCGACATGCTCCTGATAATGGTGCATGAGTTGTCTAATGTTTGAGGTTTTACTCATTTTAATGTTGGACCAAGTCGTTTCATCTGGCTGAGAGATAACTAATAATTGATTACGACGGGCCTCATCCATAAGTTCATCGGTTGGACTATGGTAGACACGAATACAGTTTGCGCCTGCTCTTTTTATTTGCGCTAGCCCATCTGCAACACTTAAATTCACTTTTGAGCTACTAAAAGACGGGATGATACATTTAATTAAAAATGGCTCCCCATTAACGTATAACTTCCCTTGTCGTAACTCTTTTATTGAATTACTAAACTCTCTTTTCTGGACGCAACTAAAGCCATTGACCTCAACCTCAGAAGTAACAACCTCAGTGCCCCACCCCATTTCGCCAGTATACTCAACGTAAGTTGTCTCCTCACTAAGATCCCCCTTGTAAATAGTTTTCCCATTCACCAGAAGTTTTAAACTGCGCTCAGGATGCTTGATTTCGCCATCAACTTCATTCCTTATTTTTAAGAGATACTTCCCTTCGTCTTGGGATGAAAGCCTTAAAAAAAGCTTCGAACGAAAAGGGGGAGCCAGATCGAAAAACATATAATCGGAGAAGAAATATTTTGGTTCTCCACAATTATGAAAAACTAAAAAGTCATTTGCGAGAAGAACAAAAAGAACAGAAACTGGAGCAAGAACAATGGCATAAAACTTCCTGACTCTTATCTTTTTAATATCTGTATGGTCTGAAATACTTTGAGGAACGATTGAAGAATCAACAACGTTATATCTGTTAACCTTACCCCACTTTTTATTATTCAAAACGAGATCAAGAAAACCTAACGTCCCACTAAAGACATCCACCACAAGAACAAAAGGATAAAAAACGAGATGAGAGAAGAATACTCCCAGAGATGGGTGCTTATACAGTCTCCTTCCGGCAACAAGAACCAACATTGGCGCCAAAACCATGACGAGGTTTATCCAGAACAATGGTTCACGAAAGGGGAAGCTAATAACATGATAATAAACTTCATTCTGAGCAAATTTATAAATATATACTGAGCCAAAACTAATGTATGGAAAGATAACAATGAATCCAACAACCGATTCATAGATTAGATCCTTAATTGAGCTAAATCTTAACAGGCCAAAACTTAGTGATAGGAAGAGTGATAAACCTAGACATAAAACTTGAATATTATCGGTATACTGTAAGAAAAAATACCCCCCTACAATATTCGTCAGAACAACGATCAGAACTGGTAGAAAATAATACCCTCCATGTAGGAGCAGTTGCATTTTTCCAGCTCGATTACTCTCTAGCTTCAAAATCTTCTTAAAATGAGAAAAGAAAGTCTGGTTATGCCCGTTACTCCAACGCCTTCTTCTTGCAATATAACTTGAAAGATCGGGAGCCACTTCCTCGTAAGAGCCAAAATATGGATTATACCCAATTTTCTTTCCGGCCAAGATGAGCTGATAGGACAAAAAGGTGTCCTCAGTTAAGGAGCTTGGGAATATATGCCCTTTGAGTGCTGATGATTTAAAGACGCATGTTGTTCCAGTAAAAAATGTCGTTAACTTTAATTTTCTATAGAGAGAATTAAAAACTTCATTACCGATATGATTTTGGAGTGAATCCCAGACCTGAAAGAAAGAAGAAATCGCAAGAGGACGTCTTACCGACTGTACGACATCATGACCTTCGCTCTCAGTCAAATTGACAGAAGAAGAAAGCCATTGATTATCCGCTCGGTGGTCAGCGTCCAAGAATGCGACAAAATCTTCGGTCAAATCTGGGAGTATTTTATTTATTTTTTCTTTCTTCCCCTGTTCTCCCGTAAGACAAACCTGGATGTTTCTATTTTCAGTGTGGGGAAGACTTTTCAAAAAGATTTCAACAAATGAATAAGATGTGTCGTCCTTATCCTTAATTAGCAAATAGACATTAATCAGACCTAAGTAATCTTGCGACAACAATGTTTTTAAAGAGTCTATTAATGCCTCGCCCTCATTATAAGCGGGCATCAAAACTGCGATGCTTCCCTTACTGGAAACATCATCATGATTCATGCTGTCTTTTGGCGTAACCAAAAACAAAACGCAACTCACGATGTAGCTGAGGGTATAAAACAAAAGAATGAAGATGATAAAAAAGTACAAACACAGAATGATTTTCAGTTCCATTTCATACCTTCGCGGTGTTTTTTAGAAGTTTCGATATAAAGCAACAATCTCTTTCTCTGGTAAAAGTGTGTCATCGAGATTCTTCTCTTTTAAGAATTCAGGATTATACATTTTAGAAATGGCACGCTCTCCACCATCACACATGATAGTCATGATTCTCTTTCCTGGACCCATTTTAAGTGCCGTTTTAAAGGCACCTGCAAGATTCAACATCGAAGACATTCCCATCACAAGGCCTTCTTTCTGACGAAGATACATCGCCAGACTTGTGAGCTTTTGATCATCAATAGTAAAACACTCATCTTGATAAATATGTTTAAAGTTATCCTGAAAGCGCGTAATGCCTACACCTTCGGTCATGGTGTACGCATGATCTGAAGTGAACTCTCCAGTCTTAAAAAAGCTACAAATACCACTTCCCATCGGATCAGGTACAATCACTTTGATGTTTTTATTTTGCTCTTTCATGTACTTCGATACGCCTGCCGCTGTTCCACCAGAACCTGCTGCAACCACCACAGCATCAAGCTTTCCTTCCATGTCTTTGTACATTTCTGGACCGGTATAAAGATAATGTGAAAGATAGTTATCCGGATTATCAAATTGGTTGGCCCACCAATAGTTGGGAGAACTCTGACCGATTTTTTTACCTACTTTAAAAAAGTGGCGATCATCAGAAAATGGAACTGCTTCAGTTTCGACAATTTCAGCACCATAAAGTTTAAGCACCTTATGTTTCTCAACCGCCATCCCCTTTGGCATAATAACGATCACTTTATAACCCAAAGCCTGCCCAACAAGAGCAAGGCCAATTCCGGTATTTCCAGCAGTACCCTCAACAATGGTCATTCCCGGTTTCAATACTCCACTGGCGATGGCCTCAACCACCATGTGCATCGCCGGACGATCTTTAATTGTCCCACCCGGATTTAGATGCTCACACTTCATAAAAATGTCAGACCCAGTAATTTCACTTAGGCACTGAACTTTGAGAAAGGGTGTATTTCCAATAACTTGGAGGAGACCAGTCGATTTGAGTTTGTTTTTAAGATCCATTGAATTTTCCATGGCTTAGAGGTAATTTGATGTAAACCCTTTATACTCCAAAAGGTCTCTCATGTCTTCTACCCTGGCCCAGTTTTTACACCGTGAACGCTTTCAGGCCGCCACAATCGTGATGAATGTCCCCCAAGTGAGGCAATCAGTTGACGAACTCATCTGTCTTCTCTTTCCACAAAGGGGCTGCAAGGGCGCTGGAGGCCTGGAAAGTACTGAGGCCCAACTGGCAGAACTTAAACGCCGCTTTAATACTTATTTCGAGTCCCTCATTGTTCTTGATCCGTCCCTCAAAACTGATGGTGCGGACAGAGTAGAGAAATTTTTTGAATCATTCCCTGAAATTGCCCTGAAGCTCGATTCGGATGTTAACGCCGCTTATGCGGGGGACCCGGCCGCCTATTCCAAAGAAGAAGTCATCATTACCTATCCCGGTTTTTATGCCGTTTGCATTTACCGTTTTGCTCATGCCCTCAATAAATTAAAAGTTCCCCTCCTGCCTCGCTTAATGAGCGAATATGCTCATGAAAAAACCGGCATTGATATTCATCCAGGGGCCCAGATTGGTGAGAGTTTTTTCATCGATCATGGAACTGGTGTAGTGATTGGTGAGACCTCTATCATAGGGAAAAACGTCAAAATCTATCAAGGGGTGACTTTAGGTGCTCTGAGCGTGAAAAAGAAAATGCAGTCGATTAAGCGTCACCCTACAATTGAAAACGACGTCGTTATTTATGCCAACTCCATCATTCTCGGCGGGGAAACGGTTGTTGGCCGTGGCTCAGTGATCGGTGGTAACGTGTGGCTTACTCAGAGTACGGCGGCCGGAAGTGTTGTGTTTAATAAATTAGAAACTGGCCATACACTAGGAAACCCCGATGGAAATAGTCCCATCTAAAGTCGCAGACTGGATTAAGCAGAAAAAGGAATTCAATTTCCTGGATGTTCGCCGAGACGATGAACGTGAGGTATCCACTTTGGGCGGGATTCATATCCCTTTGCACGAATTGGAAAAGCGTTATGAAGAACTCCCTCGGGATAAGAAACCCCTCATTGTTTATTGCCACCACGGTGTTCGCAGTCTTTATGCAACTCAGTTTCTCAAGTATAATGGCTATGATGCCCTTTCTTTGGCAGGTGGGATCGACCTCTGGTCACTTGAGATTGACCCCGAAGTGCCAAGATATTAGAATAAGTTCAGGAGATTATTATGTTTGGTATTCCTTATAAAATCATGGCCTCAGTTCTCGTCGGTAGCGCTATCCTTTTAGCGGTAGTTTTCGCCGTAGGAATTCCCCTCAATTTCATCATGTAACATGCCGATAAGACTAAAAGATGAAACTTCTTTTAGTCCTAATTTTTATTTTCACTTTTCAGGTCCGAGCCGAGATTTGTAAAGTACTACTTGTACTACGAATCAAAAAATCTTGAAGACCTGCAAGTCTTAAAAAACTGCTTGGATTACACTGCGTGCAGAAAAAATAAAGAATCCATTGTTGATGATCCCAAAAAATATCGAGTTCACATTTGGGCCAATCTAACAGAGTCTGAACTAGGTTCACTTGTTCGCTCATGCCCTATCAAAGATCTAACAAAAAAACTAACAGTCAAAGAAGTAGATCAGAAAGGCGACTCGGTTTCACTGACCGAATATGCCCCCTCTGCCTCTGAGCAAGCTAGCCTAATGAAAAAATCCTCGCCAGCATTTTATCATCAGCCTTCAAGCCAGGTCGTGACTTCAGCTTTGGGAAAACTTGGCAAACTTTTAAAAGCCTCAAAACTAAAAGAAGCAGAAGCACTCGTCCTATATGTCTGGGGAATTGATCTTCACGGCTACAAACTCAAATTTGCCGGAGTCGACAAAGATGTTGCTGTCACAAATCACTCAGACAAAACAATTACCTATGGAACAGATTGGCTTGCCGACCCCTGCAGTTACGTCCGAATGCTTCGCCATGAAGCTGAACATGTGGTCCAATATAAAAGGTCCAAATCTTGTGGCAGTGACCATAATTATGATGACCATAAAATGCGAGAACGGGCAGCACATTTAAACGATGTACGTTTTATGAACAGTATTTGCCCTGGAGCTTCAGGAATTAAGCTTTCATGCCTTGAAAGATTTCAAACCAAATATATGAATTTACCTAAGAAGAAATAAATAATGGAAATCTTAAACTATTACATCAAGACATTATCAGCGGCGGGAGGAAAGCTTCTGCCTGTTGGCGTATTTCTTCTCGTGGGTTACTTCCTCTTTATCAAGCTTCCCTTCTACTTCATGGTGAAAGTAAATAAAGACAACAAGCCCAAAGTTGACGCCACCCCTGGAGTGATTACTCCTCCGGAGGAGAAAATCAAGCTCGAACAAAATTCGTATCAAGAAAGACTGGCCCGGGCGCGGGAAGAAAAAGAAAAGAATAAACAGCACAAGTCAGAAGAGCCGCCCAAAAAACCCAAGCCTGCCCAGACAAGCAGCGCTGAAGAAATATTTGAAATCCCTACCGGCCAGGTCCTTAATCAAAAAGAATTAAAAAAACGCTATTTTGAACTACTCAAACAAAACCACCCCGATAAAGTGGCCTCTCTGGGAAATGATTTTAAAGTGCTGGCCGAAAAGAAAACCAAGGCCATCAATTCAGCTTACGAAGAACTCAAAAAGAAGGCCTCTTAAAGAGGCCTTCTTTCCAATGAATCAAAGAAGAAAAAGAGATATTTGAGGGAAAGCGGTAATGATAGCTAACCCCAAGAGCATCACAAATAAAAATGGGACAACGGCCTTAATGACATCCGTCAGTGGCTCTTTAAAAATACCAGAGGCGACAAAAAGATTTATACCGATGGGTGGAGTGAGATACCCGATCTCAAGATTCACAATCATAATAATCCCAAAATGAATGGGATCAATCCCGTAATGAATCGCCATCGGAGTCAGTATGGGCGCCAGGACCAAAATGGCACTCATGATATCCATAAAACACCCTACAATCAGTAAGAGAATGTTGACGGCGATGAGAAAGCCCAGTTTGGTTGAAATCATCGACGACATCCAGTCAACCATCTGCTGAGGAAGCTGCTCAAGAGTCATAAACTTATTCAAGCTAACGGCGAGTATCAGAATCAAGAAAAGCATTCCAAGCATTTCCGCTGTTTCAGAAAATACTGGCAGAAGTTTTTTGGGACTGACTTCCCGGTGGATAAAAACTTCCACTATCACGGCATAGACAACAGCGACAGCTGCGGACTCAGTGGCCGTAAAGAAGCCCGAATAAATACCACCCAAGATAATCATCGGCATCATCAAAGAAAGAACACCTTTTTTTAGATGATGAAGAAAATCACTGGATGAGAATTTACTCTCCTGATTCTTTGGTGAAGCAAAGTACATATAACCACAAAGCACGATCACCAGAACTATTCCCGGACCAATCCCAGCTTTAAAAAGGTCAACGACACTCACCCCGGCCATAATGGCAAAAATAATCATCGGAATGCTGGGAGGGATAATAATACCGAGTGTGCCTCCGGTAGAAAGTGCTCCCATCGCAAGCTTTTTAGAATACCCGGCCTGCAAGAGTGCCGGATACATTAAAGAGCCAATCGCAATCAGAGTGACTGGAGAGGAACCAGAAATCGCAGCAAAAACAGCGCAAGATAAAATAGAGGCAAGCCCCATTCCACCAGGAATTCCTGCCGTTGCTGATTTGGCGACATTAATCAAACGCTGAGAGATACTCCCTTTCGTCATAATTTGACCGGCCAGCACGAATAGTGGAATGGCCAAGAGAATTTCTTTGTCAGCAGCGTAGAAAATATCCCCGATGATCACCATCATGTTTTCATCAGAGACAGTGAGATAACAAATGGTCGCCAGTGACCCCATAATCACAAATAGTGGAAGCCCGAAAAGAATGGATAAAATTAAAGCGAGAACAACTAATAAACCTGTAGACATTAGTGTACCGCCCCTGGATCTTTCTCACGAGGTGAGAAAATGAAATAAAGATAACGAAGACTCATTGAGATAAAAGCGTAAGGGATAACCATCTGTAAAAACCACATCGGCATATCGATAATAACATTTCTATCGCCAAACTCACGCGACTCAAGAACATAAAGAACCGAGTAGTAGGCCATGGAAGAGCTGAAACAGAAGACGATAAAATTGTGAATGCGAAGATAATAAGGTTTCAATTTCCCAGTCCAGAACTTATCTGCAATTTCTGGCCTTAAATGTTCCACCTTGTGAGTGACTAGAATTGCTCCTAGAAATCCGGCCCAAATCATTAAGTATACGGCTCCCTTTTGAGCCCAGGGAATTCCAGTTTTCATAATTTCCCTTGAGCCTACATCAAGAACAACAAACACGGTTAAGATTGCAACCATAATAGAAGCTGCGACTCGCTCGATTCGAGTGAGAAGATTAAGTATATTATCCATTACTTCTTCGCCTTGAAGGCTTTTTTACCCTCTTGAATAAGAGCGAAAATCTTCGCGGCGTCTCCACCAATATCTTTAACCGCTTGTTGCGCCAAGCCTTCAGAAGCTTTTTGGAAGGCAGCCTTTTCACCAGGACTAAGTGTGTAAGTCGTAACCCCTGACTCCTTTAGGACATCAACTAAACTGCTGCCCAATTTTCTCACACTGGCCCGAACGCCAGCAGCTTGAGCATTTCCGGGACCCATCAAGACTTTTTTATCAGTCTCAGAAATTTTATCCCAAAACTTTTTAGAATAAATGATCGCACCCGGCTGATAGATATGGTTTGTGACTGTATAAAACTTAATCGCTGTTTGCCATTCTGCCGCAAGTGTAAAGAGAGGCGTATTATCAAAAGCTTCAACCACTCCAGTCTGGAGGGCCGGCAACACTTCAGGAATGGCAATAGCGACTGGAGAGGCCTGCATCTTTTTCCAGAAAGCCAAGTGAACTTTAGATTCCTGGGAACGGATTTTTACTGCCTTTAAATCCGCAGGAGTTTTAATAAGTTTAGTTTTGTGACCAATACTTCTCCAACCGTTTTCCGCCCAAGTGACCATCACAAAACCTTTGGCCGTGAATAATTTGGTAAAAGGATCGAGAAGATAGTTATCCAAAATGAAATCTGCTTCTTCTGAACTCTCAAAAAGATAAGGAACTTCTAGAAGGTCGAGTTCAGGAACAATACTTGCCATGGCCGCACAAGTGAGACCTCCGCCCTCAATATTCCCCCTACGGATTTTTTGGAGGATTTCAAGCTCTCCCCCCAGTTGCCCACCAAGAAACACTTTGATTTTTGTTTGGTTATTACTTTCTTTGGCGACTCGAACCTTTATCTCTTCCAAGGAATCAGACCAGGGAGTTCCCGCTGGAGCAATGGTTCCAAATTTAATGGTGAGCTCTTTAGCTGATACGTTAAAACAAATTAAAAGCGAGAGAAGAGTTATGAGTTTCATATTAAATCCTTAAAAAAGTTCATCCATATTATCCAGAAGCTTTTGAGCTTTCTTTTTTTCTAGAGCATTTTCTGGCCCAATTTCCGGATGATTATCAAATTTTGAGTTCAGAACTTCTTTCAATGTCTGTTCAAACAACTTCTTGTCACCAGTTTTAGTGTAATAGACGTCGGCCATAAGAACTTTGGTACCTTGATACTCTGGGGCGATCTTAAGCGATTTTTCAAAATGAATGATACTTTTCTTGATGTCTCCACCAGCAAACGATGGGGCCAGTGCATAGAATGCTCCCCAGTAACGTGCCGGTGCTGCAAAAAAATAATCTGCCTGAAGGGCCTCTACTCTTGAAACCATCGCCTTAATTCTTGTTTTGTATTTAAGCTGTGCTGAGATGCCACTTATTTTAGACCACTTTCCTAAACTCGCAGCAGTCCAATAAATCGCCGGAACTTCAGTTTTTGTCAGAGACCCAAGGGAGTCCTCAACCGATTTTCCAGATTTAACATCTTCTTTAAAACCTGCATTAGTTGCCATGGCTTTTTCACCATAACTCGCGGCTAATTCATAATACTTTTTCTTCTCATCTGGATTCTGGAGATGGGAATCGGCCAGAAAATAATAACCTCTCGTGAGGTAAACAAGGGTTTCAAGGTCATTAGGATTTGCAGAATGTAGTACTTTGAATTTAGCGAGAGCTTCTTCAAGCTTTCCTTGCTCAACTCTGCCCTTCCATAGCTCCATGGCCTCTTTATTTAGGCCTGAAATTTCAGAGCTACTCAGCGAAACAGACTCAGTATTTTTTTCCCAACCGGAATCACGGCTGGCACAAGAAACAATCAAAAGGCATAACAAAGGCACCAATTTGAAAATGGGGTTCATAGAGACTCCTTAGGAAATTAATGTCCCTAAGAGCTTAAAGAATTTTCAAACGGAGTGCCAAGGTCAAACGTTAAAGACTGACCATTCAACTACATCTTTCCGAGCTGCGCCGTGAGACCTAGTGTGTACTGTGAGTCGTATTTATCTTCGCCATTACGAATCAAAGTAACCCCTGCATTGAGGGCAAAATTGGAAGAGAAGGCCAATTGTAACCCGGCCCCTGCGTAGGGATCGACACGAAGAGGATTATCATGAGTTTCTGTCACGCCAGCAGTAGTTACTTCGGTTGATCCTTGTGAAGCTCGTCCACCAAGTCTTCCATAAATGCCAAAATATTGACCAAGACCCATGGTGCTTCTAATACCAAGGGATGCACGTTGGGATTTATCAAAAACTTTCTGATCGTCTCCCGGATAATCCTTTCTGGACTGAGACTCCGTCACCTCAAGCTCGCCAGACACAGCAGTGATTCCGTAAAGGAATCGTGCCCCATACATAGCGCGAGTCACATATTTCGCCGGCTCAGGATAACGGACAAGCGCCGTCTCCATACCAACGAGGGGCTCAAAGGTGAATTTGCTGTCTGCGGCTTCAACCATTTGATAGAGGAATAAAGAAATGATTAAAACGAAGAATTGTTTGATTGGGTTCATAGAGATATTCTATCTTTTGTATGGAACAAGTTTCAACGCCGGTAAAAAGCCCCCCCCTACTTAAAATCATGGTGCTCAATGCTCAGGACTTGTTTTTGTTTATGGATAAACACGACCAAACCTCTCTAGAGGACTTAACTGAAATTAAGTGGCAGCTGATGAGCTCCAGCCTCTTTTCCAATAAATCAAAGGATAAGTGCCTCTCCCTGGCCCAGACCATCCGGGATTCGGGTGCCGACATCGTTATGATGACCGAGGTAGGTGGGCATGAATCTTTGGCCAATTTTGCCCGTTTTGTGCTGAACGACGAGTATACTTCACTCTCTCTCCCCTCTAATTCCGATCGCGGTATTGATTTGGGGTATTTAATCAAAAAATCGCTCCCCTACGAGCTGGCCCTGCATTCCCATATCGATTTTGCCCTTCCGAGTCCGGCCAAACGGTTTTCCCGGGACGTCCTAAGGCTGGATCTCATCCGGAACGAAAAGATCGAAATGATCCTGCTTTTGGTGCATATTAAATCCAAATTGGATTTAAGGAAGGCCGATTTTGAGGGAAGAACGCGCCGAGTTCTGGAAGTTAAGGGACTCCTGCAGATTTACCAGAAGCTTTTGGTCCACCAGGTCCCCGTTTTAGTGGGGGGTGACTTCAATGGACACGCTGGAGAAAAAGACACGGAAGAAGAATTTAAGGCGATTTATCAAGAGACAGATCTCAAAGACATTGCGCTACTGGCCAATATTCCTGAAGAAGACCGCTTCAGCTACATTTACTTCAACCGTGGGGGGAATCGGTTCGTGCAACAGATTGATTATCTGTTCATTTCGGAGAAGTTTGCTCACCTGATAGAGCCTTCCGAATGCTATTTTCCCCGTTACAAAAATGCGACGGGTCTACCTTTACCCATTCCTAAACGAATGGAGCAAAAAAACACCCTTCCATCCGACCATTACCCATTTCTCGCCTCGTTAAAGCTGTAAAAGCTTCGACCCTTCTTTATGTACTGGCCTTTTTAACTCTTTATGCTATTTTTTACACAACAAAAAACCTAACCCCGAGGATTCATGGCCTACGATACAAAAAAAGACTCAAAAGACAAAATTCGCATCGATATCTCTGATAGCTTTGGTGCTGAACGCGCTTTGAAGAAATTTAAAAGACTTTGTGATGCCTACGGGATCGTAAAAGAATATCGTGCTCGTGAGGCTTATCAAAAACCTTCAGTTAAAAACAAACTTAAGCTTGAAGCTGCTGATAAGCGCAGAAAGAAAACTGATTCAAAATCTCGCGGTTCTAAAAAATTCTAATTCCAAGTTTCTTTTGAACTTAAATAGAACCCACAGTCTAACTGTGGGTTTTTAGTTTTAAGAACTATGTGTTAAAATTTTTTGATGAACGCAGTAATCGAAAAGATCAGTAAACTCCCTAAGTCTCTTTTGATTCTTCTCTCTTTTGTCTTCACAACCATCCTCTACTGGCAGTCACTTAATGGACCCCCAATCTTTGATGACCATCACTTTCTCTTTCGGGATCAAGTGATCGTTGGGGATTATCTCTACAGTACCATATGGAGCAATTTTGCCTGGCCTTTGAGTGTCTCTGTTCACAAATTTCTTTTTAGCATCTGGCACTATGAGTTTTTGTATTATCATCTGCTAAATCTCGGCTTTCATTTCTTTAACTCATACTTGCTGCTTAAATTAGCTGAAAAACTTAATCTTCCTTTCCCTAAGTTTCTCTTTCTCCTGTTTCTCATTCATCCTTCTAACGTCATTTCTGTAAGCTGGATGGTTCAGCTTAAAACACTCCTGTGTTTTACTTTCGCCATTCTCTCTTTTCTTGCTCTTCTGAAGGCTTTGGATAATAAAAAATGTTACGTGATCTCTTGGATGTGTTTTGCTCTTTCCATTATTTCTAAATCAGCATCTTTGCCACTGGCCGCTTTATTTGGCTTTTATGTCTTTAAAAAAGCCGGACCCAAGGCAAGCCTATGGGTGCTTCCTATTCTCCTTATGAGTGGGTATTCGACTTACAAAGTCTTAAAAAGCCCGGTTACTGCCATTGGGGTGACTCAACTTGAAAGTAAAAGTTTTGTATCAGGGATAAGTGAGAAGACTGAAGCAGTTGCGCCCGCACCGAGAATACGAAGAGAGAAACCTCAACCAAAGCCTGAGGAACATAATAAATTTAAAGGTGGCGTGGTTTCTTTTTTAAAAACTTCTCACTACTATTTTTGGCAAGTCGCTCTCCCAATGGAAAGCTATCCAGTTAAAGGTCAGGCACCTCAAGAAATTGGACTGACAGACGGCATTCACTTACTCTTTTTAATCGTCATGCTTTTGGCCAACTGGGGAAACCTTGTGGGTCAATGTCTACTGGCCGGTTATCTAATGATGACGCCATTTTTCGGAATTGTTCCGGCGCCCTACATGAATATGACCTGGGTAAGTGAGCAGCACCTCTACTTGGCCATGCCTTTCTTCCTCTGCTTATGGCTAAGCCTTTTATCTAAATGGAAATTTAAGCATGCTCCCTACGCTCTTGCTATCTTCGTGCTCTTTTTTTCAGTCCAAACCTACAAAGCCACCAGCTATTACAAAGATGAGATTATCTTTTATACTAAATCCCTACAGGCCTCTCCCACAAATATACCCATCGCTTACAATCTTGCTTCAGCTTACTTGCAAAACAATGAAGCAGAAAAAGCGTTAATGGTGACCGGAACCGTCATTGAAATGTCACAGACAAACCGTGAAATGAAAGAGAGTAAATACCTGCCAAAGATATTAGAGCTACATGGCAAGTTAGTTAAATTAGTTTTACAGAAACCTTAGATATTCAAGAGCGTATGAGAATTCAGCTGCTCCTGTTTCCTTAGCATCAACAAAATGTTTATCCTGTATCTTACGTCGCAGACGCAGGAGTGACTCGGGTACAAATCCCGCAGCGGAAACTAAGATTGCCTGGTCCGTAGAAAGATCGACGAAAGCTAGAGTTATAGATCGTTTCTCATATCCAGAAAATTTTTCGATATCGAGAGGAATATTCTCCCTCATCCACAGAACTGTCATCATCAGGCCTAGGTCGGCCTGATAGGCAATCAAGGCTTCTCTTGAGCCACCTTCTTCAACTGATGGAGGTGAAGCTTTCACATATTCTCTGGCAAGTTGAGCGTATTTAACTCCGTCAGCGATCATTACAGTGCTGTTATCAATCTGAACCGTTCCCCATTTTTCTTGATAAATCAAAGGCAATGCAACGCACAGATATTTTTCAATATCGCTGCTGCACCTAGGACCTTTTGCTGCTGCCAGAATTTTCTCGGCAGATGGCATCTCGCTCTCTTCCAAACGAAGAACCGGACGATTATCCTCGATTGGAGCTTGAACGACTGGCTTTTGTTCTGTGACTGACTGAACTTTCTCATCGCCATCTTTATTCAACACAAGCTGAAAATATGCAGCGCCCGCAATGAGAACAAAAGCAATGATCGCCATGGTAGAATTGGAGGCAGCTACTTTTTTCTTAGGTGGGACCACCTGCTTGACAGCTTTTCTTCTTGTGACAGTTTCGGTTCTTTTTTGTACCAGATTTGTAGTGCTGCTTTTATTTAAATCTTTAAGAGAGATAACCTTGGTGCTCTCATCCCTTTCCTGAGGAACTTCAATTTTTTGCGTATTAAAACTGGACTCTGGCCCAAGGTCTTCAGCTTCTTCATCAGAAAGAAGTGTCATCAGAACATCATCGCCTAATCTAACAGGAAAAAAAGAAGTGAATTCGGTACTGCTACCTGGAACAAGTCTATGTTCATTGATGTAACTACCATTCGTTGATCCCTGATCAGCGACATAATATTTTTCGTCTTTGACTGTTAAAACAAGGTGTTTTCGACTGATGCCCTTGTTCTGAATGACAATATCGCAAGACTCGTGATTGCCCACAACTATTTTTGGACGATCCAAGGGATAAATCCTTGGCTCATCATTATCAACTAGGATCTCAATACGCATGCAATAATCATAATTTACATGCAGTTTTTTCGCTATCCATTTCTGAAAAGAAGCTCCATTTTTATTCAAAATGGCATGAATTCACGGAACATTTAAGGGGACAAACTTGGAGTTCATCACTAGACGTGATATGAAATGGTGTAGGAAAAGAAGACTGTTTCTATTCACTTTTACATTAAAAGGAAACGGTGAGCCAGAAAAAAAAGGTTCTCATCTATTTTTATCACTGCGGAACATTTGGACATACCAGAAGGGTATTTAATATCGCGCAGGAATTGGCATCTGATCCTTTAAACGAAGTCTTAGTAATTTCGGGCGGGGAAGGCACCCCATTTTATAAACCGACAATGCAATTTGAACTCATTCAAATCCCTGCCTTAGTACCAAATGTCGATTCATTTGCTGGGTATCGACCTAAAATGAAATCAATACCTATCGATGCTCTACTAAAATGGAGACAAGTTTTACTGAAAGAATGTGTAGTGAATTTTGTTCCAGATATACTCATACTAGAAATGTTTCCTTTCGATCGACTTGGACTAGAAAAAGAATTTACAGAACTAATCCACACCTCCAGAAATTTAAATCCCAAAGTAAAAGTAATTAGCTCGGTCAGAGATATACCAGAAACAGAAAATACTTATTGGAAGCACCACCAAGATAGAACCAGAGAGATTCTGGACAAAGAAATAGACCTCGTTTTAGTGCATGGAATGAAGGATATTTTTGATTACTCGCAATTTTTTAAAAACGAGCTCGCAGCGAAGTTCCAGTATACAGGTTATGTTGTTGCCCCTGAGTTTCGTGAGAATTGCCATTCCTACCCAAAACGTCAAAACGCATTACTCAGTGCAGGCGGAGGGAAAGATGCTCAAAACATGTTAACGTTCTTTATAAAATATCTTGAAAGCTACTGTCACAGAAACATTTCTTGGACCGTCTTAATGGGTGATTACTTCCATGATCAGGACAAGACAGAATTGAGATTAATGAAGTATCCGAATGTTGATATTCAAAAAAACGTAATTATTGAGGACAGATTATTACGAAACTATAACATCCATCTTTGTATGTCCGGATATAATACATTGGTTGAAAACATTGCAACTGGGGTTAAATCCATTGTTTGCGCACGGACAACATCAGGAGAACAAAAAATAAGAAGCACTGTTTTTAATGAACATCATCTTTGTAAGGTTGTCTCTCTCGATAGCTCCGCAGAAGACCTGGACAATATAATAAATACAGAGCTCAACACGCCCTATTATCCAAAGCTAAAATTCAATCTAGACGGGGCCTCAACCACTAGAGACTTAATCGCAAGCCTCGTATGAAAGTACCTCAAAATAAAAAAGTAGAATATTGCCCACTGACTTTGTTGAAATACTGATTAACTCTATTTGAGCTCATATAATTCCCATTTACCGTCCGAAAGAAACACGAGTTAACACTTCGCTCCACAGGGCAATAAGAGTGAAAAACACTATATCCACAAATTACACACTTCTGGAACGATATTCAGAAGTTCCCTTTTTATATTAATTGGTTAAAATCAAGTCTTCCCAAGGGGAATCATGGAAGTGCCTTCTCCACATATTGACTTTAGCTTAACCCAATCCTGCAACTATAGCTGCTCATATTGTCACGCGTCAAAAGAGATTCCAAAAGAAAAATTCTCACTAAAATATTTGCTTGAAGTAATAGGTACTGGGACCCAAAGATGGACCATTACACTTTCAGGTGGTGAGCCAATGATACACCCAGATTTTATTAATATCTGTGGAGAACTCACTAAAAACCACATGATTCGAATC
This sequence comes from Halobacteriovorax sp., assembly GCA_020048985.1. GTDB lineage: Bacteria > Bdellovibrionota > Bacteriovoracia > Bacteriovoracales > Bacteriovoracaceae > Peredibacter. The sequence goes on along the minus strand of JAIFLR010000021.1, from coordinate 14,709 downwards.
AATTCAAATTGGACGAGGCTGGATGTTGCCGCAAAATTTATCCGAAATATTAATCCTAAGAACGTTCTGATTATGGATCTATCCCTTCATATCGAAGAGCGCATAAAGAAAAATGGTCTCGAGAGTTTTATTAACAGCGTATTAGAACTTCAGAAGGCAGGGTTTAAAACCCAAGTAAATTACGTTCTACATCCTGAATTGTTAGCTAGAGTAGATGATGATATTGCTTATTGTACCAGTCGAGGAATTACGCTTGTTCCAAAAAGGTTCAAGGGTGTCCATAACAATAAGACCTACCCTGAAGCCTACGAGGAATCCGTTAAGCATTACATGGAGGAGTATAACCATTCATCTCTTAATCTAACAGATTACAATTTTCAGGGCATTCGTTGTAATGCAGGAATTGATCTTTTCAAAATTAAGTCAAATGGTGATGTCTACCGCTGTCCTGGGGATCAAACTGCAGCTGGATTCCTAGGAAATATTAATGCTGGAACTTTCAAACCGCTAACTACCCCTCTTCCCTGCCAGGTCGGAAAATGCCCTTGTTGGGGGCCTCAGAATGTCATTCTTGATACTGAAGAATCACATCTACTGAAAGGTTTAAATGCTTACTTGAAAGGCGAACAACTTGAAGCAGAAAAAGAGTGGCATAGCGCTCTTCTCTTAAATCCAAAATCTTTTCATGCATTGAATAATTTATCTGTTCTTAGTGCTTACAAACAAGATTGGATTCAGGCAACAAAACTAAGCGCAGCAGCTTACAAGATCAGGTCTACTGATATATGTATTCAAAATAATAAAAAAATGATTTTAAGAAACGATGAAACAAACCTCATGATTTCCAAGGTTATTAATCCTCGCCTAAGCAACCGAGGGGAAGCCTCCAAGCTTAACCTCAGGATTGCTAAAAATAATTTTACCAAGAAGATATTTCAAAACCACCTGTTTAAAAAATTGTTCAATACCCCCGTTACTATTAAACTACTTAAATTAATCCGGGAAAGAAGATGAAGTCTGAATCTGCCCGAATTATTTATGATGAACACATCCGAGCAGATAGGCCTCATGTCCATGGCTCACAACTCGTTTCGAAAGCTTTGCCACAAGTAAATCCCCAGACCCTTAAAGAATTTCGTGCAAAACTGATTCCACGAAAATTTATCTTAGACACAATAAACATTTGTAATGCCAACTGCGTTTTTTGTGCCTACCAGTATAATGCGGATCCAAAAACAATTATGTCTCTTGAAATGGTACAAGAAACGGTTAAACAAATAACTGAATTACATCCAAATGCCTTTATTTCCCTAACTCCCACAGTGGGTGATCCTCTCATCGATCCTGACATATTCAAAAAAGTTAAAATATGCAAAGAGCTAGGAGTTAAGCGTGTTCAATTTTACACAAATGCCATTCTGCTCAAAAAAAGACTGCCGGAGCTTCTCAATTCTGAATTAGATAATCTCGAAATTAGTGTTTCGGACTTAAATTCAGAAAGTTATCTGAAAATTTTCCGATCTACAAAGTACGATGACGTTATTCAAGGAATATCCCTGCTTCTAAAAGAGCTCTTCTCTTCCGGAAAGACCCTCCCAGTAAAAATCAACTTCAGATCACCTCTGTCATTGGCCCAGATCCAGGAAAGCGATGATTTTAAAAATTTTATTCTCCCTTGGATCACGGATTTTATTCATTTCTCCGATACGACGACTTTCGACAACTGGACGGGTTTGATTGTTCAGAATGATTTACCTCCTGGTATGAAACTTGCTCAAGACACCAAAAGAATCGAAATGAAGCCATGCTCTCGTCTTGTAGATGTCCAGATCCTTGCCAACGGGGACGTCAGATTGTGTGGTTGTCGTATGGGAAAATCTGCCAATGATGATCTGGTAGTAGGCAACTTACTCCAAGAATCACTAAGAGATATCTGGTACTCTGATAAGGTCGGACGGATATGGGAAAACTTTCTCTATCAACTGTATCCAAAGAGTTGCCTCAATTGCAGCTACTACGATGCGATTGACCACCGCCCTGACAGGCATCTACAATTTCAAGATGAGTAAAATATCAACGAGAGAAAAAGTTCTCTTGAAATTGAATCAATACAATCTCACGCGTTTGCCACTTAGGCTTTTGCATGTGTTGCTTCAGATGTTTACTGTGGCCGCATTAAAGCGAATCCCAAATATAACCAGTATTTATAGTATGAGAGAATTTTCATCACAAAAGGTCTATGGCATTACTGATCTAGACTTGGCATTGGTTATTGATACTACGAAAGAGAGTGACTCATTTCGCAACTTTAAGAAGTACTCCCAAATTTTAAAAATAATTAAATTCATGTTCAAGCTTCTGGACAGAAACGGAACCATTATTATTGAAAAGGATGATTTTCATTTAATGGAAGAGTTTAATCTCGGATTCTATTGGTCAGAACACTTTTTCATGAAAGACTGGACGCGGCTTTGGGGGCAGGAGCTCAGGACTGGTAAGGCCCCACAAAGATCTAAAATTGGCCCTGATACAGTATGGAGGATTCAATCTCTCTTTCAAAATACAGCTTTGTCGGGTGGAAGAAAAATCACCAAACAGATTGAGAAAACAAATGAGTTTCTTGGAACAAGGATTCAACCAAATCCTTATGGCCTTTATCAAGCCTTGGAAAAATGGGCCGGTGGTACTGAGAGACCAATTCTGAATACCCTTCACTCACTAAATCATCACCCTCTCCGTATTACTGATGATCAATATTTCGTTGTACCTTCAAATCTTTCTGAAGAAGATTTTTTGACGAGCTACCAATCTTGGCAGGATCTTTCGGCCCAAACCTCCACAAGGATCTTCTTCATGGGAAATAAATTTTTTATGACTTTTCTTCAAAATTTCTCTCACTACGTGGCATTTGAGCCTTTCATTTTGTGCAGCCAACTTTCACTCAAACCCGATATTGATTTAAAGCTCTGGCGGAGTCTCATTCAGGACGTGATGGTAGAGAAAAATGAAAGACTCCTTAGAGACTTGAACAATGACAGGTATGAGTCCACCTCTTTCTATGATTCAAAATACAAAAAACTCATGACTTATTTACATCTACTGACGTATCAAGACCTCCCCGACAAAGTCCCTGAGACCCAGCAGTGCAAGCGACCACAAGAAAGATTCTCAGTGATCTATAATATAATTGATCAATGCATAACCCTAATTAAATCTAAAAAACATGAAACTCTTTAAGCTCATTCATTCAAGACATTATTTCTCTAGTCTTGCAAGCAGAAGCATGACGCTTATTTTGGAAATCATGTTCGTGATTGTTTTTATTCCAAAACTGACTAACGTAGATCCCATTTTTAATTTAAGCGATAATTTTCTCTGGCCAATGGTAACTCTCTACATTTTGACTATTTACATGGGTGATCATATCCACTTTAAGTGTATAAGATTGATGATAAAAGACCTGAAAACCAATGCTTTCGAATTGATGGGTCAGTTCTCTCACTCAGACTTAAATAAGCTAGATAAGGCTAAAGTGACTCATTACCTTGAGCATGAAACGAACATCATTGCGAAAGGGGTTATCAGGTCTCAGGACCTAGTGATTGATATTTTCCTGGTCCTAGCACACATCGTTATCATTTCTTCATTCTCTTTTAAATACATCGCTCTCACTATTGGAGTCACCTCAATCATTATTGCAGCTGGTTTTTTTATCCGTCCAATCTTAAAAAAAGATCTAGTGTTGTTATCAAAAAAATCCGCATCAGCGAGCAATCAACTAATATTCAACGTGAACTCTGCTGATCGGATTCAACATGAAGGGATGTGGGCATCTAGAACTGATCAGTTAAAAAATGAACTTGAGGAGAAATTAAAACTAGAACTCTCTTCCCACGCTGTTCGATTAAGATTAACAGTTGTTTTTTATTCTCTGGCGATATTTTACATCATCATGATGACAAATCTCGTTGGGAGTCAGGGATTCTCAGTTCTAGGGTTATCTGCCTTGACTATTTTCATTAGGCTCGGTCCGCGCTTACTTAATGTTCAAAAGCATCTTAATTCGTGGCACATCGCGGTCAATCTTTATGATGAAATGGAGGGTTACTTCAATCATTTCCCTACCAGAGAAGAGGCCCCGGAGCTTCAGAAAGTTTTAAGGATTGATTTCAAAGATTTCAACATCCAGGTTGAGGATAAGCTACTTTTTAAACGTACATTAAATTTTACTTTAGACGGCCCTGGGTTCTATGGAATCATTGGAGAATCGGGTTCAGGAAAAAGCCTGATAGCTGATTGTCTTGCCGGTTTTAAGCTCACCAATGAAGGTGAGATTTTATTTAACCAAAAGCCTACCCAGCAATCACTTGATATTTACCTTATCTCTTCGCATACTCCCATTTATCCAGTCACTTTACTCGAAAACATTAGGCTTGAATCGGCCTATGATGTTCAAAAATATGAACGGATCCTTGAAACTTGCGACTTGGTCGAGCTTAGCCGAGTTCAGGGTTTAAATTTTATAAATCAGACTCAACTTTCTTTAGGTGAAAAGCAAAGAATCGTTATGGCCAGGGCAATGTACCGCTCCTCATCTTGCCTTATCCTTGACGAATCACTTTCGAGTTTGGATTTTCTCAGAGAGAAGAAAATATTGAAATTCCTCAAAGAGCATAGTCTTAAAAACATGGTTATTCACATCACTCATCACCTCGATTCTGTCCGAGAGGCAAAATCAATTTTCCTCTTAGAAGAAGGTAGGGTATTAAATGGGACCTGGAGTGAATTAGCTCTGGATCCTGAATGTCTTATTTCTAAGTATGATCAGAGGAATAAATGAGGAAAGTCCTTTTCAGAATTGACGATGCTGGACTTGAGAACGATCGTTTCAATCAGCTTGCGGAGATGTTTATTTCTTTTCAAATTCCATTTGCCGCTGGACTCATACCGATCAAAGAATTTCCTATGATCGATAATCATCAACTTGTGTCATTTTTTCAGCATGGTCATAGACACGTGAACAGATCTCTAGAGGCAAAAAAAAGTGAGTTTCCAGAAAATATTAAACTTGATCAATGCTTGCAGGAAATTCTTGAAGGGTGGAGTCTTATGGAAAAGACTGGTCTCCCATTATGGAAAGCTTTTTGCCCACCCTGGAACAGGATGAGAGAAGACTTACAACTTAGACTTCAGCAGGATTATTTCCTTCTTGGGGGCAAAGAAATGAAAAGAACCAAGCGATCACTCCCCTATGACATCGACTTGCATTCAAAAAGCTTCAAGCCAAGTTTAGAAGAAGTTCTTTTCGCTTTAGAAAATGAACACGCTATATCCGTCATAATGCTTCATCATACTTTCATGGAGCAAAGTGACTTTAACAATTTAGAGGAATTACTTAGAAGTCTTAAAAATGGGAACTTTTACTTCATCAATGCGAAAAATGATCTATGAAGAAAATTCTCTTTTACTCCCAACATTTATTAGGCATTGGTCACTTATTAAGAAGTTCGAAAATATGTGCAGAGTTGAGTTCACTCTACGATGTGACACTTTTTAATGGAGGGACAGAGGTTCCCCACATAAAATCTAATTCTTTTTCGTTAGTTAATCTTCCGCCCCTTTCGGCTCGCGAAGACTTCAAAGAACTATATTCTCCCGAGGGGAAAAATCTTGCCGAGGTATGGAAACTAAGAAGTAGCATCCTCACACAATCCGTTGACCCTGACTGCATTATCATTGAATTTTTTCCTTTCGGAAGAAAGTTATTTGAGAATGAAATCCTCGATTTTATAATGCATTACAAAGCCCGAAACCCAGAACTTCGCGTCATTTGTTCCCTAAGGGATATTTTAGTTGATGAGATCAATGATCGAATCACTTCTTTGTGTAAACAGTATTTCGACTACATTCTGGTTCACACGGATTCATCGGTACTAGCAAATCCCTTTTTGCTTGAAAGTGATTTTTATCTAAAGGGGACAACAACCCAGGTTCACGAGACCGGCTTTATCACAGTAAATCGACCAGATACTCCTAAAAAGCAACAGATCGTTGTAAGTATTGGCGGAGGCGCCATTGGCCATGAACTTTTGCATGCAATGAATGATGCTGATTTTTCACTTAAAGTTGTTCTAGTTGGGGGCCCACAAATTCCGAATGAGATTGAGCACGAGCTTACTCACAATCTTCGAAAGAATGTCCGCTATATGCGTGTTTGCGACGATTTACCCTCACTTATCGCAGAATCATCTCTTTCCGTAAGCACGGGGGGCTACAACACACTACTTGAAGCAGTGGCCGTTAAAACATATTCACTTATTTATCCGCTAAACCACAATTCCGAGCAAAGCCAAAGGGCAGAAGCCTTTAAAAGGCTAGGATTATGCGAGATATTGAAAAATATAAAAGACATTAAGAAAATGGTAGAAGGATCTCTTCACACGGTTGTGCCTGCCCCCCCACCACTCCGTCTGGATGGGGTGCAGAGCACGCTAGCTTTCATTCAAGAAGTTTTATAAGATACACATATGTTGAATTTTCTAGGCAAATCATTTACCAGCTTAAATTTAGAAATCACTAATCGGTGCATTCTTCAATGTTCGGGCTGTGCTCGAACTGGAAATCATGAAATTCTTAGGGATTTAAAAGATCTTCCTGTAGAGATTCTGGATAATCTATTTGACCGGGACACTTTGGCATCACTCCCAAGTGGTTTTCAAGTTAATCTTTGTGGTGTGTACGGAGACTGCATTTATCATCGCGATTTTCACACTTTTTTGAGAAAGCTAAAAGAGTTCAAAGTAAAAATCAATATGGAGACCAACGGAAGCTTTAAAGACAAGGGCTGGTGGGAAGAAACAATTTCCATACTCGATACTCAAGACACTGTAACTTTCTCTGTCGACGGTTTGAAAGATACAAATCATATATATCGAAAGAATTCCAGATGGGAAGATATTGAAATTGCAATTAAGACTTGTGCTAAAAAAGTAATCGTCGAATGGAAGTTCATTGTTTTCTCCCACAACGAACATCAGGTTTCAGAAGCCAAAGATCTTGCAAAAGCATGGAACGTTCGTTACTTTACAATTGTTAAAAGCTCACGTTTTGGCCTCAATGACCCACTAGAGCCTTCATCTCAATGGGAAGCGCTTGAGAAAAAGAGCCGACAAAGCCTTGAAAACTTCATCCTCGCCAAGAAGTCCCCTGACCAGGATTTTAAGATTCTACCCAAATGTATGGGGGGTAAAAATCTAGGAATAACTTATGAGGGAGCAGTCTATCCCTGTTGCACTTTCTCAACGGAAACGTCGCCATTTATGGAAAAATTTAGGAAGAAGTTGAATCTTAAAGAAAATACTCTTACTACCATACTCAATTTTGAAGAGTGGGGAATGTTGCAAAAATCTTGGGATAAGGTTTCAACAGCTCCTTCTATCTGTCAGAAATATTGTGGTGTTCAAAACGAAATGCTTACCAAAACAGTCTCTACACATGATTTCTACAAGATGAATGACAGACAAGTGTTTGATCTTCAAGAGAACTAATATTTCTCGCGCTCAATGTGCTTAGCAATGGATTCAAGAAATATAAGTCTTCCTTTCTTATTTAAATGGTTCCAATCTCGGGGACCATGAAGAGCTTCAACGCCAGAATATTTTTTCAAATCAGAAGTTGTATCCAAGAAGTCCGCTCCGGCCCTTAGAGATAAGGTTCTCAAACGCTCTACCAGTTTGGAGTGTTTAAGTTCTAGTTCCGAAGTCGAAAATTCGGAATTAATACCATGGTAGCTACGAATGTAATTATAGTTATCAGTCTTGAGATCATAGATATTCCATGTCGAAGGTAAATAGACTAATAACAACTTCGATTTTGGCAGGTCATTTCTCCATAAAGCGAGGACATGCTCAAGTGACTTCATGGCATGGGACACTTGAACTTCTACTAATTCAGGAGCTGGTCCTTGGATATTTGCAGGTAAGGAAAACTTGCCGGATTTCACCTTGTGAATCCCCTCTTGTGTCCAGGTTTTTGAATCCACGTCTGTGAACCTGTTTCTCACAGAGCTAATTGTTAGCAAATTCTTGATCTTATTTATCATGAAATCACCAACGAGAAGCCGCCGCGGATTCCACCACTGATGGGGGGCATGATCAAAAAGTGTTACGTTCAGGTGCCGCTGCCAAATAGCTTTGTTGTCAAATTCTTCCAAACGATGAGTTTTAAAAAAAGGTATGATGGCCTGTTTCAGGTCATCATCAAGATCATTACCTCCGTAATAAACAAGAATGACAAGTTTGGGATCAGGTAAACTCTGCATGTAATTAGATTTCAGAAAATCGAGTCCAGTAGAAGGATTATACCAAAGTGCCGCAGCAGCTCCACCACCAGGTGTCGCCAAACCTAGAACCTCCCGTTTTAGCATTTGTCCCAGGTTCTCGGCGGGAAAGAAGTGGTCCTTTCCTTGTTCTAAATCCTCAAGCAATTCATCAGAAACTCCTGCGACATGGGAATCACCTGCAAACATGATCCAGTTAGGCGAAGTCTCATCAAATTTTTGAAACAGGGGGTGGTGAGAGCGGTGGAAATGGGACATCATCGAAATGGGGGCTAAATGTATCCATTTATTTAGAGTCAGGTTTAGGATAAAAAATCCTAAGAAGATCATGAAGATTAGCAACAAACCGTTGAGCATGTAGCCAAGCATTTGGCGCTTATTTAACATATCTTTCATACTACTGAGTTCTAAAAGATACTGTCAATTAAGCAGGGCTTAATGCTAAGATAAACCTATGTCATTTGAGTATTATCCCCTCTCAACCTTGAAAGGCTTGTTCAGAAGTATCCGCTTTAAATCGGAGTTTGGTCTGCCACGTTCCAGAACCTGGAACCTCTTAAAAGATTTCAAAATAAAAGATTGGTATTTTCAAGTCATGGACGAATGGCCTCATTGGCCTGATTCAAAAAAGGGTAATGACTGGATCATAAAAAACGTGCCTCGTTCTGCAAAGATTCTGGATACTGCCTGTGGAATTGGTACTCAGCTCATAAGACTTGAGAAACATGGCTTTTCTACTCTCTTTGGTGGCGACATCAACCCGGAAGTGATCAAGGCTGGTCGAGCAATCAACCAAATTACATCTTCAAAAATTGTCCTGACACAGGAGGATTGTTTAAGACCACAAAGAGAACCAACAACCTATGACGTCATCTTATTTATGAGCTGGATCTATCATCAGAAAGATTTTTCATTATCAGAAGTTTTATCAACTTATCTGCCAATCATGTCACCGAACTGTAAAATTGTTATCAACTTGGTTGATGATTGCTTTCAGAATGACCATAATAATGGGTGGAATTCCAACGATTGGGATAAGCCAGAGACTGAAAGAAGAAGCTCGCAGTATCTATTGAGGCACTCACATGAAAATGTACAAAGGGAATTGTCCAGACTCCCGTTTAAAATTCTTCATTTTGAAAGATTCCATAAGAAGGTGCCGAAGCTTTTGTATGTTTTTGAGAGGAGTCAAATCCAGTGACAAGCCCAAATAATCTTTTTTATTACTTATATAATAACAAAATCCCGATCAAGAAATTCAGTGTAGAACTTACTAATAGATGTGCTTTAGGATGCCCAAACTGCTCACGAACTTCCATCACCCGAAAGGGGTTTATCCATGACATCTCAAAAACGAAACAACTGGATTTAGATCTTATAAAAAAGATATTTCCAAATTCGCTCAAAGATAAAAACAATGGATTTGTTATCGATTTTACCGGTAATTTAGGTGATGCAATATACCACCCACAATTCCATGAAATTATTGCCTATATAAAATCCATCAACATCAAAGTTCAACTAACCACCAATGGCAGTCATAGAAACAAGGCCTGGTGGGAGAAAACAGCATCAATTTTGGGCCCAAATGATTTAGTTGTCTTCTCTGTGGATGGCCTAAAAGACACAAATCACATCTACCGTATCAACGCGAGATGGGAAGATATCATGGAAGCAATCTCAGTCTGTGTCCCTCAAACCCACGTTCAATGGAAATGGATTGTTTTCAGACACAATGAACACCAAATAGAGGACGCCAAAGTGTTGGCAAAATCGATGGGGGTTCATTCTTTTTTAATTAATAAGAGCGGAAGATTTGCTAAAGATGACCCCATGATGCCCCAATCACAAGAATGGGTGGGTCAGAAAAATAGAAACAAATCTAAAGTCCGTGAAGTCTTAAAAACCCGGAATAAATTAAAGCGCCTTCTTTTAGGTCCGCTCATACCGGTCATAAAAAAAATTAAAACAGACGTAACAATAGATGAAAATGACTTGGTTATACTACCTCGCTGCCACACAGGTGAGGATGCCTTTATTTCTTGCGAAGCCCACTTCTTCCCTTGTTGTTATACACGAGACATGACTAAGAAATCCTGGTTTATCCCTTACCTAAGTCAATTGAACCTCTCTCAGCGACCACTGGATGATATTTTAAAGGATCCAGTTTGGGACCTCATGGAAAAGACTTGGAACAAACCCAGTTGCGCACCGGACGAATGCCTGAGGTCATGTGGAGTAGCAAAAGAGTATCGGAATGTTTATCAGGGCGATTCACGTTCTGCAGAAAAAGACGGTAAGGATAATCATTATTTTGTGCTTAATCCTTAAATGAATAAACCGTAACATCCTCTCCGTTCTCTAGATGCTTATCTGGGTTTTGTCCATAATGAGCTAGCCACTCTTTCGTAACTCCACATCTTTTAAGGCACTCAGGAGGGGCCTTATCTGGGAATAATAATAATTTTTTAAGTTCGCCCCACATTGTGTCTTCAAGCACACTGACCAGGCCCCGCTCAGTGATATTTCTTTTTTGTACGTTGCGCGCAAACCATGAAGAGGTCGTAAAGGTGCCAGTCGAGCAACAGGGAGAAAACTCTCCTTTGGCATTCAAGTACATTCCATCGCCATCAACACACTGAGGCATGATGACCGTATTTGATTTAAACAACTTAAAAGGAGCAAGTACAAATCGAAGTATGCGATGACGTGTGGAAAATTCTTGCTTAATTTGTCTCTTAATTCGAGATCGAATTCCTAGCCATTTTGGGGATGGCTCAAGATCTGTGTGAAAATGAAAACGGGCACTTTTAATAATTTTGAATTGATGACACCCCAGGGAACGGGCCAAGGCCAGCCCAGTATCAATTTGATGTTCATTATGGCGAAACACTATCCATTTCCAAACCACACGGCAGTTCCCCGCCATGATGGAAATTCCATCAATGGCACTTTTCCAGTCCCCACCAATTCGATACTTCAAGAGTGTATCTTCCATTCCATCAATTGAAAAAATCACTTCATCATCAGGCCCGAGCGTTTCCGCCAATGAATACCAGAATGAGCGTTTTCTATGAGAGCCATTTGTTTCAAGCTGGATTTTAAACCCCAGTTTTTTAAGGTAGGAAAGAATGACTAAAAGATTTGGATTATAAATGGGGTCGCCGTAAGTTCCAGATAAAGTCACGACCTTGCCTGCGAAATGGACCTTGTGCTCTATTGGAAAAAGGTTTTGAACCAATTCTAAGTCCCAATTTAACAATGGAAGATCGGTTCTACCTGTTCTTTGACAAGCAGGGCACTCTAAAACGCAATTAGTTGTAACTTCCAGATGAAAACGATTGATTTCATGACCGAAAAAATTCATGGCAAGGATTTATCGGAGCAGCTTAAATAAACCGATTCCCATGCACGCCATTCATCCTGAGGGTTAAGCCCTCTCATATAACTTAGGGCATTCATCCCAAGAGTATCCCGCAACTGGTGATCATCTACTAATTTTTGAATAGCATCAGTCAGCGCAGCGTGATTTTCCTGAGGATAAATCAAACCTGTTTCATTATGGGTAAGAACTTCGGCTATGGCCCCAGCATCAGATCCAACAATGGGCCGCCCCATTGCCATGGCCTCAAGGACAGTTGTGGGGCACCCCTCAGAAAAAAGAGAGGGTGCTATAAAAACATCAATGTGCTTAAGATAAGAAAAAACATCATTGCGATCAACCAATCCAGTCAAATGAATTTGATTTTTGAAGGAACATCTTTTAAAAAAATAATCATGGTAACTTTTTTCTTCTTTTGAAAGAAAATCCCCCACCAGAAGCAATGACCATTCAGTTTTAAATTTTACGTGTTCAAGAGCTTTTAGCAAAAGAGGCAGTCCTTTCTTGAATCGAAAAATGCCGGAAGTACCTATAACTAAACCCTTACAAGGCTTGGCGACTGATTTATTTTCATCAATTCTGCCCCACTCAAAACTATTATTTATGACCTTGAATCTTTTAAATGGATGAATCGTTAGAGCAGCGTTTAAAAGATCCTCAGATACACTGGTAACATAATCTGCATTTTTCAAAACGTATTGAAGAACAGGTAGGTGCTCAGCGAGGAAAATATTCTTCCCAATATCGTTTCCACGAATTGAGGCTATGACTGGTATACTTTCCATCTTCCCGAAAAGGCAGGTCAGCAAGCCGACATTAGTGAGAAAAAAACCATTAAGAACATTAAATTGATATCTTTTGTGGAGAAGTTTTAGGCTCAGCAAGGACTCGATATTTCCCTGATAGACCATAAAATCAGACTCTGAAGTGGTGACCGATTTAATAGTGCTTTTATCTATTTTCCCATGAGAGAATGAAATTTCATGAACGTGTACATCGCCGTCCATAATAGATGATATATTATCCCCGACAACTATTGGATGCGAGACTTTTTTTAATACGGCCACGTGAACGCCCAGGCCGTTTCTAGAAAGCAATTGGGCAATTCGCCTGACCGAACCACCTACTCCACCAGGCATTGGAGGATACTCATGAGTCAGTAATAGAGTTACAATAGATTGAGATTGATTCACCCTACGAAGATACAACGGAATACCAAAAATGTTGAGATAAAAATACCTAAAGAAATCAGGGATGTAACCTCGATTTCACTTTTTAGCCCTAAAATGGTCGATCAAAATCGCAGTTTTGATCATTTTTAATCCACGAGCTTTTTCCAGATTTAAAAGAGGGATGTCTAAAAAAAACACGATAAAAAATGGAAAACGGAGTCAGGAATACAAAATAAAACGAAATAAGAATAATGCTGGAATTGATATGACCAATTTTTTTAAAGAATTCTACCTGCATGTTGGTCATCTTGACTGAAAAAAAACATCCTAGCATCCAACCGACTGGAATCCAATGAAGATGAAAGTCTTTTCGGATAAAATATAAAGTCAATGAAGCGGCCAGGGCTACATTCAATGAAAAAAGATAACGTTCTTTAAACCTAGTCCAGTTCAAATTTAGTTCTCCAGTCAATGTCACTAAAAGCAGGAAGATTTTCTTTAGTCACCACAAATTCACCTAAAACAAGGATATCCATTTCGGTTCTTCGGAAACACTGGTAAGCATCCATGAGTGAACAAACAATTGGCTCACCTCTGACGTTAAAGGAGGTGTTTACTAGAACCGATGTTTGGTTCCTTTTTTTAAAGGTCGTTAAAAGCCCGTGTAGTTCGGAATTTTGTTCTCTATGCACTGTTTGTAATCGTGCAGAATTATCTACATGTGTAATTGAAGGATATTTTGAACGAACTATATTTAGTTTTTCGATCCCAAACTTACTTTCTTCAACCACAGACTGAGGGATCAAAAGTTCTTTTTTTATCTGAGCGGTAAAAAGCATGTAGGGTGCGACTCCGTCCCAATCAAAAACGTCACTTACCTCTTCATCCAAAATAATGGGAGCAAAAGGCCTGAAAGATTCACGATACTTAATCTTCAGATTCATTGTTTTCTGCAGATCCTCAATACGCGCGTCTCCGATGATTGAGCGATTTCCCAGAGCACGAGGTCCATACTCCATTTTACCCTGAAACCAGCCGATTATTTTCCCACTTTCTAAATATGCAGAAGCAGTTTCCCAAAGGCCTTCATCTCTCAAGCGAGAGAATGAAATTTTATTTTCCAAAAGAAATGATTCTATTTCCTCTGAGGTAAATGATGGACCAAGTAAGCTGCCTTTCTGATTATCAGGATTGGCAGGTATTCTAGGTTTATTTTGACCTAGGTGAAAATAGGCCAGGGCCGCTCCAAGGGCTCCACCTGCATCCCCAGCAGCTGGTTGTACCCAGATATTCTTAAATCCAGATTCTTTTAATAAACGAGAATTGGCGACACAGTTCAAGGCCACTCCACCAGCAAGGCATAAATTATCCGAAGGAAATTTTTCTCTGAGCTTTCTCACCATATGCAGCAAGGCTTCTTCTAAAACTCGTTGTAAAGAAGCAGCAACATTCATGTGAAAGTCATCGATTGTACTTTCAGGTGCTCTCCCTCTGCGACCTAATAATTCCTCTAGGTCCCTTGTAAACATTTTAAGCTTGTGCCCATAAGCGAAATACTTCATGTTGAGAGAGTAACTACCATCCTCATGAAGAGTAATAAGATTTTGCAGCATCAAGTCTTTAAAGATTGGTTTTCCGTAAGGGGCAAGTCCCATGACTTTATATTCACCGGAATTTACCTTAAATCCAAGATAAGAGGTCACAGCGGAATAAAACAGTCCCAAGGAATGAGGAAAATGAATCTCAGAGATACCCTTGAGTGCATTATTCTCCCCTAGCCAAACTGAAGTTGTGGCCCACTCCCCAACTCCATCCAC
>JAIFLR010000055.1 GCA_020048985.1 Halobacteriovorax sp. | reverse complement strand
AGTCATCCCGTCGACTGTTACGATCTTTTCTTCCATCGCCTGTAAAAGCGCACTTTGTGTTTTTGGTGTGCCACGATTAAGTTCATCCGCAAGGATCAACTCTCCAAATATTGGTCCTGGCTTAAAAACAAATCTTTCCGATTCTTTTTGAAAGATAGAAACTCCGAGTATATCGGAAGGTAATAAATCACTGGTAAATTGGATCCGCCTAAAATCAAGTCCCGTGGCCTTGGCAAAATATTTAACCAGCGTGGTTTTGCCCATTCCAGGAACGTCTTCTATCAAGACGTTTCGATTAAGGAGCAAGGCCAATAAGGATAAACGTAACTGGATTTTGTTCCCTGGCAGGAAGCTTTCCCCGGCGTTAAGAAAATGATTAAGATCCGTGTCTGTACTCATAAAATAATGGTAGCACGCCATGAATTTTTGTCATTTGATAAAGTTTCAATCACTTGCTAAAGGGATTAAAACTCTCTTAATTTCGCTATCTCCTTGATTCTTTAGTACTTGAGCAAAATACCTTTGACCTTTAGTAAATACCTTTATGATCACACCTGACTGAAGGTTTGTTTATAAACGAGGGGGCCCATTTTGAACAATAGTAACTCTGATAAATTTCACGATATTTTAATTGCACAGTATAGGGAGCTTATTCACGAAGCCATTTTAGAAAGTGAAACTGAACATAAAACTCGAATGGATATTGGGAAACTCAATTCGAAGCTTCAAGTGATCTATAAGGCAGCTCAATACGATGGTCTTAATGAGTCAGTTATTGGAGATCTGATCGACCAGGCAATTCCAGCGACAACCATGTCTCACGCAGCTTAATTCTGAAAAATACGGGGAAACGAAAAATGGATATCGATCAGGCGATTGAGATGATTAAAAATGCCGTGAAACACACAGGCAACATCGATCAAAAACATATTGATTTAACTCTCATACCGGCCGATCAGCGCTCTCTGTATGAAAAGGCCTTGGCGATTTCCGCCTTGGCCATCAAAGATGGAACAATCACACGGGATGAATTTTTGAGACGGGCCCATCTAGATGGTTAACGAACCTTAGTGTTAGCAATTTTTTTGGCAAATAATGTGGGAAAAAAGCGTTTTAGTTTTACGCCCAATACTTCTTTGCCACCAATGTAATCCTCATATTTTTTAGCTGCAATAACCGGGATAGCACGTTTGGCGAATTCCGCCGGTGTTATCCCTTGGGCATTGCTGTCATCATAGACTTTAGTCGCCACACCATTAGCACCCAAGGCATTGAAAGAAATGTCAGTACTGACGAAACCGGGACATATGATTGTCACGGCGACGTTTTTATTTTGCATCATCATTTCAGCGCGAAGTGAATCATAGTATCCATGTAAAGCGTGTTTTGAAGCCGAATAACCTGTTCTATATGGAGTTCCAAATTTTCCAACCAGTGACGTGATGACGACGAACTGACCTTGGTTTTTGGCCAGAAATTTCGGTAAAAGTGCCTGAGTGAGAGCAACATTTCCAAAATAATTAACTTCCATAAGATCACGGTAAACTTCCAGTGTGGTTTCCTGGGCCAGTGACCGCTGTGACAAACCAGCATTAAGCACGACCACATCAATGTGCCCAAAAATCGCCTGGGCCTTATCAACAGTCGCAGAGGCATTCTTTGTATCGGCCAGATCGAATGGCAGGATCCGGGCCTTATCTGGATGAGACAACTGAGAGCATACAGTTTCAAGTTTCTTTTCATTTCGTGCAGAGAGAATCACCTGATGACCTAGGAGTGAAAGTTCACGCGCTAAAGCTTCGCCAATACCTGAAGAAGCACCAGTAATCCAATAAACCGCCATGAGAAATCCTTTGAGATAGAGATGGGTAGATTATAAGTGATTTTGAGGATTTAGAATGACGCACTGCACGATAATCTTTCTTATCGTGCAGGGAAAAACGTGTCAGACTGGAACGCTTTTTTATTTTATTTCTACACGACTTTAATGAATAATTGATTCAAATTAAAACCACTAAAAGGCACGTCACATGAATGTTGAAGCTTATCTCAAATTCTCTAAACCATTTATTGAAGCCCTTAAAGATACTTTTAAAGTCATGTTATCGACTGAGATCAGTGCTCATTCCCCAAAGATGAAAACTGACAACATGGCCAGAGGTGAAATTACTGCAATGATTGGTATGACTGGAACTGTTGAGAAAGATGGCAAGTCACAAGACTTCAATGGCCTCATAGCTCTTTCTTTCACAAAAGAAGTTTACCTTAAAATTGCTTCTGCCATGCTAATGCAGGAATTCGACGACTACTGCGAAGATATGGAAGATACTGGTGCTGAAATCGCTAACATTGTCATGGGTAATGCTAAAAAAGTACTGGCAACTCAGGGCTACAAGATAGGCATGTCAACACCTACCAGAATTAAAGGCATTAATCACGAGATCAAATACCCAAGCAATACAAGCGTAATTGAAACTTCTATTTCATCAGCATTAGGTGAATTCAGTTTTGATATTTGTTATCGAGAAAATTAAAGATAACTTTTTAGGAAATTTTTGAACTGCTTAAGCAATTCTAAATTGTAATTTCCTACCTGATCAATCATGAGATTATTATACAAGTGCTTAGGGTCTCTCCCAAGGCATGTCACTTCCCTATCATAAAAAGCACATAGGGAAAGAACCTCCTGTGCTGGAGATAGTTTTGTGCGCTTGTTGGGGAAGCCTTGACCAGATATTTTTTCCTCATGGGCCATAATAAGATCAAGGACATCTTTTTCTGCAAAAGACTTATCTTGAAGCATCTGCACACTTTTTTCGGGGTGTGTTTTATAGATGGTCAAAGAGGCCGCATCCATTTCGTTTATATCTTTAAAAAAAAGCTTTTGCTCCTCTGCTGAATATCCAGTGAAGGAGACGTCATGGTAGAAGGCTGCAATCCCCAGAGAATTGGTAGAGATGTCGCTTTTAAGCGTTTCAGCAAACTTAATAGCGATGGAGGCCGTATTAATAAGGTGACTTTGCATACGATCAGACAGAGAAGAGTTTTGGTTGCGGCCATGAGAAACGATTTCACGAAGAATAACATCATTATCCGCCAGAATTTTTTGCACAATTTCTGACGATGACTTCACCATGCTATAGGACTTCTCAGTCGCTGGATTTTTAATCATTTCCTGCGTGGAATTTTCAGTCACATCCAGGGCGATAGAAGTTTTAACCTCATTGCTCGCAAGGTGAACGTTATCCAATAACTGAGCCAAAAAAGCTTGATAGTTCAGCTCTTCTTCCTCATTGATGTGGAATTTTTTTAGTCCCCTACTCCTTAAACCATCAAGCCTGACCTGATCAAAGTCATCATTTTTGTGAAGATAATGCACATAATTATCAGCAACTTTAAGATAGACGTTGAATGGAACTATTAAGCCTGGCCTAACAGTTGAGAGGCGAATTGAAATAAAACTCATGAAATAATTATAAATTAAGGTATCATAAAGTACATCTGAAATTTACTATAGCAGGGAGTATGCATGGCCTTTGACCCAAAAATCAAGATTCTAATCGTTGATGACATGAACACAATGAGAAAAATTATCAAAGGCATGCTTCAGAAAATGGGCTGTGATAATATTACTGAAGCCAACGATGGCATTCCAGCATGGCAAGCCATTCAAGACGCACACAAAGAAGGAAAGCCTTTCCAATTTATCATATCTGATTGGAACATGCCCGGCATGACAGGAATTGATCTCTTAAAGAACTTCCGAAGCAAGGAAGAATTTAAACAAACTCCTTTTCTCATGGTTACTGCAGAGGCGGAGCAAGCCTGAAACGTTTAAGGGCAAGATCGATAAGGTCTTCGCAAAATAACATGGATGAGATTCTTCAGGAATTCTGCCAGGAAACCAACTCAATTATAAGCGAGCTGGTTTCTATCCTGGAAAATCTGGAATCAAAACCTGACGACTTCAGCGCACTTGAAGCTTTTGGCCAGAAAGTAGATCGTATAATGGGTGCGGCCAAATCACTTGAACTCCACAAGATGGGAAGTATTAGTGAATTGTGTAAAACGATCAGCTACAAAGCAGCACAAAGTAAAAATACCGAACTCGTAACAATCGTCACCGCCTTCCTATTTGAAGCAGTAGATGTCATAAAAGAAATGATTTCGAACATTGAAAAGGGACAGTCGGAAGAAATTAGCCCCATTTCAGTAAAAACGATTCAAGGAGCTACTGGAGCTCTCGGATACTTTTATGAAGCTAAGTAAGAACAAGTAATCCGAAGGCATTCAATTAGCGAAGTATTGATGATGTGATTATGATTTAACATGTTCTTCATGCATTTCTGATATTCATTGCTTGTGGCACAAGTTAAAAACAGATTTTCGGATACTTTTAGTGTGTCACAGAGTGGGTGATAAAACGCTGCCGTTTTTTGTCTCGGAAACCCCGAACCATCATTAGATTCATGGTGGTCCAGAATAAAAAAATAACATCGCTGCGAAAGTTCAATTGGCAACTTCTTAATCAAAAAGAGTGAGTAGTAAGGGTGTTTAAAGAAAATATCATTTTTTTCTAACATCGCCCCATCTCTGTTCTGGGTGAGGCCTAAGTCCTTTAAAATAATTGCCCCTAAAAAATCAAACAGAAGTGCTCTATCTTTGTACTTCAAATGCTTGAAGTTGCAATATGAGAAGCAAATCATCCGTGACAAATTACTATCACGCCTTAAGACCTTCTCCAAACAGTCAGAAACGGTTGTAGCAAAGGTGCTTATATCCTGCATATCATTTGCTAAATCCGCCTGTATAAGGCCCAGGAGCTTCTTGAAATCATTCGTCTTAAAGGCATTGCTAAGCTCAACTAAAGCGTGCCATTCTTTGCTATAGAATGGTGCGTATGTTTCAAGTCTTAATTTATGACGATCTATGTAGTGAAGAGTCTCTTTGTTGTTGTGAGCGATTTCCAGAACCATTTCTTCATCAAGGACAAATTTAATATCTTGAACCAAGATCTGAAAATGGCCTCCGTCTTTTGCCTTTTCAAGCTGATCCTCGAAAGTAGTCGCTTCAACCAGACTGCGCAGTTTTTCATTGGAGTCATAAAAAAACACATTGAGCATTTGATCAAAAAGAATCTGAGCATTTGCTGAGCTAATTCGGTAAAAATTTAACTGCATGCACACCTTCCTAGGTAGCACCAAAATTCCATCTCGGCCATTTTATCATGTCCCACGCTGCCCGATACCAATAGTCCAATAGCACTATTAAATTTATCATCAACGAACAGAGGAAGAAGGAAAATATTTTCTTCTGAATTCCTTCCTTCGTTTATCCAGCTTGGCACAGAGTAATCAGAAATATTAAGTGTTCTCAGTTGAGGGGGTGTCCCCTCCTCCCAATTACCCTCTTGATCTGCCACATAGAATTGCGTTTGATAGACCTTCATGAGGGACATTTTTAAAAATTTTTTTTTGAATTCAGCGTCACCGTTATTAAAAAGAATCTCCATGAAAAAGGCTACGGGATCAAGAACGCGGGATCCAGGATAATAGGATATTTCAGGCAACTCTAAAGCGGCCAATACTTCTGGGCTCCAACGAGATGTTTTTTTGTCTAAAGAAACATTTTCCTCAGGGGAATTCTCACTTATTTTCAGTGTGTGCGCTGCTTTCGCAGGAGCAGCGTTGGCCAAAATATCTCTGCCAATTGGATCATTTTTCTCAATAGGTTTTCTTTTGGTTTCCGATACAGAAGGATCCCTAGATTGCCCTAAGATGGCTGAATTCCAATCTGGATCATTTTCATTATTTTTAAGGACGATCTGTTCATCTTCCTCGTCATCATTTGATTTTAAGATTTTTTCGTCTTTAACAAGACGCTCAATCCGTTGAGTGGACTGAGTATCAATTTTCCCAGGTCCCTTGGAACTGATCGAGATTTCTTTACCGCCAAAATTATTTATATTTTTAAAAAAAAGATTCACTTTAAGTAGCAAGGCCTTGAGTTGGGTATAATCGGGCAAATACTCGTTTAAACCATTCTTTTCCATACGCGAAAGCTCAAGACCACTAGGCGATTTTTTTGATATTAGAATGTTGTGATGAGTGCGTTTTGAAACAACTTTTTTAGTGAGTTCTAAATATTGAGCCGTTTTTTTGGGATCGAATGAAAAAGTCATTGAGGTTTCAAGATTCTCAATGAGCTGCTCATATTCTTCAATCATATCAACTTCAAAGACAGTGAATGTCTCGTCCTTCTCAAGCTCTTCTTTAAGCTGAGTGAGAATGGTATTTAAAGGATAGATAAAAATGACATTTTCATCCACAAAGAGGCCTACCCCTTCTTTTTATAAAAAACTGCTGTTCCATGAACAAGCTGATCAAAATCTTGCGAAAGACCAAAAAGGCTCTCAGCAGCTCCAAGGACTAAATAACCACCGGGATTTAAATGCTTCCATACTTCTTTGATAATTTTTGTTTTATTCTCCACACTCTGATAGATGAGAACATTTCGACAAAAAACGATATCAAAAGGTCCAATATATCCCCAGTTGTGGAGTAAGTTTAGTTTCTGGAAGCTAATGCCACTTCGGAGGGAATTTTTAACAACCCACTGATCCTGCTCATTCTTATCAAAGTATTGAATCATTAAACGAGCAGGCAGACCTCGTTGAACTTCAAGTTGTGAATAAACCCCCGCCTCTGCTCGTTTTAAAATAGTATCAGAAACGTCAGAAGCAAAAATACGCAGATTAGGAACAGCAGAATTGGTCATTCTAAGCTGGTCTACTTCCATTGCAATAGAATACACTTCCTGGCCAGCACTTGAAGCTGCAGACCAAAGCTGAATAGAAGTCTTACCACCCTCTTTAATAATGTCAGGTACGATGCATTCACTTAGGGCCTTAAAGATTGAGTTATCACGAAAAAAACTAGTTTCATTATTTGTTGCCAAATCAAGCAGAAGCGATCTCATCTGCCCATGAATACCAGGTCTAGCCGCTTGATAAAGCGACTGTAGATCACCGTGACCTAGTTGAGTCGCAATATCTTTTAATCTATGCTCCAATTGAAAATAATTGGCTTCGACATAAATAATCCCAAGCTCAGCTTCAATAAAATCGGCAAAGAACTTTAATAATACTTGATTTTCCATATCATCCTAAAATTTGCTGAATTTTTTCTATTACAATATCTGCAGTAAAGGGCTTCATCATGTACTCAGTAACCCCGGCCTCAATCATTTGCATAATATCGGAGGGATTGTTTTTCGAAGTTAACATGAAAACTGGTGTCTTAAGGCCCAATGCTTTTAATTCTTTGAATGTCGTTGGACCATCCATGACAGGCATTTCCCAATCTAAAATGATGACATCAAAGGCATTAAGATTAGACTTCAATTTGTCTACAGCTTCTTGCCCGTTATAAACATGGTCAATTCTTTCTGTAATAGGTGTCAAACATTCTTCTAGGAATGCATGAATTGACTTTGAATCATCAACGCATAAAATTTTAAACTTCTTAGTCATATTTTTAACCTTTAAAAAATTGCGAAAGTTCTAAAAACTGCTTCTGATTATCAATCTCTGAGAGAAAAAACCGCTCGTTACCATTGGCAAGTATGCTGCAACGAAGAGTCCAGGAAAGGTCGATAGCTTTAGTTAGTTGAACCGTGTCTTCAACTAATTCATCTTTTGTTTTTTCACTGAGAGTTAACTGCAAGTCACTCAAGTATGTTTCCATATTCGTTAAGAACTCGGAAAGTTTATCAAGTGCGAGGAGGCCCAAAAGACCATTAAGGCTATGAATGATCTTAAAGACGTCGGACATCAGCTTCTTGCATATGGCAGGATCAGTACCAGCATTATCTTTGACTAAAGAAAGTGCAACTCTCACCATTTTCTTTTTTTTCTCGTCGAACGTCTCCTCAAGCTCCATCAGAATTCCTGGCTGAAAGCTCTCAGATAATTCAGAAAGATCAATAAGTGATTTGGTGGTAGGTGACGGGATGACCTTTTCAACAACTGTCTCTACGACTGGAGCGACCACAAGTGGTGTAGGTGCTGGTGCTATCGCTAGTTGTGATAAAAACTCGTCAAGCATATTGGTTAGCTTTTTAAGATCAATTAATCCCTTACTTACGAGAATATGCCCCAAAGGCTTTCTGATATCATCAATGGCAGTAAAAGTTTTATCCTGAACTTCCTGGCTCCAAGCGCCGATGGATTTACAGGCGGCCATAAACTCAACCTGATTATCTTGTTGGAATCTAAATGCCTCAAATACCTTAGCAGTGGTAAGAATTTTATTTTGAAAAATAACCTGACACAAAGGCGGAGTCGTTGCAATTTGCTCTATGAGGGCGTCAACTAAATGCTCTTGGGAAATAACTCCTTTCTCAACGAGAAATTCACCAAAATACTTGCTATTCATACGATCACCGTTCTTAAATAATTTGTTATCTCATCAAGGTTCATAATATCATCAAAATCGTCGTTAACAAAAACTGCACCAGGCATACCAAACACAACACAAGACTCCTTATCCTGAATGATAATACCACCACCGGAGTCATGAATTTGCTTAGCCCCCACTGCCCCATCCTCTCCCATACCTGTCAGAACGACACCAAGTAACTGATGTTTAAAAATAACATCAGCAGATTCGAACAAGAAATCAGCGGCCGGACGAACGGAGTTTCGATAAGCGTCCTCATTTAACTTAATAACGAGGCCATCCTTATCTTTTTCAACAACCATGTGAAATCCACCGGGAGCAATATAGGTATGCCCTTTCTCGACTCTCTGATTATGGGTGGCTTCATGCACAGTAATTCCCGACATTTCAGTTAATCGTCGGGCAAGAATCTGGGTAAAAACAGGCGGCATATGCTGAACAATAAAGATTGGTAACTTTGGTGTGCATTTCAAATTTTGGAAAATATGCTCCAAAGCCGAAGGGCCACCAGTACTGGACGCGATGACAACAGCTTTGGGTAGGAAAGATTTTAAATTCTTTTTATTTTGTGAAGCAGGCTTCGACGCAACCGCTTTAGATGGGCTTGTAGACGAACGCAATCTTGCATTTAAAAATTGCAGCACTCTAGGAATAAGTGCCTCTTCAATCATTGCCTGAGCCTTGGAAAAATCAAGATTATCAGCGGAGGGCTTAGCGACAACGTCATCAGCACCAGCTGCCAAGGCCTCAAGAGCTTTTTCTGCCCCTCTAATAGTCTGGGAAGAAAATACAATTATCTTTGTATTTAATCCCAGACGTTTAATTTCTTTGATGGTTTCAAGTCCGTTAAGCTCAGGCATTTCCATGTCTAATGTAATCAAATCAACAGACATTTGCTGAAGCTTTTGGATCGCAATTTTTCCATTGGGTGCCGACCCCACAACTTCAACATTCTCTACCCCACTAAGTGAGGCAGAGATTTGTGAACGAAACACAATAGAATCATCAACAACCAAAACTTTCATTAGGTATTGATACCTTTTACAAGAGATTTCAATTTCTCTGCAAGAAGAGTAAGAGATTTAGCAGCTTCCAGCGTCTGAGAAGCACCAGCAGAACTCTGCTTAGCAGCTCCAGATACTTTTTGAACAACACTTGCAATCTCTTCAACGCCTTTGTTCGATTCTTTTACAACTCGAGCAACTTCGTTGGCAGTTGCAGTCTGTTCCTCAACGGCAGCGGCAATTGCAACTGAGATTGAGTTTAATTTTTCAATTACGGTACTGATTCCATTGATTGCAGTGACCGCATCTTTACTGTCACCTTGAATGGCATTAATTCGATTTGTAATATCATCTGTGGCTTTAGCAGTTTGTTTCGCAAGTTCTTTAACTTCGTTCGCAACAACTGCAAAACCTTTACCAGCTTCACCAGCTCTTGCAGCTTCAATCGTCGCATTCAGGGCAAGAAGGTTTGTCTGCTGAGCAATTGAACTAATTACCTTGATAACGTTTCCAATTTCTTCCGAACTTACACCCAACTGAGTGATCGTTTTGTTAGTATCAGTTGCACGCTTCATAGTATCTTTAGAAATATTTGCTGCTTCAGATGTATTACGAGCAATTTCTTTAATTGAGGCAACCATTTCTTCAGTATTCGTTGCAACAATTTGAACACCTTTCGCTACTTCTTCAGTGCTTGCAGCCGCTGAGTTTGACTGTTGCGAAGTAAGATTAGAGTTTTGGTTCAATTGAGTCGCAGTTGCCGAAAGCTCTTCTGCAGCTGCTGCAAGGTGACCTGCTGTTTCTTCAAGATCCTTGGCAAGTTTAACATCAGCTGTAATAACGGACCAAGTAACCATTGGACCAACGTACTTTCCTGTTGAGTCACTTATTGGCGAAACCAAAAGATCGAGGGTTTCAGGGCCTAAATGAATTTTTGCTTTATGAGGAAGATTTCTCGCATCTGAAATAATCTTCAATTGGTGCTCAGGGCGTTTGTGGAAAATATTGATTTTCTGACCAACAAGATTATCTACTTTATCTGGAAGATATTTTTCAAGCGTTTTAAGAGTCGATCTTGAAGCCTCGTTCATATACAAAAGATTACCATTCAAATCAGAAAACATTGTATTGATTGGTGAAAAATCCACCATTTGCTTCATGAGGGCCATCGCTTTTGTTTCTGTAATATCTGACGCCACCTTCATGATCGAAGAGAGCTTCCCGTCAGCGTCCTTGATTGGACTGTAAGCTGCAGAAATCCACGCTTCCTTGCCGGCTTTTGTTATACGCTTAAACTCGCCAACCTGAGCAACACCTTTACCTAGCTGGTCCCAAAACGTTCTATAACTCTGGCTATTAACCAGGTCTTTGTCACAGAAAATACTGTGGTGCTTACCTACCACTTCTTGGAGAGTATAACCTAAACCGCGAAGAAAATTATCGTTTGCAGTAGTGATATTTCCGCCAAGATCAAACTGAATTGTCATGTATGATCTATCAATTGCTTCATACAAACCTTGAGCAAGCTCATTGCTAACTTGAGACATTGGAACCGTCCTTTTTTAAACGTTTAAAAAATCAATTATTTTTTGAATATCTATTACACTTAACAAATTATTAGGAAGCTTATAAACACCCGACATGAACTTAGACACCTCCGGAGAAACCGTCTCAGGTGTCATTTCGAACAAAGGATCATCCAACTCCAGAACGTCTCCAACTTCATCCACAACAAGCGAAAGAAGATAGGATTCACTTTTGCAAACAACGTTAATTTTTCCGTTCTCGGCATTTGACGGTTTTATGTCAAAGAGCTCTCTTAGTCCAACCGCTGTTGCAATCTGACCGCGAAGATTGATAAGCCCTTTAATGTAAGTAGGCGCAAGTGGCACCTCAGTAACATTCATGGATTTGGTAATTTCTTGGACCATTTTTATGTTAACGCCGTAAAGCCGCTCATCGACCCAAAAAGTAGAGAACTGATTTGTACTCATCTATTTTACTCCTAGCAGTTCGTAAATTGCGTCCATCAACTCATCACTTTTAAGTTTTTCAAGATACTTATTGAACCCAGAATCATATCCACGTTTCTGATCCATTTCATTAAAGCGTGTTGTTAAAGCAATCATTGGTATATTCTTGAAGGCTGGATCTGTTTTAACAGATTTGGCAAAATCATATCCATTCATCATGGGCATTTCGATGTCTGATAAGATGATCTTGTAATATCCAGCGTCTGATTTCTTGAGCTTCTCTAAGGCGAGTTGACCATTTTCAGCATGGTCAACTTCTATTCCTGCAGCTTCAAGAACTTTTTTAACCTGCCTGACAAAGAAGACTGTATCTTCTGCAAAAAGCACTCTTATGTTTGCTAATTTCTTCTGTTTTTTCACGTCTCTCGGAATTCCAATCGCGTCGTCGATAATACCCAGAGCATCGAGGACTGTAACAATCTGCTTGTCATTAAAAATAATCGTCCCAAGGACCCCTTTCATATCTTTTAAGTGAGGTGTCACCTCATTTCCAGAGGAGAGAACATCAAGGATTTCATTAACAACTAGACCAAAAAAACGATTATGTTTACTAACAACAATTACGGAAAACTTCTCTGATCCATCAAGTTTCTTATCAACTTTGTGACCTAGATAATTATTTAGATCAATCAAAGGAAGGAGAGAACCTCTGTATTTAACCATACTCTCGGTGCCAGAAACCTCGACTTCTTCAAATCGAAATTCCTCCAATCGATGAACCAAAATGAGAGGGATTGAAAAGGTACCAGAGTGGGCGAGTTTAAAGAAAAGAAATTCAGTTCTCTCTTCAACAACAGACTTGGTACTTATCTCAAGCTGACTCTTAAGATCTTTATTCTGGTTTACTCTATGGGCACCACTTCTCTCAGCGACTCCCTGGATATCAAGAATGAGGGCAACACTTCCATCACCCATAATTGTTGCTCCAGAGAAGATGTTCACTTTTTTCAAAAACTGGGGTAGCGGCTTCACTACGATATCTGCGGTGTCACAAATTTCATCAACGACTAATCCATAAATATGGCCTTCAGTCTTAAGTACAACAATGTTAAAAATGATTCGTTTAATTTCATTTTTAGATTTTTGTTCAAGCAAATTATTTAAATCAATCAGAGGCAGTAATTCACCTCTTAAGCGATAAACATACTGACCTTGAAGTTTATCAATGGTTTTTCCATTCTCTTCTAAGTCGACTCGGATAAGCTCTTGAAGTTTTACCTGAGGTATCGCAAAAAAATCTTTTTTAGTTCTTATAATCATCGCAGGAACAATGGCCAGAGTAAGTGGGATAATCAGTTTTATCTTGGTTCCCTGCTCCATCTGACTAGTAAGATCAATGATTCCCCCCACTCTTTCAACGTTAGTTTTAACAACATCCATACCAACGCCGCGGCCAGAAACAGATGAAACTTGATCAGCAGTAGAGAATCCGGGCGCAAAAATAAGTTGCTGAATTTCAGAAGTGGAAAGGGTCTCGGCTTTTTCAGGGGATATAATTCTTTTTTCCAAGGCTTTCGCCAGGAGCTTTTTGGGATCTAGTCCACGACCATTGTCTCTAATTTCAATAATAACATGCCCACCCTCATGGTAAGCTTTCAAGGAAAGTATACCGGAAGGCTGCTTCCCCTTCTTTTTTCTCTCTTCTGGGGTTTCAATACCATGGTCACATGAATTTCGAACAATATGGGTAAGAGGATCTTTTATTGCCTCAAGAAGAGACTTGTCCAACTCCGTCTCAGCACCTTCCACGACTAGTTCAATATTCTTTCCGAGCTCGCGACTTAAGTCTCGAACCACCCTCTGAAACTTAGAAAAGACCGAACCTATTGGTTGCATCCGTGTGCGCATTACATTGTCTTGAAGCTCAGAGGTGACAAGGTCTAGTCGCTGAGTCAAATTGAGAAATTCATTATTCTCACTTGTTCTCGCAAATTGCAAAACCTGGTTTCTTGCAAGGACCATCTCCCCCACTAGGTTCATCAGCTTATCAAGCAAAGCAACATGCACGCGAATGGTCGAAGATTCGAGCTGCTGCTCATCGCCTCCGCTCGCCTTTTCCTGCTTGGCCTTAATAACTATTTCCGGAGCTTCATGTATTGTCTGATTTGTGTCTGACATGTTCCTATCTTTTGAAGTTTTTAATGCTGATATAACTTCTACATGTTCCTTCAACGGAGGAAGGTTACTTAGTTTTGTTTCTTCTGTCGGAACCATACTATGAGTTAACTCAAACTCGCTCCCGTAGCGCTTATTGGAAAGTGTTACTAATTTAGGGAGGATTTCAAGCAGCTCGTTCTGTAAAGTGGGATCATTTTCTAAGTCACGCTTAGGATTTTTCAAGATTTTATCTATCAGATCCAGGCTTTTGAAAACTTGATCAACAAAATTTCTCTCGAGCTTTGTATTATTACGTCTCACTGGCTCCAGCGAAGCCTCTATCGCATGGGCGATCAAGCCAATTCTTTGAAATCCAAAAAGTTGAGATGAGCCTTTAAGAGTATGGACATCACGATATAGTGAATCAATTGCTTCCTGAGAAAGCTCTTGTGATTCTAGTTTTGTAAGCACTGCAGATACTCGCTGAAGAATTTCTTCGCACTCAGAAAAGAACTCGCCCAGGGCGCCTTCTGCATCAAATTTATTCATATTCGTTAACACACAATTTTAGTAAAAATAAAGATTAGCATAAATTTTTAAAAAGACAGTCCTTTTAAGTCTGACGTCGAAGGTAGGCCAAATTAAGGTTCCTTTAATAATTAGAGAGCAAGTGATTAACAGTTAGGATAAATGATATATGTCATCTTTTTTGAATCGACGATTTGGTTTTGCCTCTAAACGATGAAGCTCCAAATTCTTTTATTAAATTTGTAATTTGAGTTAAAATAATCATCAATTAGAAAAACAAATAATAGATTTGTATTAAAGGAATCCAAGTGGATTTTAGCGAACAGGAAATGCAGGATTTTAGGGCCGAGGCGGAAGAGTTATTACTTGACGCCGAAACTCACTTACTCGAAATGGAAAGCGAGTCTGGATACGACAAAAATTACTCTGCGGTATTTCGTGCATTGCACAGCTTGAAAGGTGCCTCCGGCATGCTTGGTCTTGATGAGCTAAGATCCCACATGCACAAACTGGAAAATATTTTCAATCAGTACAAAGAAGCACCAAATCTTTCTCAGGAACTTGTAACTTTCTTTCTAAATGGTCTTGATGCAGCTCGCTCTATTTTGGCAGGAAGGCCATCAGTGTTCAAATTTGAATTTGATACGGACAATAAATCTGCTGATTCAGAAAAAATGGCACCTAATAACGCTAGAAAAAACCAGGCCGGCAGACCAAAGCAAAAACTCATTTATATCATCGACGATGAAGAGGACAATCTCGAAATTATATCCTCGATGATTAAACCTCAAGACTTTAGATTTGAGTGCTTTGTGTCTTCCGAGGAAGCCATTGCGAAGTGCGAAGATTTTCCTCCGGATCTCATCTTAACTGATATGAAAATGCCCGTTCTAAGTGGAATGGATGTATTAAAGAAAATGAAAACCATTGATTCAGAAATACCTATTATCTTTATTAGTGGCCATTTAGATAAATCAACACTGATGGAGGCGCTAAATCTTGGGGTTTTTGCCGTTCTAGACAAACCCATAAAAGAGAACCAGCTAATTAATTACATAACCCAAGCAGTTGCTCGCAGAGATATGTGGCGCCTTCTGAATCGCTCTATTGATCTTATTTTATTTCAGATTAATGATATGGAAAAATATCTTATCTCTCAGAATAAGCCAGAACTGGTCGAGATGATGAAACAAGACGCACGCCAATTACTTGAGTCTAGGCGTGCGCTGAAAAATAGTAAAAACTAAGCGGCAATTGAATAAGGAACATGTTCCTTGTCAATCTGGGTTATGCCTTGACCCTGTTCAAGAACATCAATTAGATTGATTAAGGTGACGACTTGATTATCGATTACATAGCATCCACTCACTCCACCTTGTTTCTTCATGTTTAATTCAAGGGCACCATAAGCAGTTTTAAGATCGATAATATCCTTCACAACTATTCCTACGTATTGATCTCTGTGCTGTACAATGACCGTTGAAAGAAGTTGATCTGCATGATTCTCGATTAAACTAGGATGTAGTCTCGGATTAATCATTTGATCGAGATCAATTAAAGTCATGACCGTATCTCTGTATGGAATAACATAAGTTTCACCACTGTTCTGCAGTTCAGAGGGATCAAGTCTTTCGATACGTAAAATATCTTTTTCTTCCAAACAAAAGTGTCCTGGTTTTTGCAAGTCAAAAACAATGACATTTCTCTTTTCCGTCTGTTCTTGGACGGCACCAGAATCGGTGTTTTTCTTTTGATTGGAATATACGTGATTAGCAATCCCCATTCGACTTGCTACTCCATCAACATTAAAAATCATGCCAATTGATCCGTCCCCAAGGAAAGTTCCACCAAGATAAATTTCCAGACCTTTTAAGACGTTGAATGAGAGCGGTTTTATCACAGCATCTTCGATATCAAGGACCGATTCTACTCTGAGAGCGAAGACTGAATCATCAGTCTTCATAATCACGATTAAATTCTCAAATTCTGAACGAGAATTATTACCCATCAATTTAGAAATTGAGCAAAGTGGAATCAAATTGTTATTATATCTAATAACCTCTGCTCCCTCTAATGAGGTGTAGTCTGTATCAGCAAGTTGATTTTTTTCCATCACTTTGAGAATATTATCCTGTGGTATACCATAAGCATGGTCTGCAACCGAAACGAAGAGGCAATTTGTAATCATCACTGATTTTGGAATAGGAATTTCTAATCTAAACTGAGACCCGCCACCCTGTTTCGACTGAATAAGGATCTTACCCTTCATTGATTCAACGGAATCCTTAACCATGCTCATACCAACGCCGCGACCAGAAAAGTCCGTCACTTGCTGAGCAGTAGAGAAACCCGAGTCAAAAATCATGTACTGAAGTTCTTCCTGAGTCATCTTCTGTGCAGCTGCGGCGTTACGTAGTCCTTTTTCAACAACCTTTTCCCGGATTTTTTCAATATTGATCCCGGCACCATCGTCTTGAATATCAATTATAATATTTTCACCCTGGCAGCTAAACCTAAGAAGTAATTTGCCTTTTGGCTGCTTGCCTAGCTGAACTCGCTTTTCAGGAGATTCAATTCCATGGTCAATAGAATTTCTCATCATATGAACCAGTGACTTTGAAAGGACCTCTGCTATTGAGTTATCCAAGCGCAGGTCATCACCCTCAACAATAAAATCAACTTCTTTCTGAAGAGCTCGAGCGGTGTCACGAACAGTTCGTGAAAGAGGCTTAACAAGAGAATTTACTGGAACTCGTCGAATATCGGTAATTTTACTTTGGACATCACTGTTGATTTTATGCATTTCATCAAGAAGCTCACCCAAAAGACCAATCTCTTTATCGCCCTGGTATTGCTTCTCTAAACTTCTAACGGTTTTATTGATCATGTTACGAATTACAGTCATCTCACCAGACGTTTGCATGAATTCATTGAGAAGAGTCATGGAAACGCGAAGTTCGGAAGCTTTCTGTTCCTTAACAACGCCGACTTGATCTTGGGCCGCCTCGCTCTGAGAGGTTTTTTGCTCTACTGAATCATCAGGGATGAATTTGAATATTTTAACCATCTCTGGCACATTGTGCTCACCGTGGTCACCTGTTTTGAATTCTTCTACAAAAATTTTTAACGAGTCATTTCCCTTAAGAAATGTTGAAACGAGCTGAGGCGTAACGGCTCGACTTCCGTTTTGAACATCCTTTAGCAAGTCTTCAAATGCGTGGGAGAAATTATGTAGGTCTCTAGGTTCAAAAAAACCAGATGATCCCTTAATGGTATGCACCATTCCAAAAATACGTGCGATAGCATCTTGGTTATTGTGATTATTTTCTAATTCAAGACACAGCTCCTCAATATTCTCTAAAAGATTTGCAGCATCGTCTGTAAATCCTTTAAGCATTTCATAATCATCTTTGAGAGTCTGCGCCCTTTCCTCTCCATCTTTTTTGATGAAGGCGACGAGGTCAGTAGGCTTGAGTGGTTTTTCAAGGAATGCTGTAATTTTATGCTCAAGCCCCTTAAGAGCAAGATCTCTGTCAACATAGCCAGACAGAATTGCAAACGGTATTTCTGGTGCAAATTCCGTGACCAAATCACGAAATTCAAACCCGTTAATTAATGGCATCTTAAAATCTGAAATGATTAACAAAGTACGTGACTTATTTTTTTTGATGAAATCCACTGCGCTATGGGGATTTTCAGAAACGAACGATTCAAAACCTAGCTTGGTAGCGTTGAATTGAAATATCTCTAAAGCCTCGGGATCATCATCAACGCATACAACGATTGGTACAAGGCCATTCATCTCATCGACAAGAAGTTTCTTCTTCTCAGCTACACTTGCATTTTCCCAGATAGGACAAAAAATAATTTTGCTCATTTTCGAAGCCTCGCTTTATTAAAATACCTATCGGATATTTCTAAAATTACTGTATTAGGAAAGTCTTAATTGTTTAAGCAGATCTCTTTCTTGGATTGGGGAAATTCAGAATCTCGTCGGTATTGAATCTAAGGGAACAATCTGAAATATCTTTTTTAACAATACCTTTCTTGAATGCCTGGTCAATTTTCATCCAATGTTGTTGATTTTCTTGGCTTACTCCGGCCTCATTCATCGCCTCTGAAAGAAACTGAGTCCTTAAGTCAAACAACTCTTCCGTAATATTCATGTGCCGGTGGGCAGGAACTGGCAATTTACCACAATAGATTGCTGGTCCACCCATCACCTGGGACATGAAGTCGCTTTGCTGGATTTCAATGATACTTTGTTCAATGCCTTGAAAATACTTACCTATCCAGGGATCTGCATAGATTTTGTCATAAAAGATCTTATGAACTTTATCAAGGGTGGGCCGCCCACCAATGAGATCAAATAAATTTTCGTCGCCAACTTTAACAACCATGGCATTATTTCGGTAAAATCAGGGCATAACTTGAAGAAAAAAATCTTTGGCCATCAAACCTTAAAAGTAAGTTAATATAAATAAAGTAAGTTAAATAAAAGGATAATAGCATATGCATCAGCTTTTTTATGTGAGCAGCGCCCGTAATGGAATTACGTCTGAAGATATTGCAGACATTATTAAAAGCGCAACAAAATACAATATTGAAAATGAGTTAACAGGAATTTTGCTTTATAGAGGAGGTATCTTTTTACAGCTTCTTGAAGGTGATGAAATGGCCATAAAGAGCCTTTTCGAAACAAAGATTAAAACTGATAATCGGCACTCAAATATTGTAGAGTTCTTTTATATTCCGGCCGAGACAAGGCTCTTTAATAAATGGTCTATGGCCTTTTTAGAGGTATCAGAATTCGACATCAAGATGGTTAATCAAATCCTCTCATGGAACAAGCTCATTTCAAAAGCTAAAGAAATAGACAACAACCTAATCCTTCAGATGCTAGAGAGTTTTAAAGGCAGACTTTAAGGTAGTCTTCGGTATGCCTCTTTGGCCATTTGAACTTCTTTTTGAGATGGCTTTTTCCTAACCGAAATATAACCAACGATTTTTTTATTCGCATAACAAGGAAAAACTAGCGCTTTAACCCAGTAATGCTTTCCACTTTTCGATTTATTTTGAACTATGCCTGCCCAAAGATTCCCGGACTCAATAATCTGCCATAAATCTTGAAAAGCTGTCTTAGGCATATCAGGATGTCTGATTATATTGTGAGGCTTGTTCAATAGTTCGCCTCTGTCGTATTCGGCAATCTCATAAAAACGATTATTGGCAAAATTGATACGCCCTTTTTCGTCAGTAGCTGAGATGAGAACATCATCCTCACTTAAAACAATTTCCATCTCCGCTGTCTGGGTAAAACGGCCCGGTTCAAAAAATGTGCTTGCCTCAACAATGGGCGCTAGCCTCTCCAAGGGATTTTGAGCTCCGTGAAATAGACCTTGAACGTTCATCATTTCAAGCAAATTAGTAAAAGAATCACCAATCACACTCAATTCACGAACCTGCTCACCCACCGTGCCTGACTGGCCGGAAAGATAGTCAAATGACTTAACGTTATCTTGAATAATTCTTCCAAATTGAAAAGTCTGATTTGAAATTGTCTTTATGCTGTCTTTTGAACCTTCAATATTAGTCAGCGTTTGGTTAATTGATCCCTGAGTCACCACCAGGGTTGAAGAAAGTTCTTTGATTGATTCAGTAATTTGCGAAATTGTTTTTTGAATGTTCTCGTTCGCAATTTTGGTGGTCCGGGAGAGTTCTTTAACTTCATTGGCAACAACAGCGAAACCTTTCCCCATTTCGCCCGCACGGGCGGCTTCAATGGTTGCGTTAAGGGCCAGAAGGTTAGTTTGATCTGCAATGGAGTTAATGGTTTTAACCAGTTTACTGATAGAGGCGAAATTATCTTCAAGTTTGTACATTGCAAGACAAACATCGTTTACACGTTTTGCATTTTGAGAAGCATCTACGCCCATCGTACCAAAGGTGGACTCCATATTTCTCATGGCATTTTCAACAATTTTAAGTTGATCCTTAACCGTTACAAAACTATCCGAACAATCATTAATACTCGTGAGCTGCTTGCTGATCTTTTGAGTGGTATCCCCTGCAACTTTCCTGAGTTCTTTTCCTGTAATATTAATGAGCTCGTAACGTAACTGTTCATCATTGAAACCGGTTTCAGACATATTAATCCCTCACTTTGACTTAACATTTTGACATGTTCCAGGAAAAATAAACTGATATAGATCAATGTTTAGAGTGAATATTTATTAGAGTGACACAATTCTGTCAGGGAATAGCTCGCGTAGCTTTGAAATAATTATCTCTTGTCGAAAGGGCTTCAATAAGATGCCGTCAAACTTACCTGCGAGAAGTTTGACATTTTCATCATTTTCATCGATCCCGGCCGACAGAAAACAGAACTTAGGCTGAACAACAGTAGGATCGTTTCTCAAATCTTTAAGTAGAGAGAAACCATTTTTCTTGGGCATTGAGACATCTGAAATGACAAGATCAAACTGACTCTCCTTAAGCATCTCCAGCGCCATCTCGCCATCATTGGCACTTTGAGTGCTAAGGCCAAGGCGCTTGAGAATATTTTGCAATATGTCCCTAAGGTCCTCATCATCCTCAACAATTAGTACCGAGCACTCAAATTGAATCATTTATTATTTCTCTAATTTTTCTAAAAGGGCCCTATAGTTTTTAACTAGTTCGATTGCCTCATTTGTGGCTTTCTCTATTTTTAATAACTTACCATTCTCTTCGCTTAATTCCATTTTTAACATTCCGGAAAACCCTTCAATCTTTGCCAGTTTGTTCATAATGTCGTGAAGAAATGTATGATCTTCTTCTGTCATAGCGCCCCCTGGAAATTGCTATTCAAAAAAATCGATGGAACGAAAGATAGTCAAAATTTTCTTGTACTTGTCCGTGCCCTCACAAATAGAGTTAAGTTTAGCGTAAAACTCATCTTTGTCAAAACGACCAGATTGATGAGACTCTAAAAGTAGGTCAACAACGTAGTGAGAAAACGTAAATACCTGAGAAAGAGGAGTGGTCTTGGAGACTGGAATGCCACGCGGGAACCCCACGCCTTCTCCAACTTCATGATGCTCGGCGATTATCCTACTTGTGTCCGGTAGTATATTGGGAATTTTATCAAGAAGATCAGCAGCTTTTTGCGAATGAGACCAAAAATCTTGATCCTTACTTTCGTTTGGAACATTTATCATTTCGCTAGTGAAAGTCTCTTTTAAGAAAATATCGTGAAACATGGAAGCCACAACAAGCTTTTGCCCCGTTGTTGTTGAATTCCATTCCATCTTTTCAGCAATTGAAACAGAGATCGCGGCCAACATAAATGAATGCTGTCCAAGGTAGGATTCTTTGCTCCGAAGTAATTTGTCTAAAAGCAAACTTAAGGTCTTGTTGGTCTTGCATAGCTCAAAGGATTCTTTGATTTGTACATCTACCAAGGGAAAAAGAGATTCTTTGATCCCGTATTCCTTGAATGCTGTGGCCAGAAGATAATGAACTTGTAGATTCGCTTCCACCTTATTCTCTGGATTTAAAGTTTTAATCGTTTTTAAAATTGAGTCTCGAATACTATCGATAAACGCATCTGAGGAGATGTTAAAAGCATAAAGTCTGTCACCACTGGATTGACTATACTTTATGAAATCAGTTTCATCAAAGATCGCCCCTTCATTGAAGACCTTAACGTATTTGTTTTCATTTAACTTTAAAAAGACATCAGAAGGCATTGCAGAAATTTTCAGTAAGACTTTTGGCGATATCTGAGTGTAGGAATGTGAGCTTGGCTGTTGTATGAGAGGCGATTGAGTCTTGAATTTCTCTATTATCGCCTTAGAGCCGCCGATTAAATTTGGCTTTTGAATATGGCCGTAAAAACTACTCTGGTTCTTGAACTCTTCATGTTGAGCAGGAGTATCAGAGCTGCACATCACATACTTACATGAAGGCATCGAATTAAGTACAAAATTATAAACGGCCCCACCATTCAGAAGAGGCATATTGTAGTCACAAATAATTAAATCGATATCTCCTTTAGAAAGATAATCAATCGCAACTTGACCATTATTTGCTAATGCTACTTCACATTTGATTGATGATTTAACAATAAAACTCAGAATCTCAGCAATCTCTTCTTCATCCTCAGCAATCAAAATTTTTAATTTAGTGTCCAAAGTAATTACCCTACTTTGACCATGGAAACTTCAACAAAGAAGTAACCTGAATCGGTTGAAAACTTAACGACTATACGGGGAGCTTTTAAGACACTTATAATACTATGGTTTTCACCAATGGTGATTGATGGAGTTGACATACGAATCTGGGTCTTAAATGTGTCATTAAAGTAAGCTTTTGCATTTCCAAAGATCTGATTACACAATTCTCCAACACCATCTCTGTTATCCTCATCTATTTCTACAAAATCAGTAAAAAGCATCTTGGACATGATTTTCAAGTAGGTTTGCTTGGGAAAAGAAAGACAGAAAAAGCCTTCAAATATCGGGCTATGGATAGGATAAAATGCTGAGATGTCCCCTTTAAAGGCTTCGCCCATTGAAACATTAATCTCTTCTTTGACTGCCTCGGTACCTGTCGTTACTTTGAGTACTTTAAGGGTTGAGTCAATGAAAGGATTCATAAACTTAACCTCTAGGGAGGGCTTTGCAGGACTGGTAACTTTGACAGGATTTAGAATTGAATTGATTTGCGTTTTCAACTTTTCAAAATCAATGGGCTTACCAAAATAAAAGATGCTTCTTTTTTCACCTATTAAATGGACGTCATCCATTTTCATCTCCTCACCAGATATGATAAAGATATTTTTCGGTCTATTGCCCTTTGGTAGGAAGTTTATCTCTTTGACAATTTTTCTTCCGTCAAACTTGGGTAAATTCAAATCCAAAAATAAAATATCAAATTCAACTTTTTCAAGATTATGCATCACCTGGACTCCATCTGTGGCCATAGAAACGGCCAAAGAAGGGAATTCTCTTTCAATGAATGCTTTTAATACTTGGACTATCTCTATCTCATCATCAGCAATTAGAATTTTTTTCTTAGGTTCCATTGAGCCCGCACGTATTTGAATTTTATTGATTTAATCCTTTCATTGTAGCACAAACGCAATTAATTCTTTAGACAGATTTTTTAAAAAATTACCCGACAAGCGCAGTCTATTGAATTCTAATCCGCTAGTGAGTAGGATTGGGACATGAAAAATTCTGCGAAAGCTACAATCTTGAGAATCCAAATCAAAAGACAAAACGTCGTTTCAGTGGATCTTAAGTTTCCAATCTTCACACTGAGCATGATGGAGAGCTTTATTCCTGAGAAGGCCCAAGCGTATCTGAATAAATCTTCAATAGATCTTCCAAATATTCTTAAAAGAATTGAGGATTCCCAATATGCCCCTCAAACTGTTTTAAACTTTGATCATGAAGAGAAGCAATTCTCCATCTGGATTGAATAACCAAGTCAACTAGTACAGCATCCCCAGCGTACATCTAAGCGGCTCGGCCGCGCCCCAAAGAAGCTGATCCCCACAAGTAAAAGCATTTAGATAATCGTCTCCTAAAGTCATTTTACGAACGCGTCCAATAGGTATTTCAAGTTTGCCTGAAACTGCTGCGGGTGTGAGCTTGCTCAGTGTCTCGGCCTTATTATTTGGGATAAGTTTGACCCAAGGATTGGCCTCGGCAATCAGAGACTCTATAGTTGAAAGCTCCACCGTTTTTTTCAATTTAATGGTAAGTGCTTGTGAGTGGCACCGTAGGGCCCCAACTCGAACACATGTTCCATCGATGGGAATAACTTTTTGAGTCTGTAAAATCTTATTGGCCTCAACCTGGGCCTTCCATTCTTCCTTGCTTTGACCACTCGGCAGTTCTGAATCAATCCAGGGAAGAATATTAAGTGCAAGTGGATGACCGAAGTTTGTTTTAGGGAACTGATTAGAACTGATTAGTGAATTCGCTTCTTTTTCCATTTCGAGTGCACCCAGCGCCGGATTTGCAGCAAAAGTTTTACCGACGGTCTCC
>JAIFLR010000073.1 GCA_020048985.1 Halobacteriovorax sp. | reverse complement strand
CCGACTACTGAGACTCCGGCCACAACTGAACCAACTCCTGAAGAGCCAGCCGCTGTGACGGAGACTCCAACTCCGGAACCAACGACGGAGGAGCCGGCAGTAACAGAGACACCGGCCACAACTGAACCAACAACGGAAGAGCCGGCCGTGACTGAGACTCCAACTCCGGAGCCAACTTCACCAGACTCTGTTGATGGACAGGTTACTGACACAGATGAAAGTAATATGACTGATAAGATTCTGGAAGATCTGGAAAAACAGGTGAAAAAAGATCAGCCCAAAGAAGTAAAAAAAGAATATGTGACTCCGCCTGACTACGAATATAAAGGGCGAGGTTTGGTTTATAACTGCGCAGGAAAACACTGGGCATGTGTTGATGGACCAAGCTACAAAACCTGTGAAGATAATTTTTCTTCAACAACTTTTCAGAAGAAGACTATTGAATGTTATCCATTCAATGTTTATGACACTAAAAAGAGTTGCGAGTTGATGCAAAACCGAGTGGTTTCATCTAATGCTAAGACTGGTTTCTGTAACGGGAATTAAGCAGCGTTCTTGTTGAATCTTCTATCCATTAAAGGTATGAAAAATTCTTCCTCTCCTTTGAGGGCTTCTTTTCTCATTCCTTCTATGAAAAGCTTCACCAAATTCAGGTCAAATTGGGTTCCTGAAAATTGGAGGAGCTCCTCGAAAGCCACTTCATAAGACAAACCCTTTCGGTATGGTCTGGTAGAAGTCATGGCATCAAAAGTGTCTGCAATAAGTATAATTCTAGCAGCAACAGGAATCTCTTCCCCTTTAAGGCCTAGAGGATATCCTTTCCCATCATATCTCTCGTGATGAAATCTAGCGTTTGAAGCAATTTTTTCAAATCCAGGGTAATCCTGAAGAATTTCCCAGCTCTTTTCGGGATGCTGTTTCATAATCTGAAACTCCTCCTCCGAAAGACGAGACGGCTTGTTAAGAACGATATCAGGAGTCCCAATTTTTCCTATGTCATGGAATATGGCCGAGAGTTCTAGCTCATACATTTCATCTTTTGATAGCGCTGCTTCAGTTCCTGTCACCAGTGAAAAGTAGGCAACTCTCATACTATGACCAAAAGTATAACTGTCTTTCGCATCTAGCGCCTTGAGGATCGTCCTTGCGGCCTGCTCGCTGATCTTTCGATTCTCATTTTTAAGCTGCTCAACTTGACTTGCCATGCCTAAAAGCGAGAGGGCAGTGGTCAAGGATGGTAGCTCGAAGACATTATTTTTTTTCATAAGTTCATCCAACTCAATAAAGGTGAATCGACTAAAAAGTCTTCACCCGATGAATTCTCTTCGGTTGTTTTGCGGAAAAATAAACTGTAAAATGAGGGGGGTAAGTGAATTAATGGTTAAGTTGATGAAAATATTAGATTTTAGGGTAGTTTTATGGTCCTTTTAGATGAGCGTAAATTCCTGGAGAAGCACTTAGAGGATCAAGGATTCAATATTTTTGACTTCTATGAAGGGCACCAGACTTATAGTGTGAATGCCCTTTGCGAGCAGCCTTTAAATAGAAGGGCCGATTTCCTTTTAGTGGATACGCAGTCTGTTCTTGATCATCCGGAGCTTCAAGAGAAATTCAAAGTAATCTTGAACACATTTCTTGGAGTGATTTTTTTTCATGATCAAAAAAATACTGCTGCTCAGAACTGGGTTCAGGACCAGGCGGCATTCTTAACAAAAATTATTGGCGAGTACTCACTCCCTATGCCTCAGTTACAATGGACGATGCTCTCAAACCAACTTCAGTTTTTGTGGACTATGCTTGATGAGCAAAAAAATCTTCAAAAGCACATTTTGAAATTCAGTCATGAATTAGACCACGCCTTACAAAGTGCTGAAGCTGAAATGATTAAGGCCAAAAAGATCCACGAGGTCCTTATTCCTAAAAGGAGTGAGGAGATAAAAGGTGTCTCTTTCCTGAATAAATACGCTGCCGGAGATGGTGGTGGGGGAGAGTTTTATGATCTATATAAATCTGGAAACAAAGTTTATCAGATCCTGATTTCAAGTCAGTCCTACTTAATTTCTAGTTCTTTGATTGGTCTTCTAAATCAGCAAAAACAAAAAGATTTTGATCCAGAAGTATTTCTTAGAGACGCTAACTCGGAAATACAGACTATCAATGGCGCCAAAAAGAAAAAATCTGAAGTTGATTTGGTCGTTGTGGAAATGGACACAGCACATTTGACACTTAAGTTGCATGGCCAGGGAAGAGCTGAGTTCTATAGTCATCTGAAGGGTAAAATTGATTTGGTATCAACATCATACCAGTTGGCCAAAGGAGAAAGGATTATTATTCTCTCTCCTGGATTTCTCTTTAATTGGAAAGAGGGTCACATTAAACAAGAGTTATATTCATTTTTAAATAATCATCATCAAATGACTCAAGCGGATCTTATGATGGAAATCTTTCTTCAACTAAGTTTAGTTAAAGAGACAGATTTTCTAACTAAGGACGCAACAGTAGCGATGATGGAGGTAAACAGACATGGCATACATCAAATTTAGTATTATTAGTCTTCTTCTTGTTGGATCAGCTTTTGCTCAAACCAGATTCAGTTCAAAGAGCTGTCTTGATTCGAGTTACAAGATGAAAATGACCCAAAAGGGTCCACTCTTTGGACTCTTGAAACAAGAATTCGTTATCGATAAGAAGAATTGTATTCTTCATATCTCACACAAAAAGTACCTCCCTAGAGAATGGACTGTGGATGTTTGCCGCGAGCCTGTTCATATAAAAGTGACCTCTGCCACAGGAGTTGATGTCGCTAAAAAAGAATCCGAGTGTATAAAAAAAGATAAGTCTCGTGATACCAGCGACTTTTGTTCGCAATATTTTACGATGATGGATGTAATCCAAGATGATGGTCTTATTTTCGCAGAAGGTGATAGAGACAATCTGAGCTCAGCTCACGGGAAAACTTATTGTAGTTATTTATTGTTTTCAGGATATCTTTATTGAGAAAGCAAAAGAAACTGTGGCCCCCACTCTGCCTGCCGCTCCCGAAGGAGTGCAGATTAAAAATGAAGACCAGCAGACAAAAGTGGAAGGTTATCAGGATCCAGTAACGGCAACTTTCTAGACCTTGCTAAAAGCTCGCTCTAGATCTGCAATAAGATCATCACAGTCTTCAATTCCAACAGAGAGTCGTATTAGGTTATCGTGAATACCTAGCTGCTCTCTGACGGCTTTAGGAATCGAAGCATGAGTCATAATGGCCGGGTGATCCACCAAACTTTCTACTCCTCCAAGACTTTCAGCGAGAGCGAATAATTTAACATTTTCTAAGAAGCGACGTGACTCATCAATTCCTCCTTTGAGGAAGAACGTAATCATGCCGCCAAAGCCCTTCATTTGTTTCTTGGCGAGATCGTGCTGGGGATGAGATTTAAGTCCAGGGTAAACGACTCTCTCAACCTTCGCGTGATTTTCAAGGTAAGAAGATATCTTTAACGCATTTTGTTCATGCGCCTTCATTCTCACGGCCAGAGTCTTAATACCTCTAAGGACTAACCAACTATCAAATGGGGACTGACATGGCCCGATGGCATTTTGGTAGAAGAATAGTTTTTCTCTGATTTCATCAGAGTTAAACATCATGGCACCACCAACAACGTCCGAGTGACCATTGATGAATTTTGTCATCGAGTGAAGAACAATGTCGGCACCTTGGTCCAGAGGGTTTTGGAAAAATGGACTCATAAATGTGTTATCCACAACAACCAAGGCCTTAACTTTTTTCGCCAGTGCACAGACTGCTGAGATGTCTGAAATTTTCAAAAGAGGATTGGTAGGAGTTTCTAGCCAAACCAGTGCTGGTTTAAAGGTCTCAATCTCTTTTTCTAAATTTTTTAGGTTAGTCGTATCTACGAACTTAAATTCATGAATATCAGGAAAAACTTTAGAAAATAAACGGTAGGTTCCGCCGTAAACATCATCTCCACAGATAATCTTGGAGCCCTTGGGAAGCATGTGCATGATCAATGAAGATGCTGAAAGTCCGCTTGCTGTTACCAGACAATGTTTGGCATTTTCAAGGGAGGCCAGACATTCTTCAAGGCGAGTTCTTGTTGGGTTATGTGAGCGAGTGTATTCATATCCTTTATGTTCACCCGGTGAGGACTGAACATAAGTCGATGTTTGATAAATGGGCGGCATAATAGCGCCGGTTATCGGATCTGGTTCACCACCAACGTGAATAACTTTTGTTTCAAATTTCATTTCTTTCATTATTTACTCCATTAACTCTTTCATTTCATATGCGGCAGCAAGAGTTGATAACCTTGCGATGACTGAATAAACTGCTTCTTTAATTTTATGATCACAGTCCTGTTTAATATCAGAAAGGCACAGTTTTTGGAAAATCATACCTTGAGCATTTAAATTGGACTGAGTTCCCTTGAGTGGGTTCGTGCGCATAAATCCGCCCGAACTTCTTCCATTAATCAAATAGATGGTTACTTCTGCGGGGGCATCATCATATTTAACGATCGTTTCAACACCCTCTTGAATGAGAATTGACGTAAATTTGAGATTGTTTTTCCCCGTATCCATTTTGTTACGAACCTTGCGGTTCATATTTTTTATTTCTTCTCCTGATCCAACCACAGAAATGCCCATTCCATAAGTTCCCTGAGAGGCTTTTACAAATACCTTGGACTCGGAAGGAAGGGTTGAAAGTAATTTGTCCACTTCACTTCCCAGTTCTTCGAGGCCTTCTTTGGTTTCAAAGTCAACGTTCTCGACGGTTGAGAAATGTGCCTGAATCAGATCCGGATTGATCCCAAAGTTCTGGGCAAACTTATCAGCAATAGTTTTGTACCATTTGAAATGGAGATTTTTTTGACGTTTATACCAACCCACAAAGGGAGTTGGCAGGACAGGTGCTTTTATGGTTTTCCAGTCAACAGGCAGAGGATTTGATTGGTCATTATTTAAAACGATTGCATCAAAATTAAATGTAACTTCATTGTCCACGCTTTGAAACTGGCCATCCCTAACCGCCGCTTGGTAGATCACAAGTGTGTGGCCTGACTGGGATTCGAGTTGAACTTTACTGGCGCCAGTCTCTTTAAAAAGATCTGTGTCAGGGGAAAATAAGATAACTTCAGTATCCGCCATTTCGATTGTCGACTTTAGTTTATACAGGTGATCCAGATAAAATTTATTTTTAGTATGAGACTCAGGCAATAGCCCAATTCTTTTTGCTGAGGGGTTGATTTCGGCAAAAGCCTCTTTGAATCTGTCCGCGCAGTGGAGTAGATCTTTGCTGCAGAGATTGTTAAACCCTGCTGGATACATATTGTGATCAACTGGAGCAA
Source organism: Halobacteriovorax sp. (assembly GCA_020048985.1). Taxonomy (GTDB): domain Bacteria; phylum Bdellovibrionota; class Bacteriovoracia; order Bacteriovoracales; family Bacteriovoracaceae; genus Peredibacter. The sequence continues at coordinate 6,427 of JAIFLR010000073.1, read as the reverse complement.
ATTTAGTTTTACTCTCACGTACATCAACACTTGAGGTTAATGGCTGTGGTAATTTCGATTGCTCTTTATCAATCCACTGGTTAATTTCATTCCAGCTATGGCAAAAAAAGTTCTCTAGTTCTGCTTTATTTGAAATCTTATGGGACATAGGTTTTCCATTTGTTGGTGAGGCTAATGACGTGCTCGATGGGCTCCAGGCTCATCACTTCAGGAAATTCCAGTACTACTGGGAATGATTGTTTGAGTGATTTTTTCAAGTCTTTTTCCCGCGAATCTAGTGATGTTTTCAGTGCCTGAAGTTTTTCATCAGTCGGATTCCAGCTACTCATTTCCTGCTCGAGGCACTTATTCAGAACCAGAAAATGATCCTGGTGCATAAAGCTTTTAGCGTGAGATTTCATTTCTACAGCTTCTTGGGCCTTTCCTTGCTCTACAGAAGTCACCAAAAACCAGTTACATTCTGTTTTTGATTTAAGCCTGTCTTGCAGGGCCAGTCCTTTCAAGAAAGCATCTTTAGATTGATAGATAATTTGCACGGCCTGAATAAAGTCTTCAATAAATTTTGCATCTGTGACTTTTTGTAGATGGCCTAGTAGTTTTCTAAGTCCACCGGAAATCACACGATTGATAATTCCCATTCCAAAGATTTTTTTTCCGGCACTGGCGGTTTTGGTCCCAAGGTAGGTGAATAATTCAACGAAACTTTGATCAAAGAATGAACGAATTTTTCCAATCCCTTCAAGGAAATCTAAAAAGTGGGCCCCAGGTGGTGTATCCAGGACAATCACATCATATTTTCCGGAGTCGAATTGCATTTGAACTTCGACGAGAGAAAGAATTTCGTTCATTCCTCCGTATGGCCTGGACAATATTTTTACGATTCGGTTCGAGGCCAGATCAGGTGTTTGATATTTCAGCGCCATTCGTTGAATGGTTTTTTCTGGAGACATGAGGAGAGCATCGAGACTTATGTCATTCACTTTGACCGGAGTGACTTCACCGACTGATTCTTCAGTAAGATTTAAAAGATCTTTGAGTCTTTTAGCAGGGTCAATTGTAATGAGCAGAACTCTTAGTCCTGTACTGGCCTGGCCAAGGGCCCTGGACGTGGCAAGGGTGGTCTTTCCAACACCGCCAGTTCCGCAAAAAATCTCGAATGATTTAGTGATAATACTCACTTGGGAATTCTATATGAGTTTTGAGAGAGAACCTACTAAATCCAACTCTACAGACTTAGAATTTGTTCCCAGAGAGTGGGATAGGATGCATTGCATCTCTGATTGATGCTCTTCAATGAGTTTTTTTTCGTTTAGGGCTTTTTCTTGTAACCCAGGTGGCAAATCTGCGATTTTTTGCTCAACTATAGGGTAGAGGCAGTTATTCACAGTGATATGAACGTCTACTGGTGTTCTTTCCTTGAGGCCAGATTTTAGCTCTATGGCTTCCTGCCAGGACATTTGACTCGGCAGACTCACTATATGTATTTTTGTATAGGTCGGGTCATTTAAGCGAGAGAGCATCTTTCTCGTATCATCAAAAATGATTCCTGATTCAAAAATGTTTTGAAAATTGGTGGTGGATTCAACCATCGTGAGTGCGTGGCCAGAAGCAGGAGCATCGAGCACGATAATCATTCTCGGGTTATTTTTCCCATATTCGAGAACTCGTCCCAGATAGATTAAATAATTAAATCCAGGAACCATGTTAATCAGCGCCCGAAAGAATGGAGTCTTCACAATCCAGCCTGCAATCAACTTTGAGTTTAATCGTCTCTCGATATAGTTTCTGGCCGATTCTTCAAGATCCAGGGAGATCTCTCTGATGCCATCGACAGTCGTCTCTGAATTTGATTCTTTATGAGTTTCGCTTAGCGATTGGTTTTTGAATGTTAAATAAACAGCTTCATGGTCATGTTCAACTAAGTATCGAACAAATGCTTTGCTAAGGGTGGTTTTTCCCACGCCGCCTTTGCCGGTGAAAATGTAGAGGCGGCAGGGTTGTGTCGTCATTAGAAGAGGTACATTCCGGTAATGAGAAGTTTGAAATAATAGCCTTTCACGTTTGGTCCTTCCTCTTGTTTAACTTCAAACGGACAGTGCATTTGACCGAGAAGACCAACAACATAATGGTCATTTAATCTTAGGTCAAGGCCACCACCAAAATTGAAACCAAAAGTGACTTTGCGGTCAGACCATTGATTATCCCCGTTCACAACTCGTTTTGCCTGCGGAGCATAGAAACCCAAACCGGCCAGGAAGTAGGGAGAGAAATTATCATATTCAACAAATCTTCCCTTGATCGAGCTGGTTAGTCCCATCACTTTCATTCGTTCACTATTATCTTTATGCTCAGACATATGAGCGTTTAAGAGCAGGTCAAAGGAATAACTGGCAGCGTAGGAGTAGAAAAGGTCCATGGTGATTTTATCTTCACCGTATTTTGAGTAATTCCCCAAAAGAAACGTCTCCCCTAGACCAAGACCTAGTCCGTGTTGCTTAAGTCTGCGCTGAGAGCCCTCAGAACTTTGGTATCTAGAAGACTCCTCTTTAGGCTCTTCTTCAGGATTTACTGACTTGTCTTCAACAAGCTGCGTTTTCGTATTAGGTGTTTTGATTTTAAAGGCCGTAGGGGCAGGGGACTTAGTTTCTGCGAAAGAAAGAGGGGACTTAAAAAAACTCATGGCCACAAGGGCCATGAGTATAATGCTAAATTTTTTGTTACTCATGAACCTTAGATTAGTTCAGAGTAGCCGAATTTTCCATAGAAGAATTCAAATTAGTAGCGATGAAAGGCATAGCAGCTTCAGTAGCAGCTGGAACTTCGAAAGTGAGGTTCAATTTGCTTTCAAGAGCTTGGATATAACCAGTAAGTGTGCCTTCTTCAGAACGAACTACGCGCTTAAGAAGTTCAACGTTACCTGGCTTAAGAGACTTTCTCTCTTGATCAAAAAGAAGCTGGATTTGAGTCATATAAGTGATGTCATTCTTAGACTTATTGTCGATAACTTGGATTTCGTGACCTTCACGTATAATCTGAGCAATCTCTTCTAAAGTTACGTAGCAGCTTTGGAAAGTGTCGTAGAGCTTGCGATTCTGGTAACGCTTGATGATACGTACGTCTTTCATGTTATTCCCCTATTTGTGGTTTATACCCTTTTAAATCATTTTAAAGGTATATTAGTTACTTGTTTTAAATGCCCAGATGGATGCCAGTACAAAGAACTTTTGTTTTTGCGCGCTGGCGACACACCGTCGATTCGGGGGTGGTTTTACTAATCCCCATCAAACAAGTCAACTCGTTCAGTCAAAAATAATTCATAAGGAAAAAAATTCTTCCTTAAGAGGGTAATTTTTTCCCTTTCATCTTAAGGATGCTCCATTGATTACAGCCTGTTACGAGTTATTTCTTTTGTGTGTGAAATATCGCGTTAAAAGCTTAAATTTCTCAAATAGCCTAGCCAGATGCCGAAAAGTCCAAAAAGCGGCCAATTGAATGGCCGTTATCTGAGACAGGATGCCTATGAGAGTTCTTTTTCCCCTTTCCCTCGTATTTCTCCAAATTGTTGTGAGTTGCTCTTTTCTTCCCTCTCAACCGGTGAAATACGCTGACCTTGATCCGGAACAGATGGAAAGACTAAACAAAGAAGCACTGGTTATAGCTTCTCAGCGCTTAGAGCAGATGGTTTCCCAGGCGAAAAATAATCCTCAGTCAGTAAATTATCTTTCGAGTGATCCTATTTAAATATGTAGCGGATCTCGCCCCTGAAGATGCATTTGTTCAGAAAAAATATGCCATCAGTCTTATTCGGGTGGGTAATCTTGAGGAATCACAGGTTGTTTTAGAAAAGCTCTATCAGACAGGTAAAGAAGAGAAAGTAGGGATGATCCTTGCTGGAGTTTACACAGGTCTCGATAAAGAAGGAAAGGCCAGGGACTTATATAAAGAGCTTTTGGCCATGAATCCAGAAAATGAAGATGCCTGTATCTTCCTAGGTAAAGCCTTTGCAGTATCTAAGGATATGACCAAAGCCTTTCAGCAATTAAATCAGTGCGCCAAAAATAATCCGAAGAGCGGTATTTACGATTATTACATGGGGAAAATGAGTATTGATCAGGCCAAGATTGATCAAGCTGCGGTCCATTTTAAAAAGTCCCATGATAAACAACCCGATTTAACCCAGTCTGTGGCCGCCTTAGGTTTCATTTATGAAGACCGTGAGCAGTTTGAATTAGCGATTAAATTATATCAGAAGCACTTAAGTCATGACCCTACGGACGCGCCTATATTAAGTAGAATGGTTCAGGTGTTGTTTGCCAAAGAGATGTATCAGGAAGTGATTCCTTACGCCGAGAAGTTAAGTGATCTAGAGCCTGAAAATCTTAATCTGAAAGTTAAATTAGGTGTTCTTTATACTGATGCTAAAAAATTCCCTGAAGCCATCTCAGTCTTTAAAGATTTGCTAGCGGCAGCTCCGCAGTCAGACAAAATTTTGTACTATTTGGGTGCCATTCACCAGGAAATGAAAGAGTTCCAGGAGTCGATTGAATATTTTAATCAGATCCCTTCATCAAGTGGACTCTATACTGACAGTTCGGTTCAAATGGCCAATATGCTTTCTTCTTTGGCGCAGGTCGAATTTTACAATCATGAAGGGGACAAGTTTCAGAAAAAGTTTCTAGGATATATCAATAAAAAGATTGAAGAACATAAAGATCTAAAAGTTGAATTCAGCATTGTTAAGGCAGGTTTTTACGAAGGCACAAGCCAATATAATCACGCCATGGAAACAATGGTGGTCGTGCAGGATGAGAAAAGTTTTTCTACTCAACACAAATATTACCTGGCGAACCTTTTTGAGAAAGAAAGAAAATACGAAGAATCTACAAATCTCATCTTAGGTATCATTGAAAAAGAGCCAAAGAATGCCCACGCCTGGAATTTTCTAGGTTATTCGATGCTGGTTCGCGGAAATGAGATGGAGCGCGCTTTTGAGTACATCCAGACGGCCCTTAAAATCAGCCCTGATGATGGATATATTAGAGATTCCCTTGGCTGGTATTATTTCAAAAAAGGCGAAATCAAAAAGGCTCAAGCTGAATTAGATTTTGCTCTGGCAAAGGTTCCTGATGATATTGAAATTTTGAAGCATCTAGCAGTTGTTCATGCAGAGCTTAAGGATTTTAAGAAAGCCAAGTCTTATCTTGAAGCAGCATTAAAGCATGTGCGATTTACCACTGATCGTCAGGAAATAATGGCGTCAATCGAGAAGCTTGATACTGACCGTATTCCGGCTTCAGGGAAAGTGGACTAAAAACAATTTATTCTTGCGTTTCAAAAGAAATCGACTCAATATGAGGGCATGTTGAGTCGTATATATTTCCTCATTTTGTTGCTCTCTCTCACTTCTTGCTCACTCTTTAAGAGTCAAAATATTCAAAGTAAAAAAATTGAGGATCTGGTCTCTTACCTTCAGGGAACTGGTGAAGGAAAGGGTCGTCTCGGTATTGGCCAACAGAAGTATCTTTTTAGTTTTGATGCGATATTGAAAGAAAACAGCGACTGGATCCTTGCCGCCAATATCCCGCTCCATGGTGAAGAAGTTCTCAGACTGCAAAATTTGAAGACAGTGAATGGAGAAGAAAGCGATAGTGATGGTCTTGAGTTAAGAATTGAGCAAGGAATTAGTGACTACCTTAAGTCACAGAAGCAATCCCCGGAATTGGCAAAAACTTTTCTACTGGAGCTGCGAAATATCATGCGGCTGGTTCTGCATAAAAAATTAGACCTTGAGGCCATTTGTTCAGAAACTGAATGCCATATAGGGGAGACGATTTATCAGGTAGAGGCGACTTCTAAGCAATTATCGCTAAAAAAATCTCTGTCCGCGGATTACGAAATTGAGCTGGTTGCCATGAATCTTACAGACTCTATCTTTCAACGAAGTAGTGTCTTCCTTCACTCTAAAATCAAATCATCTTCTTCACCAACTCTTCTCTCTCTGGAACTGTTCTGGAACTAAAAAAATAGAATACCTGACCTAATTGGTGGCAAAAAGCACCTCTTGTCAGGAACGTACTGTTTTTATAGTGATTATATGAGGGAAGCGCATACAATAATTGATATCCATTTTTAGGAGTTTTGAACTATGAAAAGTTTAGTCCTGGTTTTCTGCGGAATTTTAATGCTGTCTTGGGGATGCTCTAAAGACAGAAATTTTGATGAAAGAGAACTCCACCTTATTTCACCAGAGAAAATTGCAGGTTTTGATCCTATTCAGGTATCAGACCAGTACTCGGGAAATGAGTCAGGGAAAGTTTACGAAGGGCTATTCGAATTTCACCCGCTGAAGCGTCCTTATGAGTTAATGCCAAATCTTGCTGAAAGCCTACCTGTAGTAAGTGAAGATGGTTTGACTTATACATTCAAA
>JAIFLR010000010.1 GCA_020048985.1 Halobacteriovorax sp. | reverse complement strand
TTATCATAAGGAAATCAAATGTCCGCAGAAAATCAGGGCAATCCTACGCCTTCAAAAAAAATACTCGAAAGTTCTCCACTTTCTGGCATAGCAGTTCCAATAGCGATCGTTTTAGTCGGAGCTTTGATCATTTTTGGTGTGACAAAAATGCTTTCATCAGGAAAAAATCATCGTGACTTGATTGAAGAAATGAACTCAAAAACTTTTGGTAATCGTTGGGTGGCTGCCTATGAACTGTCTAAGTTTTTGGCCTCATCCAAAATCCCCAAAGACGATATGCCATGGGTAATCGAAAACCTTTCTAAGGTGTATTATGAATCGGTGGATGCTCGAACAAGAAATTTTGTTGTTTTGGCCTTGGGCAGTTTGAATAATCCGTTGTCTTTAAATGTTCTTAACAAGGCCCTTGAGGATCAAGATCCACAAGTTAAATTCAATGCAGTCGTGTCTTTGGGCAACATGCCTAAATCATCGGCCATTGAATGGGACAAGGTTGAAGCGCTGCTTCAGCAGAATGACGACATGGGTCTAAAACATGTTGCACTATTCACTCTTGCGTCACACCTAAGACCAAAAACCGAAGAGTTTGCTCTGTCATTATTAACGTCTTCTGAGAAAACTCTTCGCTACGCTGCGGCAACTGTTCTAATTCATTACAAAAGAAGCGAAGCCCTCCCAGTTATCGAAGAAATTTCTAACCTTAAGTATGACAAGGTGACCGCCGGTGAATTAAACGGTGCGCAAGTTGAAAGCCTGAAAGTGAATCTTTTGGAAAATATCGAAAAATCCAAATGGAATGAACTTAGCGGTTTAGTTGAAAAATTGGAGTCAAATGACACCAACGTCAGAGTTCAAACAAAAGCTAGGGAAGTTCTAAATCTATTGAAAAATTAGAAGTTTACACCCATAATGAGTACCAAACCTTAAGCCCTGTTTAGAGTTCCAAAATTTTTTGGACTCTACATATTTTCCGGAGATTCTCTCATGAATGATGAGACAAAAACCAGTCTGAACCGCCGCGAGTTCTTTTCGTTTCTCGCCGTTGGTTGGATTACTTTTGGAGCTGCTACAGCTGGCCTGGCCAGTTTGGTGTTCCGATTTTTATATCCAAACGTTGTGTTTGAACCGGCCATGGATTTTGTCGCTGGTTTTTCAGATGACTATCCTGATGGTGTTGATGAACGTTGGAAGAATGGTTTCGGTGTTTGGATGTATAAAAAAGATGGTCGCCTTGTAGCGATGTCCAACATCTGTACTCACCTTGGTTGTATTCCTACTTGGCTTCCTGCCGAGAGTAAATTTAAGTGCCCATGTCATGGTTCTGGTTATTATCCAAATGGGATTAACTTCGAAGGACCTGCTCCTAGACCATTAGAGCGCTACAAAATTTACCGAAATCCTGAAGGCAAAATCATCGTCGATAAAACGAAAGTGTTCCGTTACGAAAAAGGTGAATGGAACAATGATAGTGCGTTCATTGAAGTTTAATTTTTAGAGGATAAAGATATGTCAGAAGGTTTTGCTAAAAAAGTTGCGAATACACAGGTCTGGAAAGCTATTTTCCGTCACGGCCCACCAAACAACGCTCGTAATAGAGCTGCTGTTGTTGCCGGTAACGTTTTTCTCCACTTGCACCCAATTAAGTTAAAAAAATCCGGCGTTCAGCTTGGTTACACTTGGTGTATGGGTGGACTGACATTTTTCATTTTCTTGGCACTTACTGTGACAGGCGTACTTTTGATGTTCTATTACCGTCCTACAGCTGAATACGCTTTCACAGATATTATTGGTCTTCGCGAACACGTTCCTTTAGGGATTATGCGCGAACTTCACCGTTGGGGTGCCCACTTAATGGTAATCACTGTATGGATCCACATGTTCCGAGTGTTCATGACTGGTTCATATAAACCACCTCGTGAATTTAACTGGGGTGTCGGTGTTATCCTTCTTATCTTGACCATGCTTCTTTCGTTCACAGGATATCTTCTTCCTTGGGATCAGCTCGCAATTTGGGCGATTACCGTAGGATCTAACATGGCCAAAGCAACTCCGTTTGCTGGTCACGGTGGTCCGGGTGCGATGCTCGCAAAAATTGGTGATTTCGTAATGGTATCAGATAAAAACGATGTTCGTTTCCAACTTCTGGGTGGTCGTTTCGTAGGTGAGGCAGCACTGCTTCGTTTCTACATTCTCCACTGCGTATTTATTCCGCTAGTCGTAGCAGTTTTAATTGCTGTTCACTTCTGGAGAGTACGTAAAGATGGCGGAATTTCGGCTCCACTTTAGAAAAGATAGGGATAACATATGATTAAGGAAGCAATTAACTTTCTTGCAGCTCCGGTTTACTCATTCTCAATCTTCATAGGCTTGTTCTTTTTAGCTATGAAGAGGATGGATATTGTTGGGACCAAAAAGTTCGGCTTAAGTTTACTCGTTTTCACATTGGTTGTGTTTACTTGGATGGTGGCTGATCCCATTTTCTTTTCAATTATTTCCCTTCCAGATAACATCCCTATTATCATTTTGAACGCTCTGGTTATTTGGTCAACATGGTTTGCTCTTTATAAAGGTCACCAAAATGATCTGCGCATCTCTGCAGGTGAGCCACCAATTGAAGGAACTCCAGAAAATCGTGAAAAAGTATGGTCTTGGCCAAACCTTGTTTATATTGAACTATTTGCTGGAATTCTTTGTACTGTTTTCCTCATTGTCTGGGCTATTTTCTTTAAAGCACCACTCGAAGAACCGGCCAACCCTACTTGGGCACCTAACCCTGCTAAGGCACCATGGTATTTCCTTGGTCTTCAGGAAATGCTTGTTTACTTCGATCCGTGGATGGCAGGGGTTGTACTACCAGGTCTGATTGTTGTAGGTCTAATTGCGATTCCTTTTATCGACATCAATCCAAAAGGAAATGGTTATTACACTTTCCGAGAACGTAAATTTGCTATCACGAGCTTCGTATTTGGATGGCTGGCCCTCTGGGTTTATTTGATCCAGGTTGGTACGTTCCTTCGTGGTCCTAACTGGACCTTTTATGGACCATTCGAATTCTGGGATTTTCATAAAGTTGTGGCCGAGAACAACATCAATCTTTCAGAAATTGTCTGGATTAAGTTTTTGAACACAAGTCTTCCAAAAAATATTTTTGTCCGCGAACTTTTTGGAATCCTAGCAACTTTCGGTTACCTCTTTGGGCTTATCCCTATTATTAATAAGAAATGGGGAAAAAATTATTTAGAGAGAATGGGAACCATTCGTTACTACTTAATGTTGTTTTTAGTCCTTAGTATGATGAGCTTACCAATCAAAATGTATCTTCGTTGGTTTTTTAACCTGAAGTACGTGATTGCTATGCCGGAATTTGAATTAAACCTCTAATTGTTTTTTTATAAGGTAGAAAAATGAAACGTGAACCTGGAATGGCGTTTGACATGAAAGTTCTGAATAAGATCTTTGCTGCTCTATCCGTCTCTTTTCTTTTGGTAACTATATGGATGATTTTTGACGATTACATTCGTCCCTGGAAAGCTGTTCAAGTAAAAGCTTTGGACATTGAGAAACAAAAAATCCAGGAAAAGATCAAAGAAATTGATGGCTCTGTTGATGGTGCTAAAATCAAAGAAGCGAAAGCTAAAATTGAGCAGGCAGAGAAAGCTCTTGGTGCCCATCAAGCAAAGATTGACAAGGTCAATGCTAAGATAGCGGACATTCAAAGAGAAATTTACGTCCAGAATATGAGCAATGGTGTCAATGGCTCTCAAGCCGCTGCTTACCAGTTTAAGTATGAACACGCTCTTGTTGAAAAACACCTTAAAGAAGCCAAAGAGTTAAAAGTTAAATTCGATGACTTTAAACACAAGGAAATGTCTGGCAAGGACGCCCTCAAAGGATTCAACGCGAGTGAGGCTGAAGCTCAAAATGAGCTCAAGACTATTTTAGCTGACAAAACTGCCGCTGAAAAAGCTCTGAAAGATCTTGTGGGCGATAAAGAGAGAATGCTTCAGGCAATGGCCGGCGTAGAAAAAAATCCGGTATGGGCTTTGAGAAATGCTCCTTTTATCGACTATCTTGACCCTACAATTAAAATTCGCCAATTTGTTATTACAAAAGCGGAGAGTGATTTTTATTTCCAGCAAGTTCCGAAAATTGATCGTTGTACCACTTGTCACGTATTTGCCGACAAGCCTGGGTTTGAAGATCAACCTCAGCCTTATAAAACTCACCCTAATCTTGATAAACTTGCTTTAGGGACTAACTCTGCTCACCCAATCAAAGATTTTGGATGTACTTCATGCCACGGTGGTGTTGGTGACCGTGTAAATGATTTTAATGCTCCTGCTCACATTCCACAAAATGCTGATCAGGCCAAGCTTTGGAAAGAAAAATATCACTGGCATGAACCCCATAAAGTTCCTCAGCCAATGCTTCCTCTTCAATACACTGAAGGGATGTGTATCAAGTGCCACCAAGGCGTTGACCGTGTTCCTATGGCAGACAAGCTAAACAAAGGTCGTGAGCTGGTTGAGACCTATGGTTGTTATGGATGTCACAAAATTGAAGGATGGCAGCACCATAAGAAACCAGGACCTTCACTCCAGAAGATATCTGGCAAAGTTTCAAAAGAATTTATTAAAAATTGGATTTGGTCTCCGAAGTCATTTAATCCGAAGTCTAAAATGCCTTCGTATTTTAACCAGCTCAATAATTCAGCTCCAGAATTTAAAGCTAAAAACATGGTTGAAGTAAATGCCATGGCCGAATATATCTATAAAACTTCGCGTGAATATAAGCCGTTCCAGAAATACACTGGTGGTAACCCTGCGACTGGTAAAGAACTCATCGAAACAATTGGCTGTGTGGGATGCCACATGGTTGAAGGCATTGATGATAAATGGAACAATTTAAATCAGAAGAAAGGTACATACCTAACAGGTATTGGCTCTAAGGTTGATCCTGATTGGTTAGTGTCGTGGCTTAAAAAGCCTTCGCATTACCAAGCTGACACGATCATGCCTTCTTTCCGTCTATCAGATAAAGAGACGAATGACATCGCATCTTATCTTTTAAGCCTAAAGAATGAAAAATTCGCTGATCTTGAGTTCCCAGAAATAGATAAAAAAATTCGTGATGAAATCCTTGTGACAGATTACTTCTCAGCTTTTGAGACAGTTGTTGCTGCCAAGAAAAAACTTGAAAAGCTTTCTGACGAAGAAAGAACGCTTGAGCTTGCTAAGCGATCTATCAATAAATATGGCTGTTACTCTTGTCACAACATTAATGGTTTTGAGGGGGACTTGCCTCAAATCGGACCAGAGTTGACAAAAGAGGGATCTAAGCCTGTTGAGCAGTTTGGTTTTGGTCAGCAACATCAAGTTCCTCACACAAGACAAGGTTGGATAACTCAGCATTTAAAATCACCAAGTATCTGGGACGTGGGCGTTCCTAAGCCATTCAAAGACTTGAACAAAATGCCTAATTTCTATTTGAGTGATAATGAGATTCAGTCGATTGTTCTAGTCCTTCTTGGACAGGTAAGTGATAAAATCCCTCTTTCTGGCCAGAGAACTCTGAATGCTAATGAGAAGTTTTATCAAGAAGGTATGAAAGTCGCTAACAAGTACAACTGTGCTGGTTGCCACAAAATCGATGGAATTGGTGGGAAACTGTCAGAAGCTTTTGAAGATCAAAACTACGGTCCTCCTTATTTAACCAAGGAAGGCTTAAGAGTTAAGACTGACTGGTTGTACGATTTTCTTCAAAATGTTCATCCAATCCGTCCTTACGTTAAAGTAAGAATGCCTTCTTTCAACTTCAGTCATGATGAATTGAATAAACTAGTTATTGGTTTCACTGCCGGCGCTGCACAAAACACATTTGATGCTCCAGTAAGAGTTGAATGGGAGCCAGGCGAAAAAGAAGCGGCGCAGAAGATTTGGAACGAGCTTGCTTGTACAACGTGTCATACTGGAGGGTTCACTAAAGATGACCCTCAAGCTCCAAACCTGCACTACGCTAAGAAGCGTCTTCGTGCGGAGTTTATGGAGGCATGGATTGCTAACCCAACATCCTTCCTTCCTTACACTAGCATGCCGGCATTCTGGGATGATGGTAATGGGAAGCTAATTCCTGCGGTTGAAGGCGTACTGGATAACGATCCTAAACGCCA
>JAIFLR010000094.1 GCA_020048985.1 Halobacteriovorax sp. | reverse complement strand
GATTAGAAATCAATTTCTTTTTGTTTCCAATCATCCCCCACACAAAACTTCGTTCCATGATTTTGAGAAACCATAAAAAGTTGTTTTTGAAAGCATGATTTTTTGTTCAGATGCTCAGATATAGGAGCACAACTGAGTGCGAGTTTTCTTTCATGGATATCCTGGGCACGTCTGTCGCCACATTCTTTAAAATAACTCTCCAGAACACAGGTATAATGTTTTTCCACGCAGTCATAAATGAGAAATGGGCCGGCCTCATAATTTTCAGAAATAATATCTACTTTGGGATCATAGTCATTAAGGACTTTCTCACCACTATCGGCAAGTAAATGGGGTGCGAGGAGCATGCAGAAAAGCATCAACTTGGTATGCATTTTGTGGTACCTTAAATACTATTAATAGACGTATCGTCTTTTTAACTCATGAATTAAGGACTACCCGGTGTTTTGTTTTCACGACAGTTTTCGTAAGGAATTGGCCCAGGCCCTATCAAAGGGTATTCAGGCCGCATTTTCAGTGGATTTCCCATGGGAGAAGGCTTACCCCCTGTTTGGAGCGACTCCTACCCGCGAAGCTGGTGACCTCGCTTTTCCATTATTCATTATCGCTAAAGAGGCCAAAACCAATCCTGCTCAAGCCTCAAAAGCTTTGGAAGCGGCCCTGGTCGATCTGCCCAAGTTCGTGCTTAAAAAAGTCGCGATGGGTCCTTATTTAAACTTCTATTTTGACTTTAATCAAATCGCTCAGGACTTGGTTCCTTCCATTGTTTCAGGAAAATATTTTGAGCAGAAGCTCTCTGAGCACATGCCCAAAACGATGATTGAATACTCTCAGCCCAACACTCATAAAGAACTCCACGTGGGGCATATGAGAAACCTTTGTTATGGTGACTCGCTTATTCGCCTTCACCGTTATGCTGGATTTGATATTATTGCTTCGACTTTTCCAGGTGATGTTGGGACTCACGTCGCCAAATGCTTGTGGTATATGCACTACCATAACAAACAACCCATTCCTACTGAACGTAAGGGTGCTTGGCTTGGAAGCATGTATTCAACCGCCCATAATAAATTAGAAGAAGAAAAAGGCACTGATAAAGAAGCCCAAAACCGTGAACAACTCACGGCAATTCTCAAGCAACTGGAACAAAAGTCCGGTGAGTACTACGACCTGTGGAAAGAGACTCGACAATGGTCAATTGAACTCATGAACGAAGTTTACCGCTGGGCCGATGTAAAATTTGACGTCTGGTACTGGGAATCTGAAGTGGACTCTGATTCGGTCAAACTAGCTCGTGAATACCACCAGAAGGGACTATTCATCGAGGACAAGGGATGCATCGGTGTTGACCTGGAGCCCTACAAGTTAGGCTTCTGCATGCTTTTAAAAACCGACGGCAATGGTCTTTACGCCACTAAAGATATCGAACTGGCCCGTCGTAAATTTCAAGACTTTCACATCGAGAAAAACCTCTACGTTGTAGATAAACGCCAGGAGCATCACTTTAAGCAGGTGTTTAAAGTGCTCGAGCTTATGGGATTTGAAAATGCCAAAAAATGCCAGCATCTTCAGTATGACTTTGTAGAACTTCCGGACGGGGCCATGAGTTCACGTAAGGGAAATATTATTCCTCTGCAAACCTTGATTGAGAACATGGTCAAGATGATTAAAGAGCAATACCTCGCCCGCTACATTAACGAATGGACGCCCGAAGAAATTGAAAAGACAGCTCAAATCGTTGCGAAGGGTGCTATCAAATACGGCATGACTCGCATTGATCCGGCCAAAAAAATTGTGTTTGATATGCAAGAGTGGCTAAAGCTCGACGGAGAGTCTGGTCCCTATATTCAATACGCCTATGCACGAATCAACTCGATGTTAACTAAACTTGGCGCTCCCGGCTCAACAGAAATGAAAGTTGAAGTTCAACAGGAAAAAGACCTGGTTGCGGCACTGATGAATTTTCACAATGTGGTTCAACAGGCAACTGAGCAATACAAACCTTCTATTCTGACCGCTTATCTTTATGATTTGTCTCGTGCCTACAATGGATTTTATGCTGAATGCCCAGTGGGATCAGCGGAAGGTGCTACCCGCTCGTCACGTTTGATGCTATCCAAGGCAACAGCTCAGACACTCAAGAAGGGTCTCTCACTTCTGGGAATTGAAGCTCCTGAGAGAATGTAAGTCCACTCAGAAATTGCGAGTGCCTACACTTCCATCGTTGGCCTTACCTTTCATTTTGGATTCATACAACAGGCGTGAGTATTCATCGTCTTGTGATTCTGGGCCGCCAGATATTTTTTGAAATAAAAAATACCCTACTGCCACAATCGCAATAAAGATCATGCCTTTAAGCCCAGGATGAAGCCCACCACCAGAATCAGCAGCGACTTTTCTCTTGGAAACAACATTTTCTCTGGGCGCCGCTTGAGATGAAGGTGAGGACTGGGCCGGAAAGGAACGGTCAGGAAAATCCAGCTCAATGGCGTCCTTAGGTGCTTCAACATCAAACTTTACAACCTCAATGCTGCCCAAAGAAAGCGAGAAAGAAGGATTGTAGGAAGTTCTCTGGTTGGCAGGAATTTTATGTTCATCAATTAAAACACCATTGGCGCTACCAAAGTCAGTGATAAAAATTTCGCCGCCATCAATTTCTATAAGACAATGCTCTCTCGAGAGCCCTTCATTGGGAATGACAACGTCACATTTAGACGAGCGCCCCACTGTAAATGAGCTCTTGTCGACGTTGGCCGAGAGATTTTGCCCGTCAATTAATTTAAAAGCTAAACGCACACTCACTTAATAATTCCTGACAAGATTGCCCCATTAAATTCTCATACTCGCTTATTCAGCATAACCGCAAATGATTGGATCTATAAACAAAATGAACATTTGCACATAACATAAGTATAATGATTAAATGAGATCTTAACAACTTGGAGTTCGATGAAAATACTGAAACGTATGCTTTCAAATCAGCTAGGTATGTCTTTGGTCATGGTCTTAGTGATTGTTACTGGGGCCTTGGCATCAATAGGTTATCTCACAGTCAATCTCATCCCTAAATTGCAAGACGGAAAGAAAAAAGCAGAACAGGCCATTCAGTACCGAATCTTTATTGGAAGCTTAAACGATTATATCGTTCACGGTATTCGTGAGCGCTGGTGTATCACTGCCGGCACGGAAACTGCTGGTTTTGTGGAAACGGACATGCTTATTGCAAACTCTACCAGTTGTGCCTCGACTGTCCCCATGGAAGATGTAGTGAGATTCAAAGGTAACCTCGAGCGAATCCTTTGGGACAACCAAACGATCGGAAACACTGGAGAAACTAGCCCTATCACTATCATCGGACTAAACCACGCTCGCCGCGAGGCCCCAACTCCAAAAACGGCAGTTACCCTGACATATGAGGAAGTAGCCCCGACTGACGGTAAAATGAAATTCAGAATTCCGGAAAGTGTCTTCACCAATATGTCTGACGTGCATCCCCTCTATACAATTAGTAAGGGAGCGAAGAATTGTTTTGAATATGTGGATATTGAAATTGCAAGAAATAATGATGGGAATACAGGAGATGAAGTAAAACTCAAAATCTCTATCGAAGCCAAAATGAAGCTTCTGCCACTTTCTTGCCTCGCTCACCACGCAGTAAAATCCACCACATTTTATACCTTCTATCCAAGACGTCTGCACAATTTTGCCCTGATTAAATACGACGATCTTGATGCCGGAAAATATAACGAATTTTATGGACCAGTTTATCTCGCTGGAAGCCTTAAACTTCCGGCCGATGATTCCAATAAGGCCAAGAGTACCATCTTTTATGACAGCTTAACTCTTGGAACATTTAATGGTTCTGACTGGAAACCAGGTGTCTACAAAACTGGGGATATTTCAAATGCCGACGGCACTCCCTATACTTTTGAAGACCATGGTGATCCCTATAAATCAAAACAGGACAACTATGAAACCTTTCGGGGAATCATGGGTGGTCTACGCCTAGATGCCATTGAGGATAAAGGTCTCTTCAATATATTTAAATACGACGCAACCAACAGCCAGAACGTGGAAGATCTGGAGAATTGTATCGAGGACACCAAAGTCAAAACCACCCCAAGTGTAAATGACGGGACTCTCCTTGCTTACTCAGAGGTTGCGGCATCTCAAGGCTCTTCGCCAGGCACCGTACAATTTAAAACGGGTCTTACGAAAAGAAACCGCTTCAAACCTTCCATCAATGCTCCCTCACTCATAGCAGATGCTGCCGAAGCAACCGCCAAAAAATTCATAGTGAACGTACCTACTCCCGCGAATGGTGTGAAGGCGATTGGGGACGTGAGATTTTTTGTTAATTCGGACAATGATTTTCGTGCGACGATTGGAAATAGTAGCAGTGTTGAAATTAAGATCGATCTGACTGCTTATGAATTAACTACTGCCAAATTGGATGCATCCATTGCTCTGCTGGATGCCGCGACTTCATCCAAGGCCGATTATCAGAACGTCATTCCCGTGGGTCACATTTTAAGAAATTTGACTGAATACTCAAACTATAAGACTAAAACTGAAGACCTATTTGATAAGTGTGACCAGAACAACAAAGGGTCCATCGCTCATTGCCTCACGCCATTTCCTACAGATTACGCTACAATTACCTGCGTTCATACAGTTGATCCACAGTGTGACCAGCAAAACAAGTATGATGATTATATCGCTGGTAAAACAACTTTAAGAAATAAATTGAATACCATTAGAACTGCCATTGCTGCTGCAGGGGATGCCCAAATCACTCTTAGTCTCACTGGCTTTCAGAATTCAAATTCTAAAGATATAATTAACCAGTCAATTTTTAAGGCTTCAATCACTGACAAGTGGAAAACTATTTTTCCTCTTTTGGATCTTGAGCCTCTGATTGAATTTACCGGCTACCACTATGGTACCGAAACACTCATGTTTAAAATTGAAGTGGTAGATTCTTCTGAACTCATTAGGCTCAAAAAACAAAACAATGGAAACTTAGTTGATTTTAGCAGTTTCTCTGATTGGAAAAATACCTTTGATAATTCCAACATTTCCTTAATGGAAGACCCGGAAGAAATTACGGAAATGAGCTGCCCTGGTGGAATGGGCTTTGCGGACTGGGATTTTGATATGTCAGGAAGTACAAATTTTTCCTGGAACTACGCCAATGCTCCCTCTGGGGCGAATGTTGATACCACCAATCACGACTCACTAACGGAGCATAAGTTTTTAACGGATGCTAATTTATCCGGCACCATTAAGGGAGCTGACAAAGAACTTACGAAGTCAGTCGTCAATGACTGCTTCATCAGTAAATCCCGGGAATTTGTTTACGGATTTTACGCCTGTCGGAAATTAGAGATTGAGGGTGGAAGAACAAAACCACTCAACTTAATTGGCACATTTATCGTCAGAGACCTAGTCATTAATGAAACCAACTGGCCCATTCGTTGGCATAGTGTCTGGACTCCCATGGCAAGGGATTTGGTCTTAACTGAACTCAATTCTGACAATACTTTCTGTGCCACCGCAAATGACCTGGTCAGCAAAACCATGAAAGATATTGTCGCTGATTTTGATCTCGAGCAAAAAATTAAAAAATGTAGCTCCCAAGAACTTGTCACCAACGGACCAAACAACTTTACCTGGACTACCACTGACCCTGATATTGGAATCGCTCCTGAGTTCCCAACAATGACTTCTCAAAAAGTCAGACGCTATTTACGTTGGGTCATGAGAGAAGATTCTAGAAAGGATACAGTCAAATGAATTGGCTAAAAAAGCAGGCCGGCTTCGGTATGGTTGAGGTGATGGTTTCTTTTGCCCTTTTGGGTGCCGGGATTTTCACCATCATGGAAGGTCTCGACTATTTAGAGAGGCAAAAAACAGTTACCGATAAAAACGTCTCCATGGAAAATATGCTGTCCAGTATTGTTGACTCCGTAAGATCCAACATCATTATGGAGAAAGTTGATTTTCAGGCGACATCAAACTGGCTGAACAACTCAACTGCTCAAGCCGTCAAAGATAGCCTTAAAATGTGCTGGGTCAAAGATGGCCTGATTCCAATTGCTAATTATCCCAATTGCCCTGGCAGACTTGGTTATGTGGTCTCGCCTATGACAATTGGCACTCTTGAAATCAGGGGTCTTTATTTCATTACGGTGAGAATGACTCATGATGAGCTTTATCCTAATAATTTTAAGCAGTACCAGTTTATTGTGAGAGGCCCATGAAATTTTTAAAATCCGCCTTACAAAACGGCTTCACCATGGTCGAGATGAGTGTGGCCTTAGCACTTACGGCAGTTCTAGGTATGGTGATCTATGGGGTCATGAACTACACAAATCGTCAGTCTAAAATCCAGACAGAAAACATTCAGGATCTTATTCTCAGATATGGTGCTTCCAAAGTTCTAGTTAGAGATATCGCCAATGCTGCCCCAACATTCAATTATATTAACATTAAGGACGACGACAACCTTCCCTTTTTTGTTTACTCACAAAATGAATACTGTCAGCCCGCGGCCGCGTGCTCTCGAAAATTCACCATGGAAATCCCAGCTAACAACACGCTTTCTGAGCCCATTTTTTTCTTATCGGTTAAAGGTGGATCGGATGAAATGATCCGCTTTGGAATTGATCCATCCATGACTTTTGATGGTTCGACTAATTCCTACCTTGGTGTGAATTATGAGAAAGTCGTAGATTCTACGACCGGGATAAGTAAAGACATAATTCCAGAGTCACCTTGGGTTGAAGACCGAATCGTCCTGTTGCAGTCAGCAAATTCTTTTTACGATTGTAGCTCAACTGTAAATACTTTCTCTCCGGATCCCGCTGGAAATTGCAATGTCACGGGAACTAACTTTGCGACTACTCGCCAAATGAAGATGCTTGGTAAGGTTAATTCCGATGAAATCGACATGACTTTTTATGCCGTGGCCAGCCGACCAAACCTGCTAAAAAATAAATATAATATTTGTCGTCCCGATCAAAATTTAAACTGTGTCATTAATCCCAACACCGCTAATCTCACAATAACGACTTCAAAAGACTTAATTGAAAACATGCCCTATATCCCGGGGAGCGATAATCTCGCTTCAATAACACCAGTTGAACTCATCCGTTACCACTTGGAGCGACCAGCGGCCAACTCTCCAGACACTAAAATTGTCCTTATGAGATCAGTTGCAACTATAGTTGGCGGTCAGTTATCTTTTGAAAGGGCCCATGTCTTAATGTCAGGGATTCAATCCATTGTATTTACAAGGAAGAACGTGTCGAACCCTACCATCGAATACAAATTGATCAAGGTTCGCTACCAGAGTGCCATAAAATAGAGTTAAGCAAATTGAACGTTGGAGGAAATATGAAATACTTATTAATTGCACTTGTCCTTGCTGGAAGTGCTGAGAGCTTTGCACAGATTGCCACAGCACCGGACGGTGCTGCAAATATCACCTCACCACCAGTAGGAAGTAAGCGGGTCAGCCGCTGCGGAAAGAAAGGATGTTTTGAAATTAAGGTAATGCCTTATTGTTTTGGAACAAACCTTCGCGCCTATCCGGCAGAAGTCCAGCTGCAAAAAGACCAGGATGTAACAATCAAAATTGGTGTTGGTACAGACCAATTTGATGTTAAATTTCCTGCCGAGCTTACTTATGCTGCCGATGGTGTGACAGTTCCTTGTTCGTCGGCGCAATCAGGCCAAACAATGTCCACAGCTGGCGTGCGCAATTTTAATTGCTCGCTGCCAGGAAATTTAAATCTCACTTACTCTATTGCAGACTGGAGAGGGTCACAAAATCCAGCTTGCGTAGGAGGAAGCCACGGTGCAGAGTATTGCAAATTTGTAACGAGACCACTTGAAGGGAATCTTATCTCTGGCACTCACCCGGACCAACAAGTAACTTGTCTTTATACTTTTGATAGTCATTATAAAATGAAGGATGAAGTGAAATGTTATTTCCCTTCCATGCTACCGGATGAAAGCGCAAAAGTTAAACTCTCGATTGCTGGTACGGAAAGTTCAGCCGCTGAAATTAAGGCCCACACCAATCATATTGTTATTGCGATTCCACTCGCCGCTACCAGCTGGGTAAAAGCAAACTCCCAACTTTCTAAAGGCACTTATGAGATGCCAAAAAATGGCGAAACATTGCCTGCACCAGTTGTGGAATACTTCCAAGAGGGAAGAGATTTAGAATCAAGCGGGAAGCCGCTACCTGATAAAATTAACGCCTATGATGAAGTTAACCGTAATATGAGTTTAACTGTAGTGGCCAAATTTCCAGGAGCTGAAGGGTTCTGCGGTGGTTACTACTCTCCTCTAATGCTTTTCTTTGATAAGAGTTACCCTAAATTTAACGGTGTTTCTATTTTCCCACTTCATGGTCTAAAAGACGGAGCACGAGTTAACTGGCCTGAGGCCGGTGCTCCTGGATACTTCTTAGCTTCTTTAGCTAAGGGAGAAAAAGAAATTTCAAAAGCCTCACAACTTTTCGGACAAGATGGAATTTCAGACAACGGTTTTGAATCTTTGAAACTTCATGACTCCGATAAAAACGGCGTGATCAATAAAAAAGACAAAATCTGGGGTTCTTTAAAGCTCTGGAAGGATGAAAACTCAAACGGTTTATCTGAAAAAGAAGAGATTCATTCACTTGGCTCTAAAGGTGTCGAATCGATAAGCCTTGCTTACTCAACTCGTGATCAGAAGAGATTTGATAACAGAGCACGTGTTCGTGAATCAAGTAAGTTCAAATTCAGAGTCAAAGGTAAAGTAAGCGAAGCTGAAATCCTAGATGTGTGGTTCACTCCTCTTGATTAAAATCTAAGTCTCCATACGGGGCGATTGCCAAGGCTTTCGCCCCATTCTATAATTTCTAAATGAACCTTTCGATTGTGCTCCTTGACGGAGAAAAACTAAATTTCAAAATTGATAAAGAAAGCTGCACGATTGGCCGCTCACCCCAATGTGACGTGGTTATTCAACATGAGGCGATGTCCCGAAAGCATTGCTTGCTTGAGGTCAAGAATGGAAACTTATTCGTCACAGACCTTGCCAGTAGTAATGGCGTATCTATTGAAGGCGAAAAAATTCCACCCAATACCCCAGTTCCCTATCAAACGTTTCTCTCCCTTGCCTTTGGAGCAGTCCAGTCCATCAATATCGAACTGGAAGAGACTAAAGATGAGAAGCCCAAAAGTGATTTATCCTCTCCCTCTTTAACCCAACGTAAGACAGAAAAGCCCCGACCTACTCAGGAAAAGACTAGTCCGGGCAAGCCAGTCCCTCAGACCAACAAGGAAGATCAAAAATCCAAGGTGATTAAGGTAGCCGCTGTAATCGCCCTTTTGGGCGTACTAGGCTACTTCTTGACCAAAGAAGATGCTCCTGACCAACCCACTCCCGAGCAAATCTACGAATAAAATAGGTGCAAATTCGCCCTATTTAAGCTAGCATCACCGTGAATTATTGATGTAAGGCTTAAATAGGCGTATTTATATGATCAAGATCAATCGAAAAGTCGAGTATGCTCTGATGGTACTCAAACTGATGCAGGATAAAGACACAGCTGATCTCACCACCGCCCGTGAAGTCTGTGATCAGTATGAGCTCCCCTTTGATACCACCGCCAAAGTCATGCAGCAGATGAACGGGGCGGGAATTCTTCACTCGCACAAAGGTGTTAAAGGCGGCTACACGCTGGCCAGAGACCTTTCTTCAATTTCGTACATTGAATTAGCAGAACTGATCGAAGGCAAAAGCTTCATGATGGATTGCCACGAAGGTCCCTGTGATCTGTTCCATTCGTGCAATATTTCTCAGCCCATTAAGCGACTTAATGATTACATACTCAATATATTCAGATCTCTTTCCCTCCAGGAACTCCTGGCCGAGGACAACCTTTTAGCGCTGAAAAGAACTCCTGAGAAAAAGGTTGAAAACTGTCCAATAGTAAACAAGGCCGTTTTATGAAAATAGAAGACAAACTAGCCTCCGATTATAAATATGGATTCGTCACCGACATTGAGAGTGAAGAATTCCCTAAAGGCCTCTCAGAGGACATTGTCCGTCTCATCTCGGCCAAAAAGAATGAACCTGAGTGGCTACTTGAATATCGCCTGAAAGCTTATCGTCATTGGTTAACTTTAGAGCACCCAACATGGCAGTACTCAAAGATTCCACCGATAAATTTCCAGGATATCTATTATTATTCGAAACCTAAATCGAAAAAAGATGTCTATAAAAATCTTGAAGATGTTGATTCTGAATTACTAGAAACTTTCGAAAAGCTGGGTATCCCCCTGACGGAACAAAAACGTTTAATGGGAGTTGCCGTAGATGCTGTGTTTGATTCAGTTTCAGTCGGAACAACTCATAAAGAAGACCTGGAAAAAGTGGGAGTTATTTTTTGCTCAATCCAGGAAGCCGTAGAAAAACATCCAGATTTGGTAAAAAAATATTTAGGAACTGTGGTTCCTTATTCGGATAACTACTACGCGGCCCTCAACGGAGCGGTTTTCTCTGATGGATCATTCGTCTACATTCCGAAGGGAGTGACTTGTCCATTGGACTTATCAACTTACTTCCGAATCAATGCGAAGGAGTCTGGGCAATTCGAAAGAACACTTGTCATTGCTGATGAAGGCTCTTACGTGAATTATCTGGAAGGGTGTACCGCTCCTCAAAGAGATGAAAATCAACTCCACGCTGCGATTGTGGAACTTATCACTCTTGATAATGCCGAGATTAAATATTCTACTGTTCAAAACTGGTACGCTGGTGACAAAGAAGGCAAAGGCGGAATCTATAATTTCGTGACTAAACGTGGTCACTGCAAAGGTAAGAATTCAAAAATCTCTTGGACACAGGTTGAAGCAGGCTCGGCGATTACATGGAAATATCCTTCGTGTGTCCTAATTGGTGAAGGTTCACAAGGGGCATTTTACTCTGTCGCTCTTACCAATCATCATATGCAGGCCGACACTGGGACCAAGATGATCCACATCGGTGCCAATACCAAATCGACCATCATATCAAAAGGTATCTCGGCCGAGAAATCCCAAAACGTCTACCGTGGGCTGGTGAAAATCATGCCTTCTGCGACTGGGGCCAGAAATTATTCACAATGTGATTCGATGTTGATCGGAGATCAGTGTGCGGCGAATACTTTTCCCTATATTGATGTCAAAAACAATACGGCAACTGTAGAGCATGAAGCCACGACTTCAAAAATAAGTGCTGACCAAATCTTTTATCTTCAGTCCCGGGGCTTCACGGCAGAAAAAGCTGTGTCGTTAATTGTAAATGGGTTCTGTAAGGACGTTTTTAAAACTCTACCGCTTGAATTTTCAGTAGAGGCAGTAAAATTAATTGAAATGAAATTAGAAAACAGTGTGGGATAATTATGATTGAAATTAAAAACTTAACAGCAGCTATCAACGGGAATGAAATTTTAAAGGGCATTAACCTCACAGTCAAAAGAGGCGAAGTGCATGCGATTATGGGGCCTAACGGCTCAGGAAAATCGACACTCTCAAAAGTCATCGCAGGTCACCCGGCCTATGAAGTGACTGGTGGAGAGATCAACTTTGAAATCAACGGGAAGATGAAGAACTTACTTGATCTTGAGCCTTCAGAGCGCGCCAAAGAAGGCATTTTTCTTGGCTTCCAGTACCCTATTGAAGTTCCAGGTGTTTCAAATTTTACATTCCTTAAAGAATCATTCAATCAGATCTGTGAGCATCAGGGTCTGGAAAAAATGGATGATGCGTCCTTCCTTACTCATCTTCGCGGAAAACTCAAGCTTCTAGAAATGAATGAATCATTTTTAGAGCGCTCGGTAAATGAAGGTTTCTCAGGAGGAGAAAAGAAAAAGAATGAAATTCTTCAAATGGCGATCTTAAATCCGCGTCTTTCACTTTTGGATGAAACTGATTCAGGCCTTGATATCGACGCTCTTAAAATTGTCTCTCAAGGTGTGAACGCCCTTAAAACAAAATACAATGCTACAGTTCTTGTCACTCATTATCAGCGTTTGCTTGATTACGTCGTACCTGATTATGTCCATGTTCTCTATAAGGGACAAATCATCAAGTCCGGCGATAAATCTCTGGCCCTAGAGCTAGAGGAAAAAGGCTACGACTGGTTAATTTCTGGAGTTCACTGATGAACACTGAAGCACTGGCCGCCATGGCGCTTAAAAACATTAACATCAGTTCAGGTCCGATGAATGACTTCAGACGGACTCATCTGGAATTATTTAAAAAAAATGATCTCTTAAATTCGAGGCTCGAAGCCTATAAGTTCACGAATCTCTCAACTTTTTTTAAAGCTCTTGAAACCTCCGCCTATGAAGGTGAATCCGTCTCGTTTGAAGACTATCTGGATCCTGACTTCAATAATTTGGTATTTATTGATGGGGTTTTAAAAAACCCGATGCCACTCATTGAAGGCCTTAAGATCAAAACAATTCCTGAAGCTTTTGGTTCTGTGTCTTCTGAATTAAAAGAATTAAATCCCCTCTCTAACCTTCATCACGGTCTATTGGATAGTGGTGTGGTGATTGAAATTGCGGCCAAAACAAAAATTGAAAAGCCAATCCGCCTGGTCAATGTTGTGACCAAGTCTGGAGTCACTGCTCCTACTTTTATCATTTACGCTCTCGCCTTTTCTGAGGCTTCGGTAATTGAAGAAAATTATGACCATGCCATTTCTCACGCGGCACTTAATGAAACTATCGTTCATGTAGGCTCCGGCGCCCAGCTTGAACACATTCAACTCTCCCATGGCGGAGAAACTGCTTTATTTCATTCTTCGACTCAAGCCTTTGTAGCTCGCGATGGGAACTACAGAAACCTCCTACTCAATATTTCAGGTAAATTGAATAGAAGGAATCTTAATCTTGAACTTTTGGATTCAGGTGCAAATGGTGAATCCTATTGCCTCTATCTTACTAACGGGACTGAGCATTCAGATATCAGTACTGTCATCCAACATAAGGCAGCCGACACGACATCAAGCCAAATTGCCAAAGGTATTCTGGATGGGGACTCAAAAGGAATTTTCACTGGAAAAATCCACATCCACCAACATGCCCAGAGAGTTGTTTCAGGGCAGCTTAATAAAAATTTGCTCCTATCGAAAAAGGCTCAAGCTCATTCACAGCCACAATTAGAAATTTTTGCAGACGATGTAAAATGCTCCCACGGCTCAACCACCGGTCAGCTCTCAGATGAGGAAGTATTCTACTTTATGGCCCGAGGTATACCGGCCGATAAAGCGAGGACTCTTCTGGCCTTTGGTTTTGGCCTGGAAATCGTTCATAAAATTAGAAATAAAGTCACTCGTCAAAAGGTAGAAGCTTTAGTCAGTGAATCTTTAAAAACGAAATTTCAACTGGGGGGCCACGAGTGAGCATCCTTAAAGAAAATCCGTTTCGAAAAGATTTCCCCGCAGCTGAACAGACGATCAATGGTAAGCGCCTGGCCTACCTCGACAGTGCGGCGACCACACTTAAGCCAAAGATTGTAGTTGATGAAATGGACCAATACTATCGCCTGGAAACGGCCAATGTTCACCGAGGCCTTTATTGGCTTTCTGAAAATGCCACCACAAAATTTGAAGCAACCCGGGACAAGATAGCAACACTCATTAATTCCCCTGATCGCAGACAAGTGATCTTTACCAAGGGAACAACTGAAAGTGTAAATCTCGTGGCGCAAAGTTACGTGAGGAACTTTCTTTCAGAGGGAGATGAAATCCTTCTTTCCCAGATGGAGCACCACTCGAATATCGTGCCTTGGCAGATAGTGGCCGAGGAAAAGAAATTAACGATTAAAGTCATACCTATTAACAATGAAGGCGAAATCATCTTTGATGAATACCTGAAACTTCTAGGTCCTAAAGTTAAAATGATCAGTGTCGTCTTTGTTTCAAATGCTTTAGGAACAATCAATCCAATTAAAGAAATGATTCAGGCCGCTCATAAAGTCGGGGCGAAATTTTTTGTTGATGCTGCCCAGGCGATCACTCACTTAAAAGTTGATGTACAGGACCTGGATGCTGATTTCCTGGCCTTCTCAGGCCATAAAATGTTCGGCCCCACTGGAGTGGGTGTTCTTTATGGAAAAGAAGAACTCCTCAATCAAATGCCTCCCTATCAGGGCGGCGGCGACATGATTGACGTGGTGACCTTCGAGAAGACGACTTACAATAGTCTTCCCCATAAATTTGAAGCAGGAACTCCCGCGATCGCAGCTGTAATAGGTCTCGGCCGTGCCGTGGATTACATTAACCAAGTCGGTATTGAGACAATCAAAAAAGCCGAAGATGAACTGCTCGATTATGGAACGAAGAAACTTAGCTCTATTCCAGGTCTTCGCATTTATGGAACCGCCAAAAACAAGGCCTCAGTCATCTCTTTTGGTATTGATGGACTTCATCCCCACGACATCGCGACACTTATTGATAAAGAAGGTGTGGCGATAAGAACAGGACATCACTGCGCCCAACCTCTGATGAAATTTTTATGTGTGCCGGCGACTTGCCGTGCCTCACTTTCTCTTTATAACAACCAGGCAGATATTGATCAGCTTTATGCTGGAATATTAAAAGTAAAAAGTTTTTTTGAGTAATTTTATGGAAACACAAACTATGACAAACGGACCTTTAGAAATCACTATTCAGCCAACTCCAAACCCTAACGCTTTGAAGTTCATTTTGAGCCAGGACGTTATTACTGAGGGGAAAATCTCTTTTAAAACTCCACAGGACTGTCGGGAGGTACCACTGGCCGCTGCACTTTTTGATTTACGTGGAGTAGACCAGATTCACTTTTTCCAAAACGTTATAACAATTTCAAAATTCAGTTTTGAAGACTGGGAAGCTCTTGAACCAGCTGTTCAGACCTGCATTGAGAGCTTTATTGAAGATCATGACCCTAATATCAAAGTTTTTGATCCAGAGGCCGATCGTCGTGCCCACCTGACTCCGGAAATGCAAAAGATTGAGGAAATCCTTGATAAAAGAATCAGACCTGGTCTTCAAGGTGATGGTGGTGACTTAATGGTTAAAGACTTTAAAGAGAATGTCCTGATTGTAAAATATCAGGGTGCTTGCGGAACTTGTCCAAGCTCTACGACTGGAACACTTGAAGCAATTCGTTCAATTCTCAGAGATGAATTTCACCAAGAGATTGAAGTTTACCTGGCCCCAGAGGTCTAATTTACCAGGCGTGGGGGGTGTAATAGCTCCACATCTTCTCGTGAGGAGTTCCAGATTTTGGTTTGTACTGGTAACTAAACTTGCAGCGCCCTGGAAGTGAAATTAAAATTGAATCAACTCGCCCATTGGTTTTAAGCCCAAACAACGTGCCCCGGTCGTGCAAAAGATTAAACTCCACGTAGCGGCCTCGACGATGAAGCATAAAATCTTCATCCTCTTCAGTCCAATTCTCCTCCATACGCTTCCTAACAATAGGAAAATAGCTCTCGATAAAATGATCTGATAGATGTTTCACTGTTTGCATGTCATTCACAGCATTGCCGGTATTGAAGTGATCAAAAAAGATTCCCCCAATGCCGCGCATTTCAATTCCTCTGTGGGCATTATTAAAATACTCATCGCAGGTCTTTTTCATTGAATCGTATTGACCACCCGCAGCCTTCTTCCAAACCCCGTGAAATTCACTGAAGTCTTCTTCATAGGGAAAGTACGGAGTCAGATCGGCGCCACCACCAAACCAGAATTTGTCACCTTGATGAATCATTCTGAAATTAGCATGAACCGTAGGGATTCTAGGGTTACGGGGGTGAATAATAAGCGAAATTCCGGCCGCCCACATTTCGTCCCCTGTACCCTGAAGGTGCTTAGCAAATTGAGGATCAATTTTTCCAAAAACGCACGACGTGTTAACCCCGGCATTTTCAAAAAGTTTTCCCTGAAACGCCCTGGTAATTCCGCCACCACCCGGTGAAGCAGCATGGTCTTGTCTGTGCCACAGGTCTTCCACCATGGATAAATCAGGATCAAGCTTGCGCATTTCCTGAGTAATCTTGTCCTGGAGATATTTAACGTGTTCATGAAAAGAAAGTTTTAGATCGTCGAGCTTCATATTGCGAGTATTCCGGTTGAAAGATACAATTAAAATGATTTAAATCATTCTAGTCAAAGGTATCAAAAGTGTTGCTGAAATTCATCACGAAATCTATTCGTTCTCTGGGCCTTTTCGTCATTTTCTTTTTTGCTGTGTTTTGCATTTTTGGATCCCTTTTTATGCGGGATATTGAAGATTCCAGTGTTTTGAATAAATTTCTTGAATATACCAGCTCCTTTGAAAGCCGTTTTTACGATTACCGGATGAGAAACCAGATAAATCCAAAGAATATAAGTAAAGAAGTTGCCTTGGTGACAATTGATGACTACTCGCTTGAGAAGCTTGGAGTCTGGCCAATACCGAGAAGTGTCCACGCACAGATGATCGATAAGCTTAAGGAGTTTGGCGCCAAGGTCGTGGCACTGGATATTCTCTATCCTGAAAAAGCACCAGTCTGTGGCCCAAGTTCCCCCGATGATACACTCGCGACCTCGTTTCAAAACTTTCAGGCAGATGGAAACAGGGTCTTTTTGGCCTATACCACCGGAACAAGCATTGAAGACTCATTTTCAGAGGTTCCAGTCGAAATGCTTAATGACACAGTTCTGACTCGCAGCTCATCAGATATGAATATGCATGCCTACAGGATCAGTCGATATACATTTCCCATCGAAAAATTTGTCAGCTCTGAAGTTGGTCTCGCCTCGATTGCGACTTATGAAGATCCGGATGGGATTTTCAGGCAATCACTTTTGGTTTTGAACGTTGACACTATTTATTTTGGCTCCCTCGGATTTAATGCGTGGGAAGCCTATACTGAAAAAAAGCACGAAGTAAAAATCTTCAACGATGGTACAGGCGAGCTAGAAGTTGATGGACAAAAGCTAGAATTAAACAATCGTGGTGAAACAAAAATTCGCTACCTTGGCGGCATTGATAATTTTCCTAATGTTCACCTATATGACCTTCTCCATGCAAAGCCGAACGATCCGAAGATGCTCAAGGCGCTTCAAGGGAAAATTGTTTTTGTGGGGTCAACCGCTCTGGGTGCTCACGATTTAAGACCAACCCCTATTGATCCAAAACTGCCGGGAGTTCTGACTCACATGAACATGGCCAACATGCTCATTCACAAATATTTTTATAAGCCTTCCAATGACTCCGTAAAATATTCACTCTATCTACTCCTGGCGGGAATGCTTATTTTCTTCGGTGTGCAGAGGGTTGGAAGTGCCTTTCTTGACCTTTTTGCCATCATTCTAATAATCGGAACAATCTTTGGGGCAGATTATTTTTATTTTCTGCCGCAAGGTTATGAGCTCAAGCTATTTTACAGTTTCTTTTGTTTGGGTGCCTCGTATTCCTGGAATACGTTTTTAAAATTCTCCGAAACAAGTAAGGAGAAAAAACAAATTAAAGGAACGTTTGCACGTTACGTGGCCCCAACAATCGTCGATGAAATGCTCAAAGATCCTGAGAAACTGCATGTGGGCGGATTCAAGCGTGACATTACTTGTCTGTTTTCAGACGTACGTGATTTTACCTCAATTTCGGAAGGACTGACAGCATCGGAGCTTGCGCACTCCCTCAATTTATATATGGGACGTATGACCGACATTGTCTTTGATACCAGGGGTACACTTGATAAATATATAGGTGACGCAATTGTAGCATTCTGGGGGGCACCGCTGGAAATCGGAAACCACGCCCAATACGCAGTTGAAGGTGCGATCAAAATGATGGAACTTCTCCCAAGCATCAACCAGGAATTTATAAAACTCGGACGCCCGGAATTTAAAGTTGGTATTGGTTTGAATTCTGGTGAATGTAACGTTGGAAACATGGGCTCAGATCGAATTTTCTCCTATACAGCACTAGGCGACAACATGAACCTTGGAGCACGCCTTGAAGGTCTATGTAAGTATTATGGCGCCAACATCCTCATCTCTGAATACACCTTGGCGCGAATAGATCGGACCAAGATAAAAGTCAGACCCATCGACAAAGTAATCGTAAAAGGAAAAACCACGGCCGTTTCAATTTTTGAAGTTCTGCATGGATGGCATCCAATGACTCTGGATCCAGAAACTCATAATCTCTACCTAAGCGCCTGGAACCTTTTCCAACAAAAAGATTTCACCAAAGCAGTAGATATCTGTGAAATTATTTTGATGAAACTACCAGATGACAAGCCGACCGAAAGGCTGAAAAACATTTGTAATAAATTCGTTAAAAATCCAGAACTAGCTGGGGAAGATTTTGATATCACTAAGATGACCGAGAAATAATTCGGTCATCTTTATTTTTTCTTAGCTGGTTTTGGATTTTCTTTTTTGTAATCCTCATCAAAACACCAATGCTTCCAGGTAAGTTTGCGGCTGATGCCGCCTTTCTCACCATTTGGTAAATTGCTCTGAGAATATACGATTATCTCCATTTTTCTTAATGTCGTATCCTTCACCCAGGAAACATTTCTGTCGTTCCATTCACGACAAAGATAACCACCATAATAGCGGGCATAATCAGTTCGCTCTGAAAGATTGAGATAAAATTTCCTCCAGTGCTCATTGGGAATCAATTGATAGAATTTTTGATCCTTAATGCTGAAAATGTCACGATCACCTGTGAGTAGTTCAATTTCAGAGCCGTCTCCCAAAGTCGCAGGGATCTCGACCCAGATGTTGTCCATTTTAGGAAAAGGAGCGAACATGTTCCATTCCTGATAGAGATGCAACCAGCGAGTGACGTCCTGAAAAAATGGGGCCTGAATATGCCATTTCTTTATGGTTGTGAGGTTCCACATAAAAAGAGTCACAAACATGAATCCACCCAAGGCCTGATAGATCCATTTAAGCCATGCGATGTCTTTTTTCTGGGACTTAAATTCAAGATATTGAGTATAGCGGCCCATTGATTGTCGGTTTAGACCAACCCATTTATAGCCTTTATTAAAGAAAGAAAAAATGAAGGAGGGAGTAAATAAAGGAATGAACCATTTCAGGACTGGAGAATGCCTCATGACTTCAATCATTCCCGCAAAGTGAAAAAAGGTTTTGCCGTGTTGGTCTACAACCACCCATGAGTTTTCTTTTAACATTGCCTGATTGATTTTTGGAACACTCTGGGCCTCTTTGATGGTGACTTCAGAAAGGAGAAAAAACTCTCTCAAAATCAGCACCGCTTTTTCGCAAAACCGGCACTCGCCGTCAAAATAGAGAGTCAATTTCCCAAAACCTTTTGCTCGGTAGAAAACAATAATTTTATCCCAAAATGGTGTTGGGAGAAAAATTAGCCACATTGCCAAGCAGGTCCAGGGAAAGACGCCGATATTCATGGTGGCGATAATTCCAAGATGAAGACCCCAGAACAGCAGAACGACCACAACGCGGGCAACCCACCAGAACTTTCCGAAGACCGCAGCGAAAACCAGAATAAGTGGTCCCAGAAATTCAAGATAGATCGTAAAAATGGTGGTCAATTTTTGAAAGGTAGGAAAATCCCTTAGCCAAACTCCAAAGGTAGTGGAGAAAATATCCAACCGTGAAGAATAATAGACCGCGGTAAAATCAGTGCGCCAAATTGGGTGATCTTTAAGGATATAGCTAACGTAATAAATCACAAAAACCTGAAGATAAAACATCCAGGCCCAGGTTGAGACGTGGACATCACCTACTGGCTTTTTGTCCCTTCTGAGAGCTGAATCCAGTGAAAAACATCTATCTAGTGGCAAAAAAATGGAGATGAAAAGTATCGCCCTTAAAATGTCGTCGCCCCCATTGTTCACCAGCCAGTTCCTGTTGTGAACAGAAGCAGTCATAATGTAGGCGCCAATCATCGCCCAGCGGCTTTTGAAACCAAAGACTAACATGAGTCCGAA
>JAIFLR010000101.1 GCA_020048985.1 Halobacteriovorax sp. | reverse complement strand
AGTTATTTTGAAGTTATGGTAACTATTATTAATAAGCACGGCGGGGTTGTAGACAAATTTGTTGGGGACGCTATTATGGCAGTTTGGGGAGCACCAAAAGGGACTGCTGATGATGCTAAAAAAGCAGTTCAGGCGTGCCTAGAAATGCGATTGGCCCTCGCCGAATTAAATAAAACAAGAATCGAAGAAAATCAGCCACCAATCCTTATGGGAATGGGCCTTCATGCCGGGCCCGTAGTCGCAGGGACAGTCGGTTCAAATGCACGTCTGGAGTATACTGTTATAGGTGATACCGTTAACACTGCTTCAAGAATAGAATCTTCCACAAAATCTTTTGGAACAGATCTTCTTATAAGTGAAGAAGTAGAGGCAAGAATTGATGGAAAATTTTTACTTAGTGCGGCCGGGACAACTAAAGTCAAAGGCAAAGATACTCCACTGAAGTTATTAAAAGTCAGCGGATACTTTGATGAAAACAGTAGTCCCGTAATCGTGAATACTCCTTATTCAAGTTACGCTTCTGAAGATAGCGAAAAAGTAAAGGTTGTGGCGTGATCAAGTACCTGCTCCTAATTTTGCTTTTTAACTTGATTGGTTGTAACTCCAGTCAGCCGACTCTCTCCCCAATTGGAAGCATAGAGGCCCCATCTGCACCAGATACATCCGTTTCTATATCTGGTTTTTTAACCGGATTAACTTCAGGTACACTTACCCTCTCAAATGGCGATGACACTATTTTGATGAGTGGTAATGGAGTTTTTACTTTTGCATCCAAGATTCCCTTAAATTCATCTTATAATGTTCTAATCCAGAGTATGCCGGCAGGTCTTAACTGTATTGTGGCGGGTGGGCTAGGAACAGCGACTCAAAACGTGAATACGGTTCAAGTGAAATGTGGATCATCGTCGAGATATTTAGTCAGTGGAGCAATTGCTGGCCTCACAACTTCTGGTCTAGAACTGAAGCTGAATGTTGGCGCTGTTGAAATTGATGCTCTCACAGTAGCGGAAAATGCATCGTCCCTTCTTTTTAATGGAACTCTTGCGAATGGTGCCAATTATTTAGTAACAATAAGCTCACAGCCGGCCGGAAAAAACTGCGTCCTTACTAATGGAGTGGGCACTGTAAACTTAGCGAATGTGACAAATATATTTATCTCATGCATTGATTCTGGTTCGGTTACACTCTCTGGGAATATTTCGGGGCTCTCTGTTGGGGAATCGATTTCAATTGGTGCAAACGCTGAATCGGGCACAAATCCACAAACTATTTCATTCGGGACAACCTCTTTCAGCTTCCCTATTGGGTTTGGACACCGGGGGGTGATTGAAATATTATCATCGTCAAATACGAATAAGTATTGCTATTTTACTTCAACAAAAGTTCAAAAGTTTTATTCAAGTCAGCTTGTGGGAAACTCCACTGGGGCAGATATTCATTGCGCCGTGAGGAACCCGCTTTTGTGCGAGCGAGGGACAAGTGCTCATGATGTTCCAGATGCAGTAGTTAGCAAAGCAATATGTGATAATGGGTATCTTTATTTTATCGGTGGATTTTATAATGTCGGGAAGCATCTGGGAGCGGGTTCGGTTTTGGATATTTCAACGGCATCCCCAACTCCTCCACCGACACAAGATAAAATTATAGGAACTGTGAATAAAATTTTACCTGACGGATCTGGCGGATGGTATGTCGGGGGTGAATTTACTAAGGTTGGAAATCAATCTGTTTCACATCTCGTTCACTTTTTCTCTGACCTGACTCTCGACCCTAACTTTAATGTTAAACCTAATAACATAGTTTATGATTTACACCTGGATGGTACCTCGCTTTGGGTAGCAGGAGCATTTTCAAGTGTCGTTATGAATGGCGGTGCTGTTCAGAACCGCAAAGGTATATTTAAGCTGGATCTATCAAGCGGGAATCCGATTCTGGATGATTTCTATATTAATTTACCGGCAACTAGTTGGGGTGATACAACAGGGCAAGCGAGGGTATTTGCAATCATCACTGATGCTGCAAGTGTTTTTATTACTGGCCTTAATTTAATCAATACAACAAGTTCCTACGATATTTCATCCTTCGCAAAAACTGGATTAGATCCTGCTAGAAATGACATAGACGCTGGCCATAGCTCAATAACTGAAAGTCTTCACCTTGCAGCAGATTCATCAGGAACTGAGTTTCTGTGGTTGTCAACAAATGTAGCAGGGAGTTATGGGTTATATAAAATAAATAAAACAACTCTTGGTGCTATACCGTTAACGGTATCTGGTATGACTTCGTCAGAAAGAGTGAGTAGGTCAATTCTTCTTGGGAATAAAATCTATGCTATTTCCACAAGTGGCCTAAAAGTAATGAATCTTGCAACAGGAACAAGCTCATTTACGGCAATAGGAACGATTTTGGGCCAGACATTATCTGGTTCTCTGTTGGGAATTGCTTCGGATGGGAATGAAACAATCTGTCTATCAGGAAGTTCAATGGTTATAGGCGGAGGCACAACAAGAAGAGGACTCGCGTGTTTCGACAACTTAGGCCTTAAATCATTTGACCCGGCCGTTAATCCTTCAAGCGCATTGGCAATGAGTGGAAGTAAACTGTTTTTCAGTAGCACATCACAGCTATGGAATCAGACCTCAATCAACGCTCTTGCAAGAGTCGATATGAATACAGGAATTGCAGATTCGCTTTTTAATTTTGGATTTAATAATACCACTCCGTCAGATTTTACAATTCAAGGCACGTATCTTTATCTTACAGGAAGTTTTAGCTCGACCAATGGAAATGTGAATTTAAAAAACCATGTTCGAATTGATACTTCGACAAGAATCCCGGATGCGGGTTTTTATAATACTCATATTAGAGATAATTTAACTGGCATTAACCGGATATTTGTTAATGCATCTGCTTTATTTTACCAATCAGGAACTCAAGTTGGGTCCATTCTTCTTGGTGCTCCTTTAACTGCCCCAACAATAGGAACAGTATCAAGTTCGTTTTCTGGTAATCTTTTCACGCCTCAGTTTATTCGCGCAGGAGGTGCCTATTTTGATTTGGGGCTGACACCTTCGTTAATTACTTGCCCAGGTACTTCAAATTCACAAATTTCTCCTCTCTCTGACGGTAGCTATTTATTGTCTGATGCTGGAAATGACCCTCGCAAAGTTGATAGCTCATGCGGGAGTGCAGTGAATATTTTGCCTAATGTGGATTATGCAAAAGCAACACCAGATGTTATATGCGGAATCGATTCTGGGATGTATACATGCTCCAATTCACTAACTCTAGATCCGGCAACCGACTATCCTGGCCTTGGATCAGTTGCTGTATACAGTTCGTTTGATGTTTCTAAGAATGCATTTATTTATCACTACGCATACGCTCCATCTGCGGGGCTTAATGATTATTCCCCATATCTTCAAGCATTTACAATTAGACCCTAAGATAAAGAATTCTTGATTCAATCCTTTTTACATTTAAGCCGAACTTATATCTAGAAACACTAACTGATGTAAGCAAAGGTTGATTATGAAAAATTCGATTATTATTAGTATTATTCTTTTATGCCTAGTCGCCTGTAATAAGAAAGAGAGTAAATCTAATACCGTTGCCACTCCTACTGCATTGTCTAAAATGCAAGGAACTTGGGATATTTGCACTGCAAGCGGGGGATCAAATGGTGATTACCGCGTGACTCAAGTCATTTCAAATTATAATGTGACCTATACAGAATATAGATACGCCTCCCATGACGGGTCATGTGTGAGTGCAATTTTAAGAATTACTAATAGCTACAATTTTACTATTGGTACTGACATTCCAGTACTCTGGCCTGAAGCAACTCCTATAGACGCGACTTTCACTGGTCCTACTCAGATGACCTTGTTAACTTCAGATACAGAAGCTGTTGATGAGATTATTCGATGTACATCGGAAGGAGCTCCAGTTGTAGGATCAACTTATGACCAGATAAACACCTCTTGCACAATGTCGATGCTAAAAGATGGACCAATTACGGCCGGAGAAAAAGTTTATTCAATTGCTTACGTAGATACTGACCTCTCTCCAGATACGATCTCTTTCGGTTCCGAAGGAGGAGCTGACGACGGAACAAGTGTGGGCAAGAGGCATGAGTATTTGCTTTCGACAGAGTATATCAAACAGTAAGTTTACACTTAGAGAAATTGAAATACTTTTTGCAGATGCCTTAGGAGTCGATCCAGGAATTCCTTTATATGTGATGTGAGGGCGAATTTTGTTTTCAGATATGGACGTTGTTCATGGGTATCCATACTTGTAAGAGTTGGGGTGGGGAGTTTCATGCGGGAGAAGTCAGAAAATTTTCTTACGACAATTACCAGTTCTAATTCGATACTTCAGGGGTCCTTCGGGACCCTTTTTTTACTCTTTATTTCGCACAAATAAAAAAAGGGACACTAAAAGTGTCCCTTTTTTATAATAAACTGATTAGAAATCAGATTACTTGATTTCTTTGTGAACAGTGTGACGACGAAGATTTGGATTGTACTTCTTCATTTCCAATCTTTCTGGAGTCGTTTTCTTGTTTTTTGAAGTTGTATAACGAGAAGGAGATGATCCTTCTTTTCTAGCTTCTGTACACTCTAAAGTAACGATAACTCGTGGTCCCTTTGCCATAACATCCTCTCTCTGGAAATTGCATTTACATAAAAGTGGTCAGACTATAGACTCATGCACAGGATAAGACAAGAATTTAATTAATGGATAGAGTTATATGCTAAGCGTAAATACAAAAAATTGGACCTACTCTCGCTTCCTTAAAGGCGACTTTATCGCCATGGTCTCATTTGGGGCCGACCCGGAATCAGTTAAAGAAGACCGATTGGAATATTATGTCACGGTGCTAGAAAACGAGAGCCACGAAGCTTTTCAGGAAAAATTCGACTCCCTGGCCGATGCCTGCATGTTTTTGAATGCCAATTATGGGGACTGGACCTTTGAAGATCAGACCGCCCCTAAATCAGGTTGCTCGACCTGTGCGGCCCACTAAACCCAGTAGCAAACCAAAGGATTTCATGAAAAATCCTCCTGCCTCTGAATCACATTTATCCAACGAACTAAAACATCTCGTCCGACTATCGATGGAAGATCTGGGCGACTGCTTTAAGACTCAGGTAGGGGTTGAAATCCACGCCAAACTCATGAGCATTAGGCAGAGGATGGTGAAGTTAAGGGACAAGGATCTAGAACCCACCATCAAACAACTGGAGCGAGAACTCAAGCAGCTCGAGGGTTTATCACAAATTGAATTGTTTCAACTGACTCAAGGTTTTACCCTGATGATGGAGATCATGAACATATGTGAGAATGCCTACCGGGCGTGGCGCTGGAGTACTAAAGAAATTGACGTCGACATACATTCTGATAAAAAAATTATTTGGGTTCTCACTGCCCACCCGACAGAATCAAGATCACGCTCTACCGTCATTTTACTTCAGCACCTGCAGGAATTATTAGCAGAGAGTCTCGCTAGCTCCTGGAATAAGTGTCACGAAAGAATTCATTCCATCATGACCTTAATCGTAAATTCAGAAATTGCGCCACAACACAAACCCCGACCAAGTGATGAGGCACAATATCTCTACGAGATTTGTCTTCAGAAAAACTGGCTGGATAATGTCTTGGATCAGCCTTCACTGGTCAAAAACTTTAGACTTCGTACATGGGTTGGTGGCGATAAAGACGGCCACCCGGGTATCGATGAAAAAGTCATGAAACAGTCTTTGGAACTCTCCCGAGGAAAATTACTGGATTATCTCGAATTTAAAATCAATGAATGGCTAGAGCTCTCTCGCACGCATTCTAAGGATTCCACCACCTCATTACGCATCATCAGACAACATATAAAGCGACTCAAGGTCCTCAGAGCTGATGATTTTGAGCTGGTGAAAAAATTAAAAACTCAGCTGGTGATTTTCTTTTTGGCGTATGATCCTGATGCCCACTCACCTTTTTCTAAAAAAATCTTTGGTCTCTTCGAATTATTCCCGGCCTTGGTTATCCCACTGGAGCTCAGAGAATCCAGTGATGTGCTGGAAGAATGTGTCGCCGCTTCGGCCGCGGGACGAAAAAACTTTGCCATCAACCGCATGGTCAAACTCATCTCAGATTTTTCAAGTGCTGATAATGCCCGCTACTACGTTCAGGCCTTCATCATCAGCATGACCCATTCAAGTAGTCATCTCAAAGCGGCTTTGACCATTACCAAATGGCACTTTAATAAACCTGCTCTACCGATCGTGCCACTTTTTGAAACTCATGAAGACCTCTTGCAGGCAGGTGAAGTGACAGTGGCGTTTCTTAAAACGGAGCCGGCCTACCGAAAAATGATTGAATCTAGACATGAGAATCGGGCCGAGATCATGCTGGGCTACTCCGATTCATCCAAACAGGCCGGTGTTCTCTCTAGTCGCGTT
Organism: Halobacteriovorax sp.; assembly: GCA_020048985.1. Lineage (GTDB taxonomy): Bacteria > Bdellovibrionota > Bacteriovoracia > Bacteriovoracales > Bacteriovoracaceae > Peredibacter. The sequence goes on along the minus strand of JAIFLR010000101.1, from coordinate 13,789 downwards.
TCTATCAAAGAGGCGATGGCCAAGGTAGAGAGGCAACTCAAGCAGGCCGGAATGGAAACACTATTCTTCAATGGCAGCGGCGGATCCGTCGCCCGTGGTGGCGGAAGTTTTGAAGAGCAGGCGATTTCTATGGGGAAAACCGCACTCACAAACTATAAAGCGACTATCCAAGGTGAAGTCATCTCCAGAACTTTCTCCTCTCCCAAGATTTTTCTGAGCCAGATAAATCGTATCGCCCAAGTGCAAAACACTAAAAAGCTTAAAGACAGTAAAATATCTCCTGCCATGAAAAAGTGGTCCGAATTCACCCGACTTGAGTACGAAAGGAAAGTCACTAATCCAGATTTTCTGGATTTGATTAAACGGGCGACTCTGTATCCCTACTTGCACGAACTTAAAATCGGCTCTCGCCCCAGCAAAAGAAAATCCTTTTCAGGCGTGCAGGATCTACGGGCCATTCCGTGGGTACTTTGCTGGACTCAAAACCGCGCCCTCTTTTTAAACTGGTGGGGACTGGGAAGCGCCTGGGATCAACTAAGCACGAACGAAAAAAATGAAATCAAGCGTCTCTATCAAGCCAATGATTCCTTTATCAATGTATTCTTAAAACAGCTGGCGTTCAGTCTGGCAAAAGTTGAACTCTCCGTCTGGAGTCTGCAGCTCAAGATCCTGGCCAATGATGAAAAAGAATTTGAGGAATGGGATACGGAGTTTTGTAAAACACTCAAAGCCTTTTTGGAAATTACCGACGAGACCAACCTCTTGTGGTTCAGGCCTTGGCTTGGAGAAAGCATTTATCTAAGGTCGGCCCTCATCTATCCCCTCAATTTAATCCAGATTATTGCGATTCAAAGAAAAGATAAAAAACTCCTGAGGGCCACGGTCACCGGAATAGCTTCAGGCATGCTTACCACTGGATAATTAAAAAACTTCCAGACGACTTTTTTCTTGAAGAGAGAAATCGGGGAATAGTTTATTAAGTTCCGCAGTGGGAAGATGATTGGTGAGCTGATCCAATGTGAAGCGGCCTTGAAAAGGCTCTTTAACTAATCCTTTATGGACCTTCATCCCGCCTTCAAGTTCGAAGGCCGGAGTCTCTCCCCAAAGCCACTCCCAACTTGTTAGCTGTACAAAACTCTGCTGAACTTCAGTTGTTGATAAAAGAGTTCCGTCCAAAGACCTGGTAATGGTTTTAAGTTCATGAGTGACAAGCTCAATAACATCTTGAATCGTGACACCAGGAAACTTTTCCTGAAGCGAGATCACTTTAGATCTGACTGAAGCGATAGACTTTGATTCTTTAGGAATAACAGTGTGCTTTAGACTTTCTTCTAATTTATTAAGGTCGGAAGAAATAAGAAAGGTTCCGTGATGAAAAGAAGCGTCTTTAGTTTGTTTGAATGCTGATCCTGAAATCTTTTTCCCATCCAACCACAAGTCGTGGCGTGGTGATATTTCCAAGTGGATATCAGCTTTCATCAGAGCGTGTTTTAGAAGTTCCACTCCTCGACTGCGATTAATCATTCCCTCTGGATAGATGAAACAGTAATTTAAATTCCCCTCGTCATGAAAAACACATCCCCCACCACTTTGACGTCGCACTAGCCAGATATCATTCTCTACCAAATAGGGCAGATTACATTCTAACCAGGGATTTTGAAAGCGGCCTAGCACCACGCAGGGACGGTTAACATAAAAGAAGGCCAGAGGTAAATCGGCCCCACCTCTGAGGAAATGATCCTCCAAGGCGAGATTGATAAAAGGATTATTAAAGGGGGACACAAAGACATTCATATCTGAATATGATAGGCTCAAAACCATGAAAGAACAATTTGCGATTCTCCCAGAACTACCTATTGTTGGGACACTTAAACTCACTAGCCTTGATGGAAAGACCCTTAAGTCCATAGATGTGGTGAGACGCCAGGCCCCAACAGCACTTAGCCCTTTTTTTGAGCAGTGTTACAGCGAGCTAAAAAAATATTTAAGTGGAGAATCTAAAAGTTTTGCCATCAAACTCGACTTAAGCGGACTGACTGAATTTCAATTGAATGTTTTAAAACAAATGAAGAAAATCCCTTATGGGAAAGTGGCTTCCTACAAGGATCTGGCACAGGCCATGAAGTCTCGCGCCTATCAGGCGATTGGGTCTGCCTGTGGAAAAAATCCGTTTATGCTGATTTATCCCTGCCACCGAGTGGTTGGTTCAAATGATTTGGGTGGATTTGCCCACGGCCTTACGATGAAAAAGAAACTCCTAAGCCTCGAAGGAATGCATTAGAGAGCTGCAAACTCCCTCTTCATCAATAGCGTACTCGGGAGCTACGAGCTCAATACCTGATCTTTTCCCTGCCGAGTTTCTAATTGAGAGGTCTTTATTCTTTTTGATATTAATTTTAAAATTAACTTCCCGAGATTCTAAGGCCAGTTCGAGCCTTCTTTTGTTATCTTTTTTCTTTAATTCCTTTAATGGCAACCGGTAAAGAGTTTTTCCTAAATTCACAAACAATGTATCCCGAACTTCCACTAGTCTCATGGATTTAGTGAGAGTTTGGCATTCATAAATTTCTTTAGTCTCAGATTCGAGAAGAACTTCCGGGCCGATCTTAATGGCGCTCAGATCTGTTTTTTCATGGCTTCCACACTTGTAATTAATCAAAACTGTTTGATTCGTTTTTTGAGCGCGAACGACAAAAGAAAAGAGAAAGCCATTACCATCTCTAAGTTTATAATCAGTGTTTTTCATGAAGGCATCTTTCACGTTGGTGAAGAAATACGCAGTTCCTTGATAAACGGCTTGAGCGTTTTTTGTGCTCTTTGCCCTAAGCATGGTGTTTAATTCAAAATTAAGCGCATCTCTTGATTCTTCAGAAAGAGAGGTCCAGAAATCTTTTGCTTCAAGGTCTTTGATGGGACGGATATCGGCCATCACCTTCTCAACTGTTTTGTGATAAATCTTAATGTCATAGTCTGCTGCCAACGAGGCAGGAATGGCGCCTAGTGCCTGTGCCCCACCGCAAGCGAGTTGCTCACCGGTCTTCTTAGTAATGTCATTGGCCACTTTTTGAACGGCTTTTCCGCAGCTCACACTGGACAATAGGGATAGACTTACAAGGGTCTGGATTAGTTTATTTTTCATATACTCATGCTAGGCTTAATGGCACTTGGGGTGGAGGTTTTTGAAAATTTTATATGACGCTATGGATCAATTATCGGTTTTGACGTACAACTGGCCATATGAAAACAACAACTTCCCTCCTCATCACTTCCCTCTTTATTTCCACTTCTTTTGGGCAATCGACCCTTTCAGGTAGAGCCGAAAAGCTCAGCTGGGGTGGCCACTGGTGGACCATGCGCGGAGGTGAACTCGCACTTGGATGGGATGATCATCAGGCAAGAAAGACCTTCACAGTAGCCGAGGCAGCTCAATTTGATAACTGTATCTCGGCCACAACTGCTGCCTGTAAAAAACTGATCCAAAGCCATCTCAAAAATAATGGCGCTTCACTTTCTCCTATGATGAAGTTTGACCTATGGGTAAAAAAACAGGTGGATGCCGTATATGCGGAAGGATCGGCCGTCAGTATGTACTCACGAGCGACAAACAACGAACTTAAAATTCACTACATCACAGGCCCAGAGCATCGACACTACGAGGCCAGCGGTTTTGCTGGAAAATGCACCGGTTGGTCACTTTCAAACATGGATTATGCTGAACCCACAGTGACTAAAACCATTGATGGCATCACTTTTTCTTCCGCCGACATCAAAGGAATCCTGGCCGCTATCTACAACGGTGCCCAGTTTTTCGTGCCTAATGATATGGTTCTGGGAAATGCCTACAGAGATTATGCTCCCGACAATACTCCGGCAATCAAGGCCGATCCCCTTCCTCATGACCTGATCATTGCTTTTGAGAAACACATAAAGAAAGATAAAAAGGTTGTCGTGGCCGACATGGAACCAAATGAAGGTGTTTGGAATCATCCGATTCATGCCTATTCGGTCAAACTTGATGCTGAAAAGGCCGGAAAAGTTAAAGGGACCATCACCATCAATTTTGCCAAAGACGAAGTCGAAATCGACGAAGTGTTTACCCCTAATAAAGCGCGACCTGACTTAACTGAGCGAACTTTAAGTTTTGAACTCTCAGTTGGGGCCAATTGGGATAAAAAAATGGCGTCGGTAAAAGCATCTAAGTGGGTGGGAGAATCTGTAGATAAGCATCCCGACTCTTTGATCTTTGGTCTGGAGCAAGGATGGCGCAAATCTATTTATGAATACAAAAACACTGATATGAAGCTTGAAGTTAACTACCAGCTGATTAAGAAAGTTAACCTCGGAAGCGGCTACAAAATTATCGTGGATGAGCTTTTAAAGAAGTACTACACGCCCTAGATTTCGCCGTGGCTGTCGCAGTCGACTTTTTTTCCATCCAACCATTTGTGAATCTGGTGACTATAAATGGTTGCAGGTTTGAAGACATCCCCTTTGGAATATATCTTTACGATAGACCCGGCAGTGTCTTTAGACACTTCCACTAGCACCAATGGTTTTGGTCCCAGGGATTGAGTATCAGTCACGTAAGAAATGGATCCTGTTTGGGAAGATTGGTCAAAAGCTGAAACAGTTTTCCGGTAAGACGGATAGTCTGATTGCTGATAACACTTAGTCATTTTTTTAGTCAACATCGCATGGACCACATCGGGCGCCATAGCAGAAACATAATCTTCCAAATGAAATTCTTTTTTATATTTTCCTTCATTAAAGGAAGAACAAGAGACAACGATTAAAAGGAGAAGTAGTTTCATACGTTTTTGGCCTCAATAAAACATGGGTGTCCGAAGAGACACTTTTCATTAATTTCTTTTGCGACAGATGGAGGGACCATTTTTTCCCAACCAGGCTCGTTTTTAACAATCATCTGAAGAACTTTTGATGAGTAAATGTGGAGAATATCTTTATTCGGCTTATCAACATCTACTACTTTGCCGTTCTCTTTAAGATGTTCAAAAACATGCTGAAAATTGCTTGGCACATTTAAGTTATCCAAAGACTCCACAGCGCCTTTTTCAGATTTATAAGGGTAGATGTAAACTCTCACGTTATCTCTAAAAAGTTGCCCAAGTGCTGAAAGGATTCCCCCTTCGACATTGGAATATTCATTTACTGTAAACACTTGCTGAAAGTTATAAATCCCCAAGACCAGACCTAAATTAGGAACACTCATCCGTGCAAAGTAGTTGGCGAGTTTATAGTACTGAGGATAGTTGGTGATAAGGGTTTTGATTCCCAAAGCACAAATGAGATCCACTCGGGCTAGAAAATCTTCTTTAGTAACAGCACCTGCTTCGTCTTTAATGGTTGAGATAGTAATCTCAGAAACTGCAACGATATCAGATTCTTTTTTTCCAATATTTTTTGCGAAATGCGCCAGACCTGATTTAATCATGTCCAAGCTCACGAGTGTCGGCGGTCTGAAAGATCCGCGAACCACTAGAACATCTTTTTTATGCAAATGATCTGCCGGTAAAACCACTGAGCCTTGCTCATCAAACATAATTGCGTGGGTCATGCCTTGCTTAAGCAAATGCAAGTTCATCAAACGGTTATCAACAGTTTTGAATACCTCTCCACCAAATCGAATGAAGTTTACTTCAATTCGAGTAGCATCAAGATGATCCATCAGGGAATTGATAAAGGCTTCAGGATCATGCTGCAAAAAGAAACAGGCGTACATCAAGTTGACACCGATGATACCCAAAGCATCTTGCTGAAGAACGTTTTGAGGATCAAGCATGCGAACGTGAATGACGACTTCAGATACTTCACTGCCTGGAGCGTGCTGGAAGCGAACTCCCATCCATCCGTGGGCCTCATTGGTGCGACTAAAATTTAAAGCGGCAACGGTATTGGAAAAAGCAAAAAACTGATGGTTCTTGCCTCGTGTATCGGCCAGTCGTTCCTGCAAAAGTTGGAATTCTTTTTCAAGCATTTTTAAAAGACGTGATTCACAAACATAACGGCCATTGTCTTCTTTGCCGTAAATGTGATCTGAAAAAGTCATATCATAAGCAGAGATCGTTTTAGCTATAGAACCACTAGCACCACCGGCCTGAAAAAAATAGCGGGCCACTTCCTGGCCTGCACCAATCTCAGCGAATGTGCCATAAAAACGTTTGGCGAGGTTTATCCGTAGTGCTTTTTGTCTTAGCGATAGAGAGTCTAGCATGGGCCTGTTCCATCCTTAAGGACTTGAATTTATTGATTTCCTCTCTGAGTGTAGTCGATTTGTTGGATTTTGAGGAGAAAAAATCAATGTCTTTTACGTTATAAGGCATAATTATTTTAACAGGGTAACCCGATACGAAGTTACCCTTTTAGGGAGGAGAATCCCATGCATTACCTTATTCTTGCTGCCACATTTGCCATTGCCTGTTACTCAGCACTGAGCTTTCGCTCTCGCAGCATGGTGTATCAGCCAGTGCCAGTCAGTAAGCGCCGCCGCCACTAAGCAAGGTACTTCGAGACCACTTCAAAAGTATCGCGGGAAGGGCTTCCTTCCATGATTTTTTTGAGGGCCTTTTGCATGCCTTCCTTACGTTCTGGATCCAGCCGGTTAATCAACGAAAAAGACGTTGAGGCCCGAGAAGCCACTTGTGGATTAAATCCATCAATCATTTTTATTCTATCTGCCAAAAATTGGTACCCACTTCCGTCTTTGGCATGAAACGCATCCAAGTTGGATTTCGCAAATGTAAGGTACAAAGACCTAAGGTAGTTAGGAACGTCTTTTAGGAATAAAACATCCTTTTCAAGAATCTCAATACGCGCCAGCGCTTCACTCTTAGGTGAATGAGCAGCCAGAGCGGAAAACCACTTAAGCATCACCAGTGAATCATGTTTCCACTTCTCATAAAAACCTTTGACTGCAAAATGATCAAGCCCAACACCAATTTTAATATATTCGGTCAAGGCCTGGGCCTCCTCAGTCATATTTGTGGCGTTTTTATAATGGACTTCCAGCTTCTTAAGACCCAACTCAGTCATGGAAGCAGCAAGAAAAATGAGACACTGATTCTTCAGCGCCCTGATTCCATAAGCCTTTGGGGTAAGTTCAAAGGGTTGTGGTGCAGAAAGTTTTTCATGAACACCTAGAAACCAGCTTTGGAACGTAAGACCCAATTTTTTTTGTAAGTTGTTTCTAACCAAACTGATGGCATCAAAATCGGGAGCCAAATTTTCTTGAGCAAGAGTATTTTCAGATGGAAGAGTTAAAAGATAAGACTTGAAGGAATGATCAATTGTCTCGTCGTTAAGAAGTTTTTCCAAAGCACCTTTAAAGTCTAAACTTAATTCAGGGTTTAAAATCCCAGATTCAGTCAAAAGTTTTAAATCTTCTTTGAGAAGTGTTTCATACACCTGCTGAGTAGCTTCATACTTACAATAGGCATCTGTCTCATGACTCATTATTTGCAAGAGTTCAGAAAAAGCATAGGGAAAATCAATGACCACTGGAGCAGTAAAATTTCTGTTTAGTGTCAGGATCGGCTTCTCGAGCATTTTAAAAGAAAATGTTTCACTTAGTTTGGTGAGCTCAAGGGACTGTTCAACAAGCTTTCCATCGGAGCCTAGGAAAGCGATATGGAATGGCATATGAAGAACATTCCCCTCATTAACTGGCAAATTTGTCGCGGGATATTTCTGATCAATTTGTATCTTCAACTCTCCGCCTGAAAACTCTGTATTAATTTTTAATGTGGGAGTGCCTGGACGGGAATACCAGTTCTTGAATTGGGAAAGGTTCTTGCCACTAGCAAGCTCCATAGCGTGAACAAAATCTTCTGTGGTGACGGCCTTGCCATCAAAGAGTTCAAAGTATTTATCCATGCCTTTGCGGAAATTTTGTTTGCCGATCATGGTCTCAATCATACGTATGACTTCCGCCCCTTTTTCATAGATGGTGCGGGTGTAGAAATTATTAATCTCAATATAACTAGAAGGGCGAATCGGATGACTAAGAGGCCCCGCATCTTCAGCAAACTGAAGTTCTTTGAGAGCCCTGACGTCTTCTAGGCGTTTTACAGCACGGGAGAGGAGATCAGAAGAAAATTCCTGGTCACGGTAAACAGTCAGTCCCTCTTTGAGGGTAAGCTGAAACCAATCTCTGCACGTCACGCGGTTTCCCGTCCAGTTGTGAAAATATTCGTGTCCAATAACCCCTTCGATATTTTGAAAGTCATGGTCAGTGGCACTTTTCTCATCGGCCAGAGTGTAAGTAGAGTTAAAGATATTTAACCCTTTGTTCTCCATAGCGCCCATATTGAAGGAATCTACGGCAACAATCATATAAATATTTAAATCGTACTCTAAACCAAAAGTATCCTCATCCCATTTCATGGAATTTTTAAGAGAGTGCATAGCATGTGCTGTTTTCTTCAGATTTCCTTTATCAACATAAATCTCAAGATCAATCTTTCTTCCTTTCATTGTGATAAATGAATCACGGGCGACATCAAAATCTCCTGCAACCATTGCAAACAGATAGCTAGGCTTTCTGAAAGGATCTTCCCATTCCATGAAGTGTCTGCCTTCAGGTAGGTCACCAGTGGCGACTCTATTTCCGTTAGAAAGAAGAAATGGAAATATGGTTTTATCACTCGTCATGCGAGTTTTGAACTTGGCCATCACATCTGGGCGATCAATGAAATAAGTAATTTTACGGAACCCTTCCGGTTCACACTGGGTACAAAATTGATCCCCAGACTGATAAAAACCTTCGCAGGCCTTATTGGTTTCAGGATTGATATCATTTTGAATCTCCAGAATGAAGTCATCCAAGGCCACATTCAAAACGACCAATTTATCGGAGGATACCTGAAATTTCTCTGAAGTTAGAGCCTCTCCATTGAGTTTGATTGATTTGAGAATAAAACTTTCACCATTCAATTCTAAATTAACATTCTTGCCCTTGAATTCATCTGACTTCAAGATTCTCATGGTAGATGTCACGTGAGTGACATCGTTAAAAATATCGATGGTCAGATTAATCGTATCAATAGTAAATGGTGACTTCTTATAATCTTTAAGAAAAATCGTTTTTGGTTGCGCTAGTTGCATGACTCCCCCTCAATTGTAACTTCATATCCACTGTGAGACCTGACGTTTAAAACTCCAGATTCAAATATGAGGTACTGCCCTTTAATGCCAATTAATTTAGATTCAATTTCAGGAACTTTATCCAGATTGAATGATGAAACCTTCTCTGGATAAACCGAGACGGGATAACTGAATTTATGCTCAGGTTCATTAAGAATTTTGTACTCATGACCTTTAAGATCTTCACTCACCAAGTTCAGAAGTTTTTCTTTCCATTCAAGGAGATTAATTTCTTCAGCACTCCCCTTGAGCATCTTGCGCCAGTCAGTTTTATCAGAAATATGTTTTTTAAAAAGGACTTCAATCAAACCGGAAGTTAGCCTCTTTTGGACTTCGATGATTGGTAATGCCTGAGTTGCCCCTTGGTCAATCCATCTGGTTGGAACTTGAGTGCGTCTGGTGATTCCTACTTTGAGGCCTGAGGAGTTAGCTAAATAAACCACATGCGGTTTCATGCAATGCTCTTCTCCCCAAGCGGGTTCTCGGCATGTGCCTTTGTCGTAGTGGCAGGTTTCAGGTTTCATGATGCACAGATCGCATTGAGCGAGCTTCATGGTGCATGGAAAGCAGTACCCTTGCCCGTAGGATTTCTTGGTTTTTTTTCCACAATTCCCACAAAAGATTTTACCAGAGTATTTGAGTTTCACCTGAGAACCAATCAGTTTACTGATATCAAAACGCACCTCGCCAAGCATCAATTGATACTTTATAGGTAAGTCTGGGTAAGAAACCATCTTTGAAAGCGTTCCATCGAATTTCATTGGGGAATTATCGCTAAAAATGCTGCATATGTCTTAGACATTTTATGCCTATATTGCGTAAACTTAAAGCTCAACTACAATTTTGTGCATTGGCTTCTTGTTAGCTAACCAATAAGGATGATTTATGAAAAAATGGCTTTTGAATTTCAAAATGATGTTCCTGACTATGGCCCTTCTTCTTGCTACGAGCTGTGGTAAAGAACCGAAGCTTCCAGAAATTCCTGGAGTAAAAGGCCCACTTTTTAATCTTATGGATGGAAAAGTTATGGTCACAGTTAAACTTCTTAAGGCCAATTTAAATATTGGTGCAAAAGTGCCTATACCTAAAACAAAAGCTTCATACTTTGAAGTTTCTCCCAATCTTGAAGATGGTGGAACTTTGGTAGTGTTCTATCTAGATGTTGATGATCTTAAAGATATGAACATTGGTATCGGTGACGGCAATACTCTTCCAGACGGTCGTCCAATTCCAGGTATCCCGGGCGGTACTCTAGAAGGATCTCTGCGTGCAGATACAGAACTTCTTGATATGTCATTCTACTTTCACAAGAGTCTATTTGGTTTCTACATCCCACTTGGATGGAATACAAATGGCTTTGGTGGATACTGGAATGTTGTTATCAATAACAAAAACATTGGTCTTCTAGGAGCAGTGTCTTCAGACGATCAAGGTCATGGAGCAGGCTTCATCCTTTTCCTAAGACTTGAGCAATTGAAGAACGCTCAGTTCCAAAAGCTGCTTAGAATGTCTAAACAGAACCCACACATAATGTACTAGTTTTCAATAAGTTGGGGTCCTTCGGGACCCCTTTTTTTTGCCCATTTCTGTAAATATTTCCCAGATTCCGCCTTTTATTACCGCTGAGAAGCTCCCTGACCAATAATCAGTAAATGAAGTTTAAAGTTCTACCAACCATGCTCACGATCATGATGGCCTTAGGCCTGTGTTCCTGTGGGAAAAAAGCCCAGGAAGAAGCTCCAAGGCCAAAAGATGATGTCTTCAAGGGATCTCAATCAAGTGAATTAGAAGAGACTCATAAAGAACTTTTGGAAGCCATTGAAGCCAACGACATCGCCAAGATGAGAACACTTCTGGAAAGAAAGTCGCAAGTGGATCTTGATAAAATATTAGAAAATGGTGAGACGCTGATGACCTCAGCCGTGAAAAAAGATCTTTATCAATTCACTGAACTGCTATTTGAAAACAACGCCAGCCTCTTCAGAACAAATAGCCTTAAAGAGACCCCACTCATGGTGGCGGCCAAACTTGGATATGAACATCTGGTAAGGCTGCTTGTTTCATTGGGCTCCAAACCTGACGCCAAAGACATCAATGGTAATACGGCCCTGCATCTGGCGATTCTCAATAATCGTGAGGAAATTGCACTCTACTTAATTAATAGTCGGGCCAATATCGATATCACCAATAACAACGATCAAACGGCCTTCAAGCTTGCTGAATCCTACAAGCTCAATAAAGTGATCGATCTTCTGAGAAGTTTGACTCAATCGAGTGTCGGGCTTCCGATCAAACTAGATGTGAGAAATCTCATAAGCCTTGGTCACGTAGAAAGCCTGAACCAACTTTTCACTAAATATCCTGCTGTTGCACACGAATACAAAGATCTGAATTTTTATGTCCTGACCATGAGATCCCATCCTCACGATAAAGCTCTGAGCATGACACATCTTCTGATGGCGTATGGAGTGGATTTAGATGGACCTGCAGGTGCTGACATCACACCACTCATTGAGGCGGTTAAACAAGATTATGATGATTTTGTTGCTCTCATGTTAAAAGAAAACGTCAATCCAAACACCCTTGATGATAAGGGACTCTCAGCTTTAATCTGGTCAATCAAAGGAAACAATCCCTCTATTGTGAGAAAATTGCTTAATAAAAATGCACAGGAAAAATACAACTACTATGAAAATGGTAGAAAGAAGACGATGAATGCATGTGATGTAGCTAAGGAAATGAAGAAACTGAGTACTACCCCAGAGGCCAAAGAGGCCAATGAGGAGATTCTCCATCAGCTACACTGCGGACTGCGCTGGTTTATCTAGTTTGAAAACCGGAATAAGTAACAAGAGTCCCGGTATTGCAACCACTGTACAAACCACAAAGAACATTTCCCATCCCATCACTTCTGCCATCTTGCCTGTTGGTGAGGCCAGAATTACTCGGGGAATTCCCATCAAAGCTGTAAGCAGAGCATACTGGGTTGCTGTGAACTGTTTATTCGTTAATGACGCCATGTAAGCCGCATAAGCAGCAGTCCCCATTCCAGAAGCGATATTTTCAACACCAATGACGAGAGCAAGGGAGCCCCAGGCAACTGGAAGTGAAGGGAGAAAAGAAAATCCGAGTGTCGAGACCGCCTGAAGAATGCCAAAACAAACTAGTGACCATTTCATATTATATCTGAGCATCAATATGCCCCCGGCGAGACCACCAAGCATAGTGGCAAATAGTCCAATCGTTTTAGCGACGGTTGCCATATCCGTTTTGGAATAACCCATCTGTAAAATAAAAGGAGTAGTCATGTTTGCTGCCATGCTGTCCCCTACTTTATACAAAAGAATAAAAAGGAGCATGACCCAGGCGCCTTTGCGAGAGAAGAATTCTTTGAGTGGGCCAAAAACAGCTTCCTTCATATTTGAAGGAATTTTAATGTGATGGGTTTCTTTAGGTGAAATGAAAGTAAAAAGAATTGCTGGCACCATTAAAAGTGCCATGTACTGATAAACACTTTTCCACGCATTGTGATCGGCAAGATAAAGTGCAAAGGCACCAGAAACCAACATCGCCAATCGGTAACCATTTACATACAACGAAGAAGCAAGACCCAGCTCTTCATCAGGCATAATTTCCCGGCGGTAAGCATCCAGCACCACGTCCTGAGAAGCTGAAAATAAAGCGATCAAAAAGGCCCAACCAATAACCATCATCAAGTCGGTCTTGGGATTTGTCAGGGAGAGCCCAAAAATTGAACCAACGATTAGAATTTGAAAAACGATCATCCAACCTCTTCTTCTTCCAAAGAAAGGTATTTGAAAACGATCTAAAAATGGTGCCCAAAGAAATTTAAGAACATAAGGCATACCGATTAAAGAAACTAAACCGATGGCGGTAAGGTCGACTTTTTCATCCGTCATCCAGGCCTGAAGTGTCCCGCCCGTTAATAAAAGCGGAAGTCCGGCACAGTACCCCATAAGAAGCATAATGAGCATTCGGTAACTAAAAATCTTCTTAAAGGTATCCATAACTTCCTAGAGGTAAGTTGGTTCGTGGTAATGGAATGCGTTTTTACCAACAATCGAATTGATGTCTTTTTTCATATTCTTACCTTTCTTGAAAGTAAGCTGCTTAATTGTTTCTCCTAACGCCCGAGCAAGAAGTGGTGGAACCGCATTACCAATCTGGCGAAAAACCGCGGTCTGGGAGCCGTGAAAAATAAAATCATTCGGAAAACTCTGACAAGCGGCTGCTTCTCTAGGAGTTAAATATCTTGGAGCAACTGGATGATAATAACTGGTGCGGGCAGTGAGGATAGTTGGAGAAGGTTCATTCAACGGCAAACGCTGAAGGCGTGTTTGTCTGAAACGATTTTCACGTAAATTTTTCCAATCAACACCAAACCACAATTTTTTTGGAAGGTATTCTTTTTCATCAGACTGATAGCGAATCCCGCAACCAGCAGGAATAAACTTTAAGCGTTCGCGGTCTTCTCTTTTTTTGACTTCTGCCAAGTGGACGTCATGGTTGTAAAACTGACCATCTTTTGATTTTAAATTTTTAAGCGCTTCCTTGACTGTGACGGCCTTTTTGCTGGCCCGAGTTCCGTGAGTGGCAATAGGGAAAATAC